>JBEKEJ010000078.1:0-12498 GCA_050013895.1 Verrucomicrobiota bacterium | reverse complement strand
GATTTTTGGAAAGCCGACTTGTATTATTTCCGCGACATAGTTGGCGCGTTGTTTGAATACCAGTCGCGCTGCTCCGCCAGAATCAAAGAGAATTTCCAACTCACCACAACCGGCAAAAAGATTTGGGAAACGCTGGACTACGCGCTGGCCAGTCGTGGCATGGTGGTTTTGGACGGTCTTGAGGGCCGAGGTAAAACTGAGGCCGTGAAGGCTTGGACTGAAAGGCATCTTGGGCAGGCGCGCTTCGTCAGTCTCAAAGGCATCGCCAGCAAGACGATTGCGTTCCGGGAAATTGCAAAAGCGCTCGGCATTGCCTCCAGCTACACACGCTCGGCAACCCAAATGCAGGAGCGGATCGAAGACGTGCTGAGGCGGTCCAAGCTTATGCTTGTGGTGGACGAGGCGCACTTCCTTTTCAACCAAAGCCGGCGGATGTATTCGCGGCCCGAGGTGGTGGACTGGGTTGATACAGCCGTTTGCAACCAGGGCGTGCCAATCGCGCTTGTTACCACTCCGCAATTTATCGTGTGCATGACGCGCGCGGCGGACCAAGTCGAATGGAACTACCGGCAATTTCGCCGCCGCGTAAAGCGGTGGGTGAAGTTGCCGGCGACGAACAGCGAAGAGGACATCAAGGCCGTTGCTCGGAATGTTTTCAAAAAGGCCGATGCGCGCATTATTTCAAAGATTGCCGGTTATGCGCTTTTGAGCAAACGCGATCTCTCGGCAGTGGGGGACGTGGCCGATGAAGTGCGCGCCATGCTCGGCACGGAAGATTTGAGCAAGGCGTCATTGGACCACGTCCACCGGGCGATTTACGATTTTCTTTTGCCCAGCGATAAGACGTTCCTGGAAGGCATGGAAGCCGCGCGCAGCACGAGCCGGAAATCCCGGCCAAGGCCTGCGCCAGTTTTGCCGGACGTAACCGACTCGGAACTTGAATCGGCACCGGAGCCGATGCGGCCGATCATTCCGGTTGCGCGTGGACGCGGAAATTTGATTGCGAACGGCTCGCGGTTTCGCGCCGGCGCTACAGCCTCGTTGGTCGAGGCTTAAACCAGCTTTTAATCGCCGTTAAACCGGCATTGAATCACGGTTTTTACAGCCGCCAAAAGGCTGCGCAGTTTCTGTCTTCACAATTCTTGGAACTTGGAACTCTCGTATTCCGGACAGAATCACCGCAACTTTACAGAAGCGCAGCGAAAGCGAAGACTGCCGCGCCGGAGCTTGGCGAAGGCGGGCTGACGGTCACACACTCAATAAAGACTCTTCAAGCTTCGACTCGGCAAGCCAGCTTAAATTCAGCGCAGCGAAGCAAGAGCGAAGGCTGCCGCGACGAAGCTCGAAGAGCGTAGGCGGGCTGATAAACCATCCTCAACACGAACGCTGCGAGCTACGGCTCGGTAAACCAGCTTGAATTGAAGCGCAGCGGAGAGCGAAAGCTGCCGCGCCATAGCGCGAAGCGCGAAGGCGGGCTGAATCTATCTTCAGAAAGGCGCTCCGAGCCTCGGCTCGGCAAGCCAGCGGAGAAAGAATGAAATTCTTTTACGTTCACATTCTTCAAAGCGAAAACAATGCGGAACATTTCTAAACCGGCTTTACAGAAGATTTGCAGGCGCGTTTGAAAATGCACAACGCCGGACATGTTCCGCACACCGCCAAATTCCGGCCTTGGCAAATCAAAACAACAATGGCGTTCGCAGAGCGGGAGCGTGCCGTCGAATTTGAGCCTTATCTGAAGTCAGCTTCAGGCCGCGCTTTTGCAAAAAAGCGACTCTGATCGCTTTCGGCGTTTTTGCGCCACTTGCGCGGCGGGCGGGGAAGGTTATGTTTAAACAGGAGTCTTGTATGAAAACGAAAGGCAAAACATTAAGAGCCGTTGAACAGCCCAGGCCGGTCACTCCCGGCGTCACTCCGGGCATGGTGCGCGAACATGCGTATCGCCTGTATCGCGACAGGCTGCCGGAGCATCCGCTGACCTTGGCGGATTGGGTGCTGGCGGAAAAGGACCTTGTGGCGGCCATGGAAGCCGAAGAAGAAGGCGTGGCGGTCTGACGCACGTCATCATGCCTTCGGCCGCAACTTTTTCCACAGCCAGCCGAGCGGGTCAAAGTATTCATCCACCACACGCTCCTTGAGCGGGATGATGGCGTTGTCGGTGATGTGGATGCTTTCGGGGCAGACTTTCGTGCAGCATTTGGTGATGTTGCAGAAGCCGACGCCGTGCGCCTGCTTCAATTCCGGCAACCGGTCTTCCGTATCGAGCGGATGCATCTCCAGTGCGGCGACATAGACCAGAAACCGCGGACCGATGAATTCATCGTGCTTGTGGTGCTCGCGCAACACGTGGCAGACGTCCTGGCAGAGAAAACATTCGATGCACTTGCGGAACTCCTGCACGCGGTCAATGTCCGCCTGCTGCATCCGCCAGGTTCCGTCCGGCGCGTCGGGTTTGCGCGGCTTGAACTTCTTGATTTTTTTCTTAACGCGATAATTCCAGGAAACGTCCGTCGTCAGATCGCGGATGTGCGGGAAGGTCTTCATGGGCTGGATGGTCACGGGCTGGTCCGGCGGCAATTGATCCAGCCGTGTCATGCACATCAATTTCGGCATGCCGTTGATTTCCGCCGAGCACGAGCCGCACCGGCCGATTTTGCAGTTCCAGCGGCAGGCCATGTCGTTGGCCTGCGCCGCCTGGATGTGCAGCACCGCGTCGAGCACCACCATGCCTTCGGTGATTTCCGAGGTGTAATCCACGAACTTCCCGCCCTGGGCGTCACCGCGCCAGATTCTGAAGGTGGCCGATTTCATTTCATCTCCTCAACGATCTGTTTCAACTCCTGCGGCATTTCAAGAATCGGCTGGCGCCGCACCTGCATCTGGCCGTCGCCGCCTTTCCGGACAACGACGTTCATCCTGCCGGCCACCGCGTCCTTGGTCGGAAAATCGTCGCGGAAATGTCCGCCGCGGCTTTCTTTGCGCTCGATGGCCGAACGGGTGATGGCCTCGGAAACCGTAAGCAAATTCTTCAAATCCAGCGCCGTGTGCCAGCCGGGATTGAATTCCCGGTGACCATGGACGGCGACGTGTTTGGCGCGTTCCAAAAGTTTCCCAATCCCGTCCAACGCGCGGAGCATTTCCGCCTCGCGCCGTACGATGCCGACAAGGTTTTGCATCATCTCCTGCAAATCATACTGCACCTGGTAGGAACCTTCGGCGCTGCCGCCGACCGACGCCCCGCGATTGAACGGCTCCAATGCCGCTCGCGCGGCTTCCTCAACCTGGCTGTCGTTGACCCGGCCGGCGCCATGTTCCTTCGCGAATTTGGCCGCAAACTCTCCGGCCCGTTTGCCGAACACGATCAAATCCGACAGTGAATTGCCTCCCAACCGGTTGGCGCCGTGCAATCCGGCGGTCACTTCGCCTGCCGCGAACAGCCCAGGCACCATTGACATTTGAGTGTCGCTGTTCACTCGCACGCCGCCCATGATGTAGTGCGTCGTCGGCCCGACTTCCATCGGCTCTTTGGTGATGTCAACGCTGGCGAGCTGCAGGAACTGGTGGTACATGCTGGGCAGCTTGCGTTTGATGTGCTCGGCGGCGTTGGGAATTTTCTCCTTGATCCAAGAGATGTCGAGGAACACGCCGTCGTGGGGGCTGCCGCGGCCGGCCTTGACCTCGCGCATGATGCAGCGCGCCACGTGGTCGCGCGTCAGCAGTTCGGGCGGCCGGCGCGCATTTCGGTCGCCCGCGCAATAACGCCACCCCTCCTCTTCGTTGTCGGCGGTTTGGGCTTTGTAGTTGTCCGGAATGTCGTCGAACATGAAACGCCGGCCATCCTTGTTCCGCAAAACGCCGCCTTCGCCGCGCACCCCTTCGGTCACGAGCATGCCCATCACGCTGGGCGGCCAGATCATGCCCGTCGGATGGAACTGCACGAACTCCATGTCCATTAGTTCCGCGCCGGCGTGATAGGCGAGCGACTGGCCGTCGCCGGTGCAATCCCAGGAATTGCTCGAAATCTTATAGGAACGGCCGATGCCGCCGGTCGCCAGCACAATCGCCTTCGCCCGGAAGATTTTGAAACGCCCGCGCTCGCGGTCGTAGCCGAACGCACCGCTCACGCGCTCGCCATCCTTGAGCAGCGTGACCATGGTGTGCTCCATTTGGACATCGATGCCCTGATGAATGCCGTGGTCCTGCAACGTGCGGATCAGTTCCAGCCCGGTGCGGTCGCCGACGTGCGCGAGGCGGGGATACCGGTGGCCGCCAAAATTGCGCTGAAGGATTTTGCCGTCGGGCGTGCGGTCGAAAACCGCTCCCCAGGCTTCGAGTTCGCGGACGCGGTCGGGCGCTTCCCTGGCGTGAAGCTCGGCCATGCGCCAGTTGTTGACGTATTGGCCGCCGCGCATCGTGTCGGCGAAGTGGACCTTCCAACTGTCGCGGTCATCCACATCGGCGAGAGCCGCGGCCATGCCACCCTCGGCCATGACCGTGTGCGCCTTGCCCAGAAGCGATTTGCAGACCAGGCCGACCTTCACGCCCGCGGCTGAGGCTTCGATGGCCGCGCGCAAGCCGGCGCCGCCCGCGCCGATGATCAGAACGTCGTATTCGAGAGTTTCGTAATTGGCCACAGTGACAAAAATTCAGGTTGCAGGTTTATAAAAATCTGAAGTCATGCCAGATGCCCATGGAGCAGAGGCGCACATAAACATCTGAAAACCCGACCCAGAACAAGCTGATCCACGCCCAGAGCATGTGCCGGCGGTTGAGGCAACTGACGCACGCGTAACTTTTCGCGCACGCGGGAACTTTCGACGGCGCGTCCAAAAACCCGCCAATCAAATGCCGCAGCGAATGGCAGCCAAAGGTGTAACTGGCAAGCAAAACGTCGTTCACCACCAGAACCAGCGTGCCGACGCCGATGCCAAAGTGTTTCACACCATTTTCCGTGAACCACATCGCCAGCCACGCGTCGTACGCGAGAATGAAGATGAAAACCACGGCCAGATACATGAAATAGCGGTGAATGTTCTGCAGGATGAGTGGAAACGACCTTTCACCGAGATACGCCTTGCGCGGCTCGCCGACAGCGCAGTTCGGCGGGTCGGCCCAAAACGCCTTGTAATACGCGCCGCGATAATAATAACAGGTGAACCGGAAACCCGCCGGAGCCCATAAAACCAAAAACGCGGGTGAAAACAGCAACCACGACGGCCACCAACCGGGCTTTGGTCCAAACCAACTGTGCGGCGAGTTGCCGAAAAGTTCCGGCGAATAGAACGGCGACAGATAATCCGCGCCATTGCCGATGAACCAGTAATGACCTCCCTGCAACGCCGCCCAGGTGGAATAGACGATGAACGCGGCAAATCCGAGGAACACCAGCAGCGGCTGCACCCACCAGGCATCCCGGCGGGCGGTCTGCCCGTACCTCCCTTGTAACGGCAACGTGTCCGTGTAAGCCATATTGATTCTCAAAATTATTCTAACGGACTTAATTATTTACTTATCCAGAGGGTTAGAATCAAGAAAGAATACACCCCTTTTGCAGAAATCAATAAGGCTAAATTAGATTATTAGCGGCTGGAAATTTTGGCCGTCCATTCGTTCAACGCGCGCTCGCCGCCGGGCGCCGGCGAAAGGCCGAGAATTTCCAACGCTTCGCCGACGAGATAAAGCGAGCCGGTGACAACGACAAAATCGTCGCCCGCTGTTTTCGCCAGCGCCTCGCGCAAGGAAGCGCAAGCGGCAATCCCCACCGTCGGATTCGCCGCGCGGCAGGCCGCCGCCAGTTCGTCCGCATCGGCACTGCGTTCGCTGGAGACCGGCGCGGTAAAAATCCGCGCCGCCGGCGGCGCCAGCGTTTCGCAGATGTGCCGCCAGTCCTTGTCCTGAAGCACGCCGAGAATGAGCGTATGTCGCGGAGACCGGAAATGCTTCTCCAAGGCGGCGCGCAAGGCTTTCGCTCCGGCCACGTTGTGCGCGCCATCGAGCAGGATTTTTTGGCCGTTTGGCCTTTGAATCAACTGCAAGCGTCCCGGCCAATCCACCCTGGACAAACCGGTTCGGATGGCTTCATGGCTCACCTGAATTTTATTCTGCAACACCTCGACCGTTGTCAGCGCGAGTGCAGCATTCCTTATTTGATGTTCGCCAGGCAGAGGCAGGACAGGAGTCGCGCCTGTCTCTGACTTCCTCGCTTTTCCAAATGGAGACAGGCGCGACGCCTGTCCTGCTTCGATGAGCGGCGCATGTTTCTCTCGTGCCGTCGTTTCAATCACCGCGAGGGCTTCCGGTTCGTCCGCCGCCGTGATGACCGGGACGCCGGGCTTGATGATGCCGGCCTTTTCAGCGGCGATTTTAGCGAGCGTATCGCCGAGCCACTGCTCGTGGTCGAAGGTAATGTTGGTGATGACACTGGCCAACGGTGTGACGATGTTCGTCGCATCCAAACGGCCGCCGAGGCCGGTTTCCCAAATTACCAGGTCGCACTTTTCCGCGGCGAAGAACTTCAGTGCCATGACCGTAACGACCTCGAAGAAGGTCGGATGATGGCCGGCGGGAAATTGTCCGAGCAACGGTTGAATTTCCCTGACGAGCCGGACAACTTCGTTTTCGGGAACAAGCTGCCGGTTCACTTGGATGCGTTCACGGAACGAGACGAGATGCGGCGAGGTGAACAACCCGGTGCGCCGTCCGGCCGCGCGATAAATGCTTTCGAGCATGGCGCAGGTGGAGCCTTTGCCGTTGGTGCCGGCGACATGGATGAAGCGCAGTTCTTCCTGCGGATTGCCGGCGAGCGCGGCCAGCTTGAAGGTGTTTTCCAGCCCGAATTTCGCGCCGAACAAACGCAGGCCGTAAAGAAACTGGATGGCGGCGGCGTAGGTCATGCGGGACGAATGTGGTGTTCGGGACGACTGCGCTGCGCGGTCACAAAATAAATTCTTCGTGACACCGGCGCTCCGCCTCCAGCTTTGGTGATTCCTTCTTCGCTGGAAACAACGAACGCATTTCGTCGTTCCAACGCACGGCTTCTTCAAACGTCATGCGGGACCGATGCGGCAGCATCCCGCTCCAGTCGGGGAATTCCAGGCCGGGCGCGTCGCGCAGGCTGCTGTCATTCGTCGGCGCAGGCGTGTCGCAGCTTTTCATAGGTTTCCGCGTTTCCATGCTTGAGGATTGTCGCCCGAAGTTTCGGCTCATTCAAGTCCAGCCGGTTGATCAGGATGAGTTGAACCAGATCGTCCATGTCCTTGAGTCGGCGGATGGATTTGCTGTGTTGAAACGCGTGGCATTTCAAGGCAATGAGATGGGGCAACGAAACCACCCGCACACAGGTATCCTCCACTCTTGCCTCGACGGCCGCCTGCTCCAATTGGCTGAAGACTTCATCGGAAACAAACATCAAGTCCACAGCCATGCCGGCCTCATCCCGGGAATCAAACTGGACGAAGTTGGCCGCGTCGCTTTTGACGGACATCCCCATATCGCCAAACAACTCGCCCAACTGCGCCCGCCGTCCGCGTTGAACAATCAGATCGAGGTCGTCGGTCGCACGCACATATCCGTGCGCGAAAACAGCGTAACCGCCGATGACCAGAAACGGGATGCCGGCGTTGCCGGCCCGCTTCGCAATTTCTTGAATCGGGCACCTGGCCATTGGATTAAGGCGATTTCTGGCGGATCTTCTGGTGCGCGGCGGCGATGAAACCCTTGAACAGCGGATGCGGCTGGTGCGGCTTGCTCAAAAATTCCGGGTGGAACTGGCTCGCAATGAAAAACGGATGGTTCTTAAGTTCGATGACTTCCACCAGCTTGCCGTCCGGCGAAAGGCCGCTGAACACAAAACCGGCCTTCTCGAATCGTTCGCGGTAGGCGTTATTGAATTCGTAGCGGTGACGGTGACGTTCGTTGACCACGAATGAGCCGTAAAGTTCCGCCGTCTTCGTGCCGAGCGCCAACTGGCAGGGCTGCGCGCCCAGCCGCATCGTGCCGCCCTTTTTCGTCACGCGTTTCTGCTCGTCGAGCATGGCGATGACCGGATGCGGCGTGGCCGGGTCAAACTCCGTCGAATGCGCCTTGTTTAACTTCAGGACGTTGCGCGCGAATTCGATGGTGGCAATTTGCATGCCGAGGCACAGGCCCAGGTAGGGGATGTTGTTTTCGCGCGCAAACCGCGCGGCCTGGATTTTGCCTTCGATGCCGCGTTCGCCAAAGCCGCCGGGCACGAGAATGCCGCCGAGACCTTTCAGGATTTTTTCGGCGCCTTCCTTTTCAATTTCCTCGGCGTCCACCTTCACGATTTCCACGCCGCAATCATTGCCGACGCCGCCATGCATGATCGCCTCATAGACCGATTTGTAGGCGTCCTGCAGGCCGATGTATTTGCCGACGACGCCAATGCGGACGCGATGCTGCGGCGCGATGAGTTTGCGGATGATTTCCTGCCAGTGCGTCATGTTCGCGGGCGGCGTGTCGAGGCGCAACAGCTGGCAGACGAGGTCGTCGAGCCGTTCGCGCTGGAGCATCAACGGCACTTCGTAAATGGAATGGTCCACGTCCTTTTCCTCGATGACCGCCTCCACGGGCACGTTGCAGAACAGGGATATTTTCTGGCGCACCTCCTTGTCGAGCGGCCGGTCGCTGCGACAGACCAGGATGTGCGGCGCAATGCCGATTTCCCGCAGCTTGGCGACGGATTGCTGCGTCGGCTTGGTCTTCAATTCGCCGGCGGCCTTGATGAATGGAACGTAAGTGACGTGCAGAAAAATCGCGTTGTTGTAACCGACTTCCAGGGCGAATTCCCGGATGGCCTCGAGGAACGGCAGGCCTTCGATGTCGCCGGTCGTACCGCCGATTTCGGTGATGACGACGTCCGCCTTGCTCTGCTCGGCCAGCAGGTGGATGCGATTCTTGATCTCGTCGGTGACGTGCGGGATGACCTGCACGGTCTTGCCGAGATATTTGCCTTCGCGCTCCTTGTTGAGCACGTTCTGATAAACCTGGCCGCTGGTGAGGTTGTTGAGGCGGGTCAGCTTGACGTTGGTGAACCGCTCGTAATGGCCGAGGTCGAGGTCGGTTTCCGCGCCGTCGTCGAGCACATAGACCTCGCCGTGCTGATACGGATTCATGGTGCCGGGGTCCACATTAAGGTAGGGGTCGAATTTTTGGAGCACGACCTTGAGGCCGCGGTTTTCGAGCAACGTGCCCAGCGAGGCCGCCGTCAGGCCCTTGCCCAACGAACTCACCACCCCGCCGGTGACAAAAATAAATTTCATTTCAAAAATTTCTTAACCACGAATGAACACAGATTGACACGAATGTCTTTTACACGGATTAAAACCCAATGAGTGAAAATTCGTGCGATCCGTGTCAAAAGTTTTTAATTCGTGTTCATTGGTGTCCATTCGTGGTTTTCAAAATTGCTTCCACCCGTTTCACGTCTTCCGGCGCATCCACGCCCACACCGTCGTAATCCACCTTCACGACGGCGATGGGGATGCCGTTTTCCAGCGCGCGCAACTGTTCCAGCTTCTCCGCGCTTTCAAGCGGCGACACCGGGAATTTCACCAGCCGCAACAGCGTCCCGCGCCGGTATCCGTAAATGCCGAGATGCTTCAAAAATGGAAACGGGAGCACACGCGCCTCGCGTGTAACGGTTGACGCCTTGTCAACCGAAGATGTCGAAACCGGGGCGCTTCCGACCGCACGCGAGGCGCGCGCGCTCCCCTCGCGCAGATACGGAATCGTGCGCCGCGAAAAGTATAACGCGTGACCGGCGGTGTTGACAACGACTTTTACGACGTTCGGATTGTCGAGTTCGTCCGGATTTTTGACGGGGGTGGCAGCGGTGGACATTTTGTTTTGCGCCAGCGCGCCGGCCACGGCGTCAATCACCGCCGGATCCATCAGCGGTTCATCGCCTTGAACGTTCACCACCGCGTCGCAATGGCAACGCGCGGCGACTTCAGCGATACGGTCCGTGCCGCTGGGATGCTCCGGGCGCGTCATTTCCACCCGGCAAAACTTTTTCACGACCTCGGTGATGCGCGCGTCATCCGTCGCCACGATGATTTCGCCCAACAACTTCGCTTTTTGGCATCGCTCGACGACGTGTTGAATCAATGGCTTGCCCGCGACGAGCGCGAGCGGTTTGCCGGGAAAGCGCGTCGAGGCGTAACGCGCGGGAACGATGCCGACGATGTTCACGGGCATTGATTAAGCCACAACTTGCCATGCCGAGGCAAGAAGCGAAGGCAGGGCGGGCGTAACTTCGCACCAGCACCAGCGAACGCCGTCCCGCCAAGCGGGACGGCAGCAACTCCCTTTCTGCCATGCTGCCGCGTGAACGCAGCGTTGCTTTCCGAGGCCTTTGTCCCTGATCGGCGTTGGTGCGAAATTGCATCCAACCGGGACAGAGCGCGGAGGAAATAATGAATGCAGCCTATGGCTTTGCCTTTGGCAGCGTATTCGGCTGGCTGTCTTTTGCCGGCGGCCGGCCCGGTGGAGCGGAAACATTCAGCTTGATGCCGAAACTGCCGTGTGAGCGCCACCCAAAATAAAAGTTGAACCTCGCGCGTTGGTAGGAGAGGAACGGGAGCAGGGCCAGCTTGCGCCTGCCCACCGCGAAATTCCAGCCGCCGTTCGGGTTTGAATTGTTTTCCGGATACCGCCCGCTGCGGATGAATTTCTTGTCGGCCACGCCGATGACATAAAAATCGAAGTTATGAAAGGGATTGCGGAAATGCCACATCATGGTCCGGTGTTTGCCATTTGGCCGGTACCATTGGGGCGCAACCGGATCATCGGTGTTTCCGAACCACCAGACCGGGTTGAATTTCCAGGCGGTATGGATTTTCGGCGCGCCAGGCCGCGGCGTGACGGTGACCGTGTGCCATTTGGCTTTTGGCGGAACCGAATTTGTGCCGGCGGACACCCGTTTCATTTCAACCGGTTGCCGCACCAACGGCATGGCTCGCGGAAAAGCAGATTCACAACCGGCAAATAACAAAACGGCTGCGGCAATTAAGCCGTGCCAATTCTTTGTTCCGGCGGACATGCTGAAATTTAGCCACAGACCGTACACGGACGGAAACCCGAAATGCGATCCGGGAAAAGCCGCCGCGGCATTCAGCGAGGTGTGAAAAAAGTCCAAGGCGAAGGCCTTGGACATTACCCTGCCGCCCCCCTGTGCGGGACGGCGAAATCGTGCGCGCGTGGCTAGCGCATTTCGCGATGAATGGTGAGCGCGGCAAAGGCACGCGCCACCACAAACGGCACGGCAAAAATGATCGCGTTCATATTGCAATTATATCACATATCGGACAAATGCAACAATGTTGTTACATTTGTGTCACTCTATCATGTCTGGCATTGACTGACCCAGCAGGCCACGTGCCGGAAACTGCACCGAAGCATTGTCGGGTCTTGAAAGAACACCCTGGACGGACATAGACTGGGCGCTGGATGACAAAGCCGGATTCGAACCAAAAACCATTATGCCGCTGTTGAAACTCGAAACCACCGTTGCGCTCTCGGATGAAAAGCAGCAAGCGTTGCTCGCCGCCCTCTCCAAAATAGTGACGGGGACGATCGGCAAGCCCGAACAATACGTCATGGTCGTCGTCAGCCCGGCGGCCATGCTCATGTCCGGCAAACGAGGGGCCGCCGCGTTTGTGGACATCCGCAGCATCGGCGGCCTGGGCGGCGAAGTGAACCGGCAGCTCTCGCAGAAGGTTGGCAGTTTGTTGAACGAATCCCTCGGCGTGCCGCCGGACCGGATTTACCTGAACTTCAGCGATGTCGCCGCCGCAAGTTGGGGCTGGAACGGCGACACGTTTGGTTGAAAAGAGAAACGCGCGACGGAAGGTCTAATGAAATCGGCGCTCCCGCAAACGGGATTTACTGCTCCGCAGAGCAACTCCTGACGCCCCGGCACAATGATCTCAAAGCCGGTACTTGGAACGAGACTCTTTCGCCGCGCAATTCAATTCATCGCACACCACGTCCAAAACGCCAGCACAAGTTATTCACAGGTCAGATGGGGGCCGGACCGAAACTGGAGCGATGCCATCCGGAAAACGCGGAGCGGCAAGGATGACCACGATTGACGGCCTACTCCACCGTCACGCTCTTGGCCAGGTTCCTTGGCTTGTCCACGTCGCAACCGCGGACGACGGCGATATGATACGCGAACAATTGCAGCGGCACCGCCGCCAGGATCGGGTAAATCGGTTCCAGCGCCTTGGGCAGGTAAATCACGTCATCGGCCACCTTGCCGATTTGTCGGTCGCCTTCGGTGGCCAGCGCGATGATGGGGCCTTTGCGCGCGCGAATCATCGCCAGGTTCGCCATCGTCTTGTCATACATCGAATCCTGCGGCACGAGGAAAACCGTCGGCGTCTTCGGGTCAATCAGCGCAATCGGGCCGTGCTTCATTTCCGCCGCGGAATAACCCTCGGCGTGGATGTAGGAAATTTCCTTCAGCTTGAGCGC
>JBEKEJ010000077.1:0-14362 GCA_050013895.1 Verrucomicrobiota bacterium | reverse complement strand
GGCAATCTGTGCGGGTTGTTTCTTCAAGGAAACGGTCCTGGTCTGCGCCCTGCTGGTCCTGTTTGCCAGTCACTGGAAATGGGGGAAGCGGATTTTGGTCTTTGCCGGCATCGTCGCGGTGTATGTGCTGGGGAAGAAATTTCTGTTGAGCCAGTTGTCGTTTCAAGTGGCTGCCATCTCCATTGGGAATGCGACGGGTTTGGGCGGCTTGTTCAACTACGGAGTGCTCATTGAAAACCTCAAAGCGCTTTCTTTGCCCACCCTCAATCATGCGGTTTTCGTCAACGCGGGAACCTTGGTGGCGGTACTGGTGCTGGGCTGGCGGCGGCGTTTCCTGCCTTACATGACGGTGATCGTGGCGTTCCTTGTGGGGCAGTTTATATATGGGGGTATCAATGAATTCAGGATTTTCATGCAAATCCTGCCCTTGAGCCTGATCCTGTTGAGTGAACGGTGGGAGGAGCATGTGAAGCCAGACGCAGCCGCCACGTTCTCCGGCGGGGCGGCCCCGGCGTGGGCGTTGCGCGAAACCTTCCCGGCCCTGATTCCGATGACCATTGTGGTAATTGGTTTGTCCACCGGAATTGCGGGTTGGCGATATTACAACATTTTTGAAAACCTCCAGCCCGACCATGGGGTGCAATCTGAACTTGGCATGCACGACATCCAACCCGTGGGGGCTGCCATTTTTCCGGCGACCGAGTACCAAATGTTGTGTATTGAATGTGCCAATGCTGAATTGGAACTAGGTACGATTGCTATGACAAACGGGCAGGATTCGGCCGCCATCAGTTATTACGAACGGGCAATTGCATTGAACACAAATTCGGCGTCTGCTCTGAACAATCTTGCCTTGTTGCGGGCCACGGCTTCAAATCCGCAGTTGCGCAATGGCCAAGAGGCTGTGCGCCTGGCCGAGCGGGCCTGTCAGTTAACCCAATATAAAGAGGCTTCTCACATAAGAACCCTGGCCGCCGCTTACGCCGAAGCCGGTCGGTTCGACGATGCCGTCGCCACCCTCCAGAAAGCCCGCGCGATGGCTCTGGCGCAAGGCCAGAACGAATTTGCGGAACAAGATGAACACATACTGGAATTATTTAAATCCGGTCAGGCTTTCCATCACAACGCCAAACCTGTCCCGTAACACGTCCCAAAAGCCACGAGAAAATCTGGCGCGCCCGGCAGGACTTGAACCTGCGTATTGGGCAAGTTCAACGCGCCGGTCACGGCGGCCCGTAAGTTTGAGCACGCAGTGAAGTCGGCACGGAATGCGGCAGTCACCGCGCATGAACCGTCAGGGAACGAGGGCGTGGTCTGGCCGTAATTATCATATCAGAATCCATGTCATGTGATATTTTTATCCTTGACGGAGGTGAGCGTGCCGTGCGACAGGTAGTGACACCATGAGCAACGGAACCTACAGCCCAGGCGTGCTGGTGCAATTGAATACCGAGATTCACGGTGAGACGGGGCATCGCACCCTTCCGGGAAATGGAATCACGACGAGCAAAGGCCCGCTGGCCCTCGGCGGGCGCAATTGCCCGGTGCGTTTCCGAAACATCTGGGTGCGCCCACTGTGATGTTACTTTGTGCAATGCATATTGACCCAAGCAGAGCTATTGGATATGGCTCAGAGATTGACGTGACCTAAGCCCATGAAAAATAAACATGACGACAAGAATCAGTTTTCCCCGACTGGCGCGGCGTGCGGCCGGAACAAAGTGGAAAACGCTATAAAAACACGCTTTTCAAGGCGTCAGTTCATCCGGACGGCCGCAGCCGGGGTGGCGCTGCCGTGGATCATTCCGTCCTCGGTGCTGGGCGCCGGTGCGCCGAGCAACCGGATCAACGTCGGGTTCATCGGCACCGGCGTTCATGGCACGGAATGGAATTTGATGGCTTATCTCGAGCGCTATGACACCAGGGTGGCGATGGTGTGCGACGTTGACGGTCATCGCATGCTCCGAGCCAAGAAGTTGGTGGACGCGCGGTACGACAATGAGGACTGCGCCATGAGCAAAGATTTCCGCGATGTCCTGGCCCGGAAGGACATTGACGCGGTGATGATCTCGACGCCGGACCACTGGCATACCCTCATCAGCGTGATGGCGGCCCGCGCCGGCAAGGACGTGCAATGCGAAAAGCCCACCTTGACGATTGGCGAAGGCAAGATTCTCATCGAAACGATTCGCAAGAATAACCGGGTTTTCCAGACCAGCACCGAGGACCGCTCGGTGCCGGAGTATCATCGCATGGCCGAGTTGGTGCGCAACGGCCGCATCGGCAAGCTGCGGAAGATTGAGGTCACCTTGCCCAAGGCGCCCAGGTCGGCGGGCGATCCGACCCCGCAACCCGTGCCGCCTGATTTCGATTATGACCTGTGGCTCGGCCCCGCCCCCGAGGCGCCCTATACCAAGGGCCGCTGCTTTGGCAACTTCCGCTATATCTGGGATTATTCGGGCGGGGTCATCGTTGATTGGGGAGCGCACCTGTTCGACACCGCCCAATGGGCCAATAACACCGAACGGAGCGGGCCGGTCGAGGTCGAAAGCACCGGCACGCTATGGGAGGGCGGACTCTACAACACGCCGAAAGATTACAATGTGACTTATCGTTACGCCAACGGAGTCATCATGACCTGCACGGCGGGCGAGACGAGCATCAAGTTCATCGGCAGCCACGGCTGGGTGGGCAACCGCGGCTGGCGCGGCCCGGTCGAAGCCAGTTCCGAGAAAATCCTCTATTCGGCCATCGGCCCGAAGGATATTCATCTCTACACCAACCCCGCGGGTGAACACGATGATTTCATCAAATGCATGAAGAGCCGCAAGGACCCGTATTTCCCCGTGGACATCGGCCACCGGGTTTCGACGGTGTCCCATCTGGCCAACATCTCGCTCCGGCTCGGCGGACGCAAGCTCAAGTGGGATCCCGTAGCTGAGCGCTTCGAGAACGACGACCAGGCCAACGCCATGCTTAACCGCCCGATGCGCAAGCCGTGGAGCCTCACTGAAGCTTGAGCATTTCGGCTTGACTTGCGTTGGCCGGGAAGCTTAATCACTCTACAAGACCAATAAACGTAAAACCTATGAAATTGTACAAAAAAACGCTGAAAACCGGATACGCAACCTGTTCAGCTCTCGGCGTCCTCCTCGCGGTTGGCTTTTTAGGTGCGCCAGTTTTGGGGCAAACGAATGACCTGCAACTGCCTGATTTCCTGGGCTTTGCCACGAACGGCTCGGGCGTTTACGGCCGCATACACCCTACGAAAGTCGCCTGGTCCGAGTGGGGTCTTAACGATCCCAACCGTCCCGCGCCCAAGCGCGTTGACCCGGGTCCGGCAGGTCCGCCCGCGCCTGTTCCGGCCGATGCCATCGTGTTGTTCGACGGGAAGGACCTGAACCAATGGCAACCCACAGATTCCACGAATTTCACGATTGAGGACGGCTGTCTCGTCGCCGCCGTCAAGAGCAAGGTCAACCTCCTGACGAAGCAGGAGTTTGGCAGCGCGCAAATCCACCTCGAATGGATGGATCCCGCGGATTTTCACACCCAATGGGATGATCGTGGCAACAACGGCGTCCTGCTCCTGGGGGCTTACGAAATCCAAATCTTCGATTCATACAACGAGAAGATTTACCCCGATGGCCAGTGCGCGTCAGTCTATGACGAGACGCCCCCCCTCGTTAACGTCACGCGGCCTCCGGGCCAATGGCAGACCTACGACATTTTTTTCACCGCCCCGGAGTTTGATAACGGCAAGGTTGTCAAGCCCGGCCGCGTTACCATGCTGCACAATGGCGTGCTCGTGCAACTGGATACCGAGATCCACTCCCAAAGAAAGCCGCGCAGTGTTCCGTCCGAAGGAAGGCTGACGGGCAAGGGTCCGCTGGGCCTTGCCCCGCATGATTGTCCGGTGCGCTTCCGAAACATCTGGGTGCGCCCACTGTAATGTTTGTCCGCCGTTCTGCCTTGAAACCCACAGGGCGTGAAATGCCCGGGCGCACCGCCCTGTCGGCGGCGGCGTTCACGGTTGGTTCGGCTTTTGCCCCGTTGAGGATTACCGGACGAACCGGGATTTCCCGGGATACATTGGTCCCGCCTGATCTTACAAGCGAATCTGCCGACCAAAGGCAAGCCAGTTCAACTTCAACTCCATCGATTCCATGAATCACACACAAATCAAATCCGCATTTGAAGGGACCAACATCAGCCGCCGCCGTTTTCTGACCGCCGCCGGCGCGTCCGCAGTGACGCTTGCCATGCTGCCGTCCGAATTGGCCGCCGAAACCGCCGCCGCAGAAAAGATCAACATCGGCCTCATCGGGTGCGGCGCGCGCGGTCAATGGATTGCCGATCTGTTCCGCAAGCACGGCGGTTATAATTTGGTGGCGGTCGCGGATTATTTTCAGGACAAGGCGGACGCTGCCGGCGAAGCGGGTGGCATCCCTCCCGAACGCCGGTTCACCAGCCTTTCCGCCTACAAGCGCCTGCTGGAGCAAAAGCTGGATGCGGTGGTCATTGAAAGTCCGGCGTATTTTCATCCTGAACACGCGGCGGCGGCGGTGGCGGCCGGCAAACACGTTTATCTGGCCAAACCAATTGCGGTGGACGTGCCGGGCTGCCTCACCGTGGAGAGTTCCGCCCGCCGCGCGACGGAAAACAAACTCTGCTTTCTCGTCGATTTCCAGACGCGAACGCTTCCTGATCTGCAAAAGATCGTCGAGATTGTTCACCAGGGGGGTATCGGTCCGATCGTTTCGGGGGAAGCCGCTTACCAGACCGGCCCGGTCGCTGAAATCGCGGACAATGAGCGGCGGGCCGATCCCAAAAACCCGGAGCTGCGGCTGCGGGCCTGGTTCACCGACCTGGCGCTTTCCGGCGGCATCATCACCGAGCAGGACATTCATTCCATTGATCTCGCCTGCTGGCTGCTCGATGCCGCGCCTTTGAGCGCGTATGGCACGGGCGGCAAGTTCCGCAACTTCGTGGGGGACAACTGGGATCATTTCTCCCTGATCTATCAGTTCCCCAAAAATGTTTTGCTGACGTTCAGTTCCAAGCAGGCGGGCTATGGCTATGACGACATCATGTGCCGGATTTATGGCAACACCGGCACCGTGGACACGCGCTATTACTCCAAGTCAACCTTGCGCTCCACGGACCTCAGCCTGGATGCCGACCCGAAAGAACTCTACCTCAGCGGCGTGGAAAGGAACATTGCCACCTTCCACGAAAACATTACCAGCCGAAACTATGGCAATCCAACCGTCGCGCCCAGCGTGCACAGCACACTGGCGACCATTTTGGGCCGAATGGCGGCCTACCGGCACACCAATGTCTCGTGGGAACAGATGATGCGCCATCCCGAGCACCTCGTTCCCGACCTCCGCGGGCTGAAAGCGTAACCGGAGCCATCCGTAAGAAAATCGCAAGAAAAGGAACTTCCAACGCAAACGCGCTGGCCGGGAAAGGATTACTGTCATCGGCGGCAAGGATGCCCGCATTGCACTGCTGCGGCTTCATACTGATTTGCTTTCAAAGCGCGACAAATTTGGAGTGCGGCGACGTGTCGCCGCTTTCCTCGACGCGACATGTCACGTCGTTCCAAAGCGCAGACGTGTCTGCGCAGTCCGATTTAGCGCACTGCCCATCCCGCCGATTTATGGCATTTTGAACGCACGTCGGTATCAGTAGGATCGCTATGGGTGATTCGGGTTCAGGACCGGCTGCTGTCGTGGATGGCCTTGAACATCGCGAGGACATTTTCGATCGGCGAATTGCCCTGGACGTTGTGGACCGCGTTGCAGACGTAACCGCCGTCCTGGTTGAACAGGTCAATGCGCTCGCGCACCTCGCGATACACCGCCTCCGGCGTTTGATACATGGTGTGCTGGGTGTTGACGCAGCCGCCCCAGAAGGCGATGTCCCGGCCAAAGTTCCGCTTGAGTTGGACCGCGTCCATGCCGGCGGCAGAACACTGAACGGGATTGAGGATGTCAAAGCCGGCTTCAATGAACTCCGGAATCAGCGGAGCCACTGCGCCGCAACTGTGAATGAAAGTTTTCCAGTTCGATTTCCGGTGGATGAGGTCGTTGAGCCGCCGGTGATAGGGCTTGAAGAGATTGCGGTAGGACTCGAGGGAAATGAACAGGCTGTTTTGCGTTCCGAAATCGGTGCCGGTGGTGAACACGGCCTGGACGCGGTCGCCGAATATGCCAATGAGCGTTTCCAAGTTCTTCAAGGCGTACTCGCACTGTTTTTCGAAGACGGCATGAACATAATCCGGTCGCGCGGCGGTGGCCATATACCATTCGCTGATGTCACGGATGCCCTTTGGATGTCTGAGAAACGGGGCCGGCACGAACGCAATATCGCCAAACGCGGCGCCGGGAGCGGGCAAAATCACGCCGGTGTCCCTGGCGTTCTGATCCAGCCAGGCCGCCTGATTCTGGTAGTAGGCAATGTCCTCGGCAGCGAACAGGCCGAATTCCTCAAGGTTGTCTTCCGGGTTCAAATGATCCTCGTCAATCGGGTCCTGCCGGATAATGGTGTCGAAGAAATAAGCGCCTTTGGGCATGTGCCCGGACGGCGAGAGCGAGGTGTCGCCTTCAGGATACATGAGCCAGCCGCCGTCGGGCGCGGGCGTGACATTGAATCTGCCAGGAACCAGACAGGGCGTTCCGTCGAAAAGCGTGAACGGTTTCCAGCCGCCCGCCTCGTAGCCGAACATATTTTTACGCCCCCAGATGCCGATGACATCCAAGCCCAGCGCCGCCCGGAGTTCCGCGTCCACCTCGGCCAGCATCTGGTACGGTTCGTGAACCCGAGCGATGGCGGCGGAAGGTCCGATGAGCCGTTGCTTGAGTTGGTGGACGATGGAGGCGTGGATGCCGGTGACGCCAGTTCCTCCAAAGTCCACACAGACGCGATCAGGTTGGCGATGGTTCAGGGTGGTGATGAGACGCTCACGTGAAGTCAGGGTTTTCATTTTTACCGACTAAGCTCGATGGACAAGCTCACAGTTAAGCCTTGACGGGTTCAGCCGGGACCTTGGCAGGTTCCTTGCCAAAGAGTATAAATACGAAAACCCAAAAAAGGACGAAGATGGCCGGAGGGATAAAAAATCCCCTCCAGTTATGTCGCTGAGCTTTCAGATACTTATCACGGGTGACCGGACTGCCGATCTTATTAAAGGTAGCCTTCAACTCGTCTTTGGCATAAGAAATTCCAGCCGACTCCCACACGTCGGGAAGTTTAGTGATGTCGACAGCGCCATCCTCCCTGGTGTACTTGCCAAGGTGTTCCCCAAAATTGAAGATACTCTTATCACCTCGGAGGTATTTAACCGATTTTGCCAGATCGAGATATCGCCAGGCCGATGTTTCCATTTCAGGAACATACCAGGCCGGAAGACTCTTGGCGATTCCGCCTTGCTGGGTAATGACGGTTTTCGCGACGGCCGGGGCACATCGGTCAATTTGGTAGCCGAACAGATAACCGCTGAGCATCTGGCCAATTCCGAAAAGGAGGAAGGTCAACAGACTCTGAACGCTCGCTTTGAGATGGGCGGGAGCAACCCGGTCGCCGAACATGAAGGCTGCGGTGTAGAGGAACGCATAGGCCATACCATGAAAGAGAAGCCCGATCAGGGCGAACTGGAATCCCTCCAGGGTGAAGATGAAATATCGAATCGCCCAGGCGCTCATGCCGACGACCAAAACCCATTTAAGTCCGAATCTGGCGACGCAAAAGGCAAGGATCGCCATGAAAAAGAGTTCGGAGAACTGGTTCAACGTCGTCAGGGCAACCGGTGCCGGGTAACCGAATTCGGTCAAATAGGCAACCAAGGACGGGAAGTAGTAGTTGCTTCCGAAAATACTGACCATAAACGCACAAAGGACGAAGATGGCAAAAGCGGGGGATTTCAACATTGCCAAAGCCCCAAGTCCAAGCAGGTCCGTCCTGGTCCCTTGGATGGAAGCTTCCCTGGGGGGGGTGTCCGGAAGAGTGAAGGAGTAAAGTCCGAGCAGGATACCGCAACCACCGCCAATGAAGAAGAAGTTCGGGGCGGCGGCGCCACCGCTGAAAATTTCAACCACCAGGTTGACCAGAATCCAGCCGAGAGTTCCAAAAATAAAGACTTTAGGCGCCGAAGCTGAGTCCGGAATATGTTTGAAAACGACGGTGTTGATCAATGGGATCGCCGGCATGTAGCAAATTCCGGAGATAAGCATCAGGATCATCAGCGATGCGAACGGAACCACCACCGCCCCCCCTGCCGACCGCGATTCCGCCTGGGCGCAGATGACACCGCAGCCCAGCAGCGCTGCTCCCCCGATCAGATGCAACAGGCCAAGCATCTTTTGGGCGGAAAAGTAACGGTCCGCAATCGGACCAATGAACATGGGGGCAATAATCGCTCCCAACGGAATCGCCATGAAGAG
Organism: Verrucomicrobiota bacterium; assembly: GCA_050013895.1. Classification (GTDB taxonomy): domain Bacteria; phylum Verrucomicrobiota; class Verrucomicrobiia; order Limisphaerales; family UBA11358; genus UBA11358. The sequence continues at coordinate 5,915 of JBEKEJ010000077.1, read as the reverse complement.
GTACCCGATGTGAGGACCGCTCATTTTCCCATTGAGGTAGCCTCCGAGAGCCACCGCCCAACTCCCCCAAATCGCAAATTGCAGCAGGTAGGCGAATTGCAATCTTGGGTAAACCCAACGCACTTTGTTTTCTGTCATCTTGAACTCCCGCTCGTTATTGGTTGAGTCGATTCGGCCGTCCTAATGAAAGGGCGGCAATCCGCCGCCGGTGCCCTACGATGCCGGCCCCGCCACTTATCGTCCAGCCTTTGTGGTCCCCGGCGCTGTCGTCACGCGCCGGACCTGGCCCGGCGTTTGGGCGCGTCCGGTGTCGGCCGACTTCACCGCCGCAAAGCTGATGGCCAGGCTGCCAAGGTTCTCGCGCGCCGAGTTGGTCGGCTCGCGACCGGCCTCGATCGCGCACAGCAACTCCGCCATCGCCCCGCGAAATCCGTCGTTGAACCACTTGCCTTCCAGGGCAGGCCTGGCGAAGCCGCGCCGGGTAAAAAGCGTCAGGTCGTGCGCGCCGCAGACTGGGCCGCGGGCGCGGAGCGTGCCAGCCGTCCCCGTGATGTTGAACGCCTCTTCCGGGCCGAACCGCGAATGAGCGTCGAAATTCAACGTCGCCGTCCCGCCTTCGAACACGATGGCGGCGTTGCCGAGCATCGGAGGCTTGAGTTCCTGCCCGGGCGCGAATGCGTTGCCCGCGAAGACCGACAATGCCCGGCGTCCGCGGAAAAACAGGGCGCACATGTCGAACCAGTGGATGGCGAAATCATACAGGACGACATGATGCATGCTGTCAAACGGCGTGCCTTTGATCCAGGTGTGGTCCCAGTTGAGAGACATCGAGACGGACTGCACCTCGCCGATCAGTTTTGCGCGGATGGCTTGATCAATGTAGCTGACGTATGGGGCAAAGCGCCCGTTCTGATTGACCGCGAGCTTGCGTTTGTGCTTGTCAGCGAGGGCCACCAGGCGTTCGCCGACATCCAGGTCGAGCACGAACGGTTTCTGGCTGAGCACGTGTTTGCCTGCTTTGAGCGCGGCTTCGATGGCGGCCGCGCGCGGTTCAGGATGCAACGCGATGTCCACCACGTCCACGTCGTCCCGTTCGAGCAGCTTGTGGTAATCCGTGTAAATATCGGCGCGCGGGTTAAACCCGTCGCGACGCTGTCGCGCGGCGGCTTCGAGTATGTCGCAGAAAGCCACCACATCCCAGCCGCCCGCACGGTAAGCCTTGAGATGGTTCTCCGTGATTCCGCCGCATCCGATCAAGCCGATCCTGGGCCGGTAACGCCTGGTCCGGCCGGGTTGATACGGCAGCCGGGGCGCGGGAAACTCGCGGGTGACGGCTTTCGCTTCGAGGGCGTAGTTTCGTTTGGCGGGTTTCTTCATGGTTGTCGGTTCGCCAGGCGGTTGCGGAGCAATCTCATCTCAGCCCTGTAGCCTCACGGTCTTCTTCAGCCGGGCGCTGAGCACTGCCGAGTCCATGATCTGCTGGCCGATGCGGCAGATTTTGGGCGAGAGCGGCCCTTCGGGAGCGCGGTCACGACGCAGGCAATCAATGAAATACTGGATCGGGTTCTCGAACGGCGGCTTGAGCGTGTCCACAGGAACATCCTCGCCCTCCGGCCTCTTGCGCGTTTGCAGGCGAACGGCGGGCTCGAAATCATAGCTGCTAATGGTGCCTTCCGCGCCTTTGAGCACAAAGCCGCATTTGGGCTGCGGCTGCAGCTTCCACGGATCGGTGAACGTGCCCCAACGCGTCTCGAACTTCGAAAGACCGCCGGCGTAGCGCGCCACCGTGATGCTGTGTTCGTCCACTTCCAGTCCGTTCGGCAGATCGGTCACGGCGGTCACCTCGATGGGTTTGCGTCCGCCATGAAACCACGTGCCGAGGGTCGTGCCGTAGCCAAGGTAATCCAGCAGCGAGCCGCCGCCTTGCGCCTTTTTGTAGAACCAGCTCCTGCGTTTCCTCGCCGGCCTGGGCGTGGTCTCGATCTTGTCAGCCGTATGCCAGAGCGGGCCGCGGTTGCCGTCGTAGTAATGAACTTCCTGCAGTTCACCGATGCGGCCCTCGGTGAGCAGGCGATAAGCCGTGCAATGGCTCGGATACCAGCGCAACGGCCAGTTGATCGCCAGCATGATTTTGTTCTTCTTCGCCGCCGCAATCATCCGGTCGGCGTCTTTCACGGAAGCCGCAAAGGGCTTTTCCACGAGGATAGGCACGCGGTGGGGCGCGACGCGCTCGACATACTCCGCGTGGCGGGCCGTGGCGGGGCAAAGGATGACGAAATCAGGCCGCGACCTCTCGATGCACTCGTCCACATCCGTGAACACATGCCCGGGCGGGATGTTGAAATTGCGGATCGCCATTTCCATTCGCGCCGGTTCGCCATCGCATACGCCGGCGATCTCGGCCTCCGGATGGTTGAACGCCATGCGCAGGAGGTCGCCCATGTGCACGTGGTCAAAGTTAATCCCGACGACTCGAATTTTCATAAGCCAGATTCCGTCTTGGATTTTCTGAATGGAAGAGTGTCCTCAGGCCGCAATAAACGGTGCGCGGGGCCCATGTCCGCCAGAACGGTGCGAACAGAATTCATTGGTCGAAAATGAGATGCGCGCCCGGCTCTGTCAATGGTAATTAGTCATCCTGCGGCGCCGCACCGCCGCGGGTGAGCCTGGTTCTAAGGTGACAACCGCTCGGTTTCCTGGTTAACTGATCCGCCGTGAACGACATGAACGAAAACGAAGAAGGCACCGGCCGCGATTGGGGCGGTACCATGGCCTTCCTCGTTCTGCGCGGCTGGCTGGCGGTGCGCGCCATCCTGACCGGCATCGAAAAATTCGGCGCCTACAAAACCATCCAGAAGCCGCTGATAGATCCGGCGACGGGCATGGAAGACCCCAGCGGCGCAATGTTGGACGTAAAGGTGAAAGTTTATGCGCTCACCAATTACGCCGGCATCCCCGCGCCGTTGCGGGACAAACTCGTCAACGAGCCGCTGCTGCCGCATCCCGTGCTGACGGCGTTCGATCATCTGCTCGGCCCGGCGCTCATTCTAACGGGCATGATGCTGCTGCTTGGTCTCGGCACGCGGGCGTCGCTGTTTCTGCAAGGCTTGATGTATATCGCGCTGACGGTTGGACTGATTTTGATCCGGCAGGACGACGGGGTTGCGTGGCTGGGCATTCATGTCGCGCTGGTCGCCTTCGCGCTGATGCTGGCCAAACACAACAAGTTCGCGCTCCTCAAAAAATGGTAAACCAGTCCATTACCCGCCGGGAATTCATCGGCACGACGGCCGCCGCCGGCGCCGGCTTGATGCTGGTTTCCGGCGCAAATGCCCTTGGCCAGACCAAATCCGCGAACGACAAAATCAACGTCGCGCTCATCGGCTTCGGCGCGCAAGGCCGCGTGCTGCTGGAAGCGCTTTTGAAAATCGACGGCATCCGGCTCGTCGCCATCGTGGACATCTGGCCATACGCGCGCACTTACGGCCAGCGTTACCTGAATGCGCTCGGTGTGGAGGTGCGGGCCTACGAAAATTATGAGGACCTGCTGGCGGGGGAAAAGGATTTGCAGGCCGTTGTCGTGGCCACGCCGGATTTCTGGCACGCACCCATTTCCAACGCCTGCCTCAAGGCGGGACTCCATGTCTATTGCGAAAAGATGATGAGCAACACCATCGAAGGCGCCCGTTCGATGGTGCAAACGATGCGGGAGACCGGAAAGCTGCTGCAAATCGGCCACCAGCGCCGCAGCAACCCGCGCTACCTCTTTGCCCTGCACCGGTTGCTCGGCGACGCAAAAATCTGCGGCCGGCTCACCGCCGCCAACGCGCAGTGGAACCGCGCCGTGACCGAGGATCTCGGCTGGCCCAAACATTCGGAGATGACCCCCGGGCAGCTCGCCCAATACGGCTACCAGGACATGCGCCAGTTCCGCAACTGGATTACTACCAGAACCGCGACTGGTACGATAACGCGATGGTCATCTACGAATTCCCGTTGCCGGCGGGCGTGGCCCGCGCGCTTTATCAGGTGCAAACCACGACGAGCGCCGGCGGTGGCTATTTCGAGTATTTCATGGGCGACGAAGGCGCGCTCAAGATGTCCGAAGACCCGCGCATCACCGCGCTTTACCGCGAGGCGCGCGCGCCGTCGTGGGATCGGTGGATTCGAAGGAATTATCTCCGTGCCAGGGCCGCGCCGCCCGCCCCCGCCGACGCCGAGAAAGTGGACGTGCGCGAAACCGCGCAACTCGCGGAGTTTGAGATTCCCGTCTCCTTCAACAAATTCATCCATCAGCCGCACCTGGAAAATTTCTTCAACGCCGTCCGCGGCAAGGCGAAGTTGAACTGCCCCGGCGACGAGGCGTTCCGCAGCGAATACATCATCCACAAGGCCAATGACGCCATCCCCGCGCAAACACGAATTGCCATCACTCCACAGGAAGTCGAAGCTTGAAGGCTGATATATGAAAAACGCATTACTGTTTGCAGCCACCCTGTTTATCGCCGCCGCCGCGTTGGCGCAGGACATGGTGCCGCTGAAAACCGAACTGCCCCGGCCGGTCTTCGTCGGCACGCCCGTGCCGGTCAAGGTGCCGAACCTCGAACCGCCGCAAAAAGGCAATCGTCCGGATTTCATGGTGCCCGCCGGCACCACGAATCTTGCCTTGGGCAAAAAGGTCACGTCGAGCGACAGCGAACCGGTCATCGGCACGCTGGACCTCGTCACCGACGGCGACAAGGCTGGCGATGAAGGCTCGTGGGTCGAACTTCGCCCCGGCAAACAATGGGTGCAGATTGACCTCGAAAAAACGGCGAACCTCTATGCCGTCCTCATCTGGCATTTCCATTCGCAGGCGCGGGTCTATTTCGACGTGGTGGCGCAGGTTTCCGACGACCCCACGTTTGAAAAGGGCGTGACGACAATTTTCAACAACGACGCCGGCAACGAACTCGGACTCGGCGCGGGCAAAGATCTGGATTACATCGAAACCTATCAGGGCAAATTGCTTGACGCGAAAGGCGCGAAAGGCCGCTACGTCCGCCTTTACAGCAAGGGCAACACCACCAATAGAATGAACCACTACATCGAGGTCGAAGTGTTTGGCAAACCCGCCGCTTAAAATTCGTTGGGCAATTTTCATTGCCCTCGCGCTGCTCGCGCTGGCTGTCCGCCTGCCGCATCTCGGCGAACGGCCCATGCACACCGACGAATCCGTCAACGCTTACCTCACCGGCGAATTGCTCGCCGGCAAAAGTTTTCACTATGACCCGCAAGACCGCCACGGCCCGGTTCTGTATCTGCTCGCCGAACCCGTTGCCTGGCTTTGCGGCGCGAAAAACTTCTCTGAACTGACGGAAACCGAATTGCGCCTCTCTGCCGTTTTCGCCGGCGCGGCCACGGTTTTGCTCTTTGGCGCGGGCGTGGAAATCTTCGGCTTTATCCCCTGCCTGGTCGCCGCGCTGCTTTTCGCCTTTGCGCCGCTCCCCGTTTATTACAGCCGCTATTTCATCCACGAAACGCTCCTGGTCACGGCGACGCTCGGCCTCCTTTTGTCCGGCTGGCAAATGGGGAAGACCAATGCTCTCGGGCCGGCCGCGCTTGCCGGAGGTTGCGCCGCGCTGATGCTCGCATGCAAGGAAACCGCCGCCATCCATTTCTTTGCGCTCGGCGCGGCGGCGGCATGCGCCTGGTTTTGGAATGCGCCCAAAACTTTCCCGTCACCAAAAATCCTGACGGTCGCGTGCGCCGTTTTCATCGCCGTCGCCGTTTTGCTGTTCTCCTGGTTCGGACGAAACTGGCCGGCGCTCGCGGATTTGTTGCGCGCAATTCCAAATTTTGCTGAACGCGCCGGTGGCCAGGGACACGAAAAGCCGTTTTGGTATTACCTCAAACTGCTTTCCGGTGGCTGGTCG
>JBEKEJ010000076.1:0-16299 GCA_050013895.1 Verrucomicrobiota bacterium | reverse complement strand
ATCCCAGCGCCACGGAACTGGAGCACGATTTTCTTTGGCGCACGACGAGTTGCCTGCCCGAACGCGGCCGCATCGGCATCTTCAACCGCTCTTACTACGAGGAGGTGCTCATCGTGCGGGTGCATCCGGAACTTTTACGCGCTGAAAACTTGCTGGAGGACCTGCTGGAAGGGGATCGGATCTGGGAGAAGCGTTACCGTTCGATTGTGGATTTGGAGAAACACCTGCATCGCAACGGCACGCGCATCATCAAATTTTTCCTGCATCTTTCGAAAGAGGAACAACGCAAACGGTTCCTCGCCCGCATTGAAGACCCGGCGAAGAACTGGAAATTCAGCCGGTCAGACATCGAGGAGCGGAAGTTCTGGAAGGACTACCTGAGGGCGTATGAAGCCTGCCTGGGCGCGACCAGCACCCGCCACGCGCCGTGGCATGTCGTTCCCGCCGACGACAAGGAAAACGCCCGGCTGATCATTTCCCAGATCATTCTCGACACGCTCAAGGAGTTGAAGATGAGCTATCCCAAACCGGATCGGCAGCGGCGGAAGGAAGTGCAGTCGCTCCGCAAACTGCTGGCGAAATAGAACCGGTCCATTGCCATGCCCGTTCTGACTGCCATCGCCAATTCCCGGGAGCCGGTCATTCTGGCGATTTTCGCCATCACTTACATTGCCATTGCGATGGGGCACGTTCCGGGATTGAAGCTCAATCGCGCCGGCATCGTCCTCCTGGGCGCCATCGCGATGATGATTTTTGGCGAAGTCACTACCGCCAATGTCGTTTCCTACATCAACTGGCCGACCATTTTTTTGCTGTTCGGTTTCTTTGTCATCTCAGCGCAACTCCGGCTGTCGGGATTTTACGACCAGGTCGCCAATGGCATTTCCGCCCGTCTCGGTCATCCCGCGCGGTTTCTGCTGCTTTTGATGGCAGTGACCGGCGGCTTGTCCGCCTTCCTCAATCACGACATCGTCTGTTATGTTTTCACGCCCATCGTCGGCGCGGCGTTGCTGCGCAAACGCATCAATCCGATACCTTTTCTGATTGCCCTGGCGATTTCGAGCAACATCGGCGCGGCGGCGACGCTGATCGGGAATCCCCAGAACATGCTGATAGGGCAGGTCGCGCGCCTGGATTTTGGCCGATACCTGCTTTGGAGCAGCGTGCCCGTTCTCGTTGCGATGGGCGCCGGCTACGGAATCATCTGGCTGATGTCCCACAAGAGTCTTCAGCCCGCGTCGCCTGTCCAAAGCGAATTGGAATGCCCATCCATTCCTTTCAACCGGGCGCACACCCTCAAGGGGCTGATTATCCTAGCGGTGGTCGTCGGCCTGTTTTTTTCACGCTTGCCCAAGGAAATCATCGCCCTTGCCGCCGCCGGCATTCACCTGGCCAGCCGTAAATTTCGCACCGAGGATTTGCTCGGGTTGGTGGATTGGCCCATTTTGATTCTCTTCATGGGATTGTTTGTGGTGGCGGGCGCGTTTGAGACCGCGGGCTGCGGGGACCAAGCCGTCCAATGGCTGGCCGGCACTGGATTCAATCTGAACGCGCCGCACAATCTGGTATTGACCACCGCCGCGCTGTCCAACCTGATCAACAATGCTGCGGCCGTGATGTTGCTTCTTAAGGTCACTCCGTCTTCCCAGCCGGTCATGGCTTACGTCTTGGCTTTGGCCAACAGTTTCGGCGGGAGCTTGATCATCATCGGCAGCGTCTCCAACATCATCGTCGTTCAACAGGCGCGGGAAATGAAAATACAGATTTCCTTCTGGGATTTCGCCCGGCTGGGAATTCCGGTGACATTGGCGGCCCTGGCCGGGTTGATTGCCTGGGCGGCACTGATGGCCGGTTGAACCCGAATTCCGAAATTTGGGGAGCACACCCGCCCCGGGTGTTGCTGGACGCGCCTCGCGTCCAGCCTCTTGCGCGCGTGACGGACACCGGAGTTCGGGAAATTTCGATGCGCCCGAGATTTTTCGCGCCGCCGTCCCACTGGCGCGCCTCGGAAGGGCGCGGAAAACCGCACCCGGGGCGGGTGCGCTCCCCGACAAGCGAATCACCGCCAATACCCAGGCGTCCGGTGCCAGCCGTGATAGTCCCTCCACCAATAACCGCTGACCCAGACGGCGTGTGGATGCGGTGGATAAGCCCAATGACCACCCGCCCAAACCCATCCACCGTTCCACACCCATTGGCCGCTAATCCACACATAACCCGGCCCGGGCGCGACAACCACCGTTTCCGGCGGCGGGGCCGGAGGTGGCGGGGCTGACTCCACGATGGTGGTGGCCGGCGCTGTCGTGGCTGTGCCCGGCGTGTTGATCATGTAATTCACCACCCGGTCGCTCACGCCGGAGTTGTGCAAATCAATGATGTCCGCCGCGTTCAGACGGAAAACCGTGTGCGAACTGATGATCTGGCTGATGACGACATCGTCGCTCACGCCTGCCCTGGCCATCGCCTTGATATCGGCGGTGCCCAACGGTTGGCCTTGCTCGACGCGCACGTAAGTTTGCGGCGCCTGCGCGCGCAACCGCGCCTGCTGGTCCTGGTCCATCTGATGCCCAATCAAGCCACCGGCAATCACGCCCGCCGCCGCGCCAATCAAGGCGCCTGCGCCGCCATTCCGCGGGCCGCCGATGGCCGCGCCTGACACCGCGCCAATCGCGCCGCCCATCAAAGCGCCGGTGCCGGTGTTGTCCGGCGTGCCTTCCGGTGTGTAGCAGCCTGTCACCAGCACCGCGACCGCTGCAACCGCCAAAGTCAAAGGATGCCATTTCATAATTCGAGTCTCAGTTAACTGATAAGATATAATGCCCGGAAATTCAAAGAAAATCAACTACAGCCTGGCGCACAACAGTGTGCAAACACATTGTAGCGTCGAGCCTGTGGCTCGAATAAATCGGCGCACAGCGCCGACACTACAGCCCGAATCAAGGCGCCGGCCTGGCTCGGGCAGGCCGGCCGTTTGGACTTGAAAATTTGCTTGCCAGGGGGTGGGGATTCCTTATTGTGCCCGCGTCTGTGAGATAACTTGTCATTTCAGTGGTTCAGTGATGATTTGAAACCCGATGGTCGGGAACAGTCTGGAAAAACGGTTAGTCTTGAACAGCAAATCATCAAATATGAGCACGAAATTGTTTGTGGGAAATCTTTCCTTCAACACTACTGAAAATGACCTGCAGGAGGCGTTTGCCGCGCACGGCACAGTCGTCGAAGCCAACCTCATGATGGACCGGACGAGCGGCCGTTCGCGCGGTTTTGCCTTCGTTACGATGTCCACGCCGGAGGAGGCGCAGAAGGCGATTGCGGCGATGAACGGCGCGACGCTGGGGGAGCGGCAGTTGACGCGAAAGAGGAACGCCCCCGCGGTGACCGCGGGCCGCGCCGCGACTTTGGCGGCGGCGGCGGCGGCGGACGCCGGGATCGTTACTAATCTTCGCCGCGAACGGCTTTGGCCGGGGCGACGTTCTTGATGAACGTCGCCCTGTGTTCTTTGCGGTTGTCTGACTGCGGCGGTCGGGGACAAGCGCAATCCGGAAACCATTTCCCGCGCCGCTCGTTACGCCGAAGCCACCTGCCGCGTCGCATTGAAATGCGGAGGAGAGTTGGAAGGAACCCGGTGGAAACGGACACTAACCTTCGTCACGTCCCACCAGAACGCGCTAATCCCGGCTTCAATAAATTCCGCCGGATGGTCTGGGTTGTGACCGCCCCTGCTTATCTTGCGGCGGATCGTTGGTTTGGGAGGGCGAGGCCGGCGGCTGGTAGAGACCGGCCTTGATGAAGGGCGCGAGTTGGGCGCCATACCCCTCCGCCGCCATTCTTTCCACCGGAATAAATCGCAATGACGCCGAGTTGATGCAATAACGCAAATGCGTCGGCCCCGGACCATCGTCGAATACGTGCCCGAGATGCGAATCCGCCAGCTTCGACCGCACCTCCGTGCGCTCCATGAAATAGGAGCGGTCCGCGCGCTCCGTGATGCTTGAATCCTCCAGCGGTTTCGAAAAACTCGGCCAGCCGCATCCCGAATCAAATTTGTCCAGCGAACTGAACAACGGCTCGCCCGACACCACGTCCACGTAAATACCAGGCTTGGTGTTGTTCCAGAATGGATTGTGAAAGGCCGGTTCCGTGGCCGACTCCTGCGTGACCGCGAACTGTTCCGCAGTCAATTGCTTCTTCAACTGCGCCGCTTCCGGTTTCTTGAAATCCTGCATAACCTTCAGTTTGACTGGTTGATTGGTCGAAATGTCATCCGGTTGCCCGCCGCCCGCACCGCGCACCACCGCCACGCCTGCCGCCAGCACCACGGCGGCGGCAAGGCCGCTGATCCCGGGCAATTTCGTTCCGCTCATGTTCCGCCTTTCTCCGCCGCAGATTCCCGCCCACCCCGATTTTCAACCGGGCGCGGCTGCCGGCCACGTCCGCGGACCATGCCGGGGCAAGCGCCAGAACCACGAAAATGGCGACAACCCATCTTATGCCGATAACTAATGGTCTTCATTAATGCTACCAACATAGAACCTCCCGCCTTTTCTGTCAAAGCACCCCCGGCAGGGGAGTTGCGGCGTCCGGCCGGCCGGTCCGCCGCCGTGAGATCAGTTGTCGGGGATAACCGGGTCCGATACCGGCCGCAGACTTACAATTTCTTGGCCGCCGTCATGGCGCGATAGGTCACCGGCACCTGCCAGTCGGCGTAATTTGCATCGTAAGTTTTCATGGCGCTAACTATCTGCTGGCGGAACGTCGTTTCAATCAGGCTGCCCTGTCCCGGCCAGATTTTGAAGTGGACGCGCAGGAAATCCCAGCCGCCGACCACCACCGTTTCCACCGGGCCGATGGCCGGCTCGTTCAAAATGATCGCGCCAAATTGCCGCCACATTCCCCTGGCGACGTTCGCGACCGTTTCCGCGGCCTTTTCCCGGTCGGCGCCCGCCGGAATCTGGATGTCCGCATAGGCAAACACACCGCCGTGCGGAAACCGGCTGACATTGGCGATGGTGCGGTTGGGAATAAACACCTCCTGATTGTAGAAATTGACGAGCCGGGTGAATCGCAGGCCGATTTCCTCCACGCGGCCGATGACGGTGGTTGTGCCGGTGATCTCCACCAACTCGCCCGCCTCCATGGCGTCCGAAAAAATCAGCGTCAGGCCGATCACCATGTCCTGCACCAGGCCCTGCGAGCCGAAGCTGATGGCCAGGCCGACGACGGACGCGCTCGCCAGGTAAGCCGTCAGGTTGACGTCGAATAATTCCTGCAGAATCAGGCCGACCGCGAAAAAATAGATGACAAAGGTGGTCCCGCTGACGATGAGCCGGGTGAGGGTGATGAATTTCGGCTGTTGCGTCACGAAGCCGAGCGGATTTTTCTGCGCCTGATTTTTGTTGATGAGCCATTCGCTGATGTGCCGGATGGCCTTGACCACCACGTGTGCGAGAATGGCCAACGCCACGATGAGCAGCAGCCGCGTTTCCGTGGACGAGGCGTGGCTGGAGAAATGGGCGTAAAGGCGGCCCATCACCGTCGCGACGGGATGGTTGGTCGGGTTCATCAAAATTCCTTTGGCAATATATACGGGCGCTCAAGCAGCATGGTTTCCGGCCGGGCACCTGGGGCCCCGGCTGCGAAATGATTAAACACCATTGGGGAAACTTCGCAAGATTGCGCGCGCCGCGCCGGACCGCGACAGACGCCGGTGGTGGGCGTCGCTAAAACCCAAGCAGCCTGGCCGCCTCGACCATGCTTTCACATGTGACCGTCCGTGGATGATGCCGGTAATGGAAGATCGTGAGGATGTTCATCCCGATGTCCCGGCCCGGTTCCGGAATGACCCGCACCACCAGACCCACGCCCGCTTGACCAATCAAATCCATCATCCGGCCAAGCTCCCGCGCGCAATCCAGCCCCATGGATTCCATCTGGCTGAAATCCGCCAGCAAATGAAAGCCCGGTGACAACTCCCCCAGTTGCGCCGTCAGGTCCTCCCGGCCGCTCTGCAACTCCTCCAGCCGCACCGGCCCGATGTAACTGATATGCAGCAACTGCTTCGACTTGTTCGAGGTGACCAGCAACATGCCAATCACCCTACTTTGCCGCGCCTGAGAATTCGAGCGCATAACGCGGTGGTTGGTGGAGGAGACGATCCACTTTTTCGAGCAGAGCCACCGGTTGGAAGACCTGCGGGCGTTGAACGATGAACGGTTGCGCAACTTGGCGGCGCTGGTGATGGCGACGGCCTGCTTCGCGGCGGTGTGGTTGGGCGAGCCGCTCAAACTGGGGGTGTCAGCCCCCCCGCGTGAGCCGGGTCGCCATACGTTTCTTCGGTGTGCCGGAGTTCCGTTACCATGCCTTGGCCGATGCCATCGGATTTTTACTCTCACGCTTGCGCCTGGGCCGCCTCAAGCCGACCGGTCTGAAGACTCCACAACTCTCACTTTTTCCGCTCACCAAAAAAAATGCGGAGAGTCCAAAATGGACCAGCTCTTGACTTCCGACCCGTTAACCGAACAATACCCGCCGTGAGTTCTTCCAGCGTGCTTGTGGATGAGATTAAAAACAACCTGTTCGACATCACCGGAAGTTCGGAATAGACAATGCGTCCACACGCGATACCCATAGGCAAATTATGAGAATTCAAAAAAGAAACACCCGAATGTCGGCCGCGATTTTAGTAACGGCTTGCGTGGCCCTGACGTCCGTGGCACAGGTTGCATCGCCTGGCCCGCGGATTACATCACCCGAAGTCGCCGCCGACGGGCGTGTGACGTTTCGCATCCTCGCGCCCAAAGCGCAGGATGTGCGCTTCGTCACTCCCGACGTGCCCGACACCGGCAAAGGCGTGGCGATGACGCCGGCAACGAATGGCACATTCACGGTTTTGGAAGCCGCCATGACTCAGACCACGAACGGCATTTGGGAAGTCGTCATGGGCCCGATTGATCCTGGCGCCTATCGGTACAACTTCAACGTGGACGGAGTCATGGTCATTGATCCGCTCAATCCCACCACGAGCGAGTCCAATGTCCGGACCTGGAGCCTCGTGTATATACCCGGAGCGGACTTCATGGCCCTTCAGAACGTTCCACACGGCGCCGTCGAGTCGGTCACTTACTACTCCAAATCGCTCCAGCGGTTTCGCCGAATGCACGTTTATACGCCGCCAGGTTACGAAAACGGCAAGGGCCGTTTCCCCATATTTTATCTGCTGCACGGCTCCGGCGATTGCGATGATACGTGGACCACGGTCGGGCGCGCCGGGTTCATCATGGACAACCTGATCGCGGCCAAGAAAGCCAAGCCGATGGTTGTCGTCATGCCCGCCGGGCACACCAGTTCGTCCTATACCGGCCCGCGCGCCCCAGGCGCACCCGGATCCGGTGTCGAAGATTTCGTCAAGGATTTCGAGAAGGACATCATGCCTTACGTGGAGCATCACTACCGGGTGCGCGTGGATCGCCAAAACCGCGCCATCGCCGGTCTGTCCATGGGGGGCCGTCAGACGCTGGCCATCACCATACCCAACCTTGACAAATTTGCCTATATGGGTGTTTTCAGCTCGGGAGCCTTCCGCTTCGGCGGTCGAGGCTCGACGGTAAATGCACCCACCGACTCCAGCTTTGAAGAACAAAACCTGGCAACCCTCGATAATCCGAAACTCAAGAAAGGCCTTGAACTGGTCTGGTTCGCGACGGGCAGGGATGATCGCCTGCTTGAAAACTCCCGGGCCACGGTCGAGATGCTCAAGAAGCACAAATTCGACGTCGTGTTCAAGGAAACTTCGGGCGCGCATTCCTGGATCAACTGGCGCAATTACCTGAACGAGTACGCGCCGCAGTTGTTCCAATGACGGGTGGCCGGGGCGGATGGCGTCAATGGCCCCGTGCAAAAGCCGGGGGCGGCACGGGGCCAATGTTGGTTGATCCGGTCGGAAACGCCGGATAGAATTACTTCACACCTGGCATCTGTCGCGGCTGGTGAAGGCACACGCGCGCGCCGGTGAACTGCGCCAAAGTCCGGACATTACTCTATATCGGGTTGCGGCCCTACGATCCGATTCCCGGGCGCTGACTGGCGTTTGGCCCGGTCTGGAACGCGCGCGATCCAAATTCCCGCACATTTGCTGGCGGTGACATCAGTAGCTCATACAACCCGAAAACCGAAGTTGGGCGCGTGAAAATGGTGGTAGGGACAGCGCGCTGTCCCCGCCCGCGTCCAGCGGGCGGAACGAATGGTGCGAGGGTGGACGCGCCATCCCTACCAACTTCGGCTTTCGGGTTCAATGCAGATGGCGGGGGGCATCCCTGCCGGAAAACAAACTCCGGGCCTTTGCCGGCGCGGACGGGAATTCAGGCCGTCACCGCGCGCGGCTGTTTCACGCGGGGTTGCACGTCCGGCACCGCCGGCCCGCGCGCCTGCTTGAAACGCACCGGCGCGCGCAGCAGCAGCGTGCCCAGGAACACATCCGCCAGCGGCAACACCACGTTGAAATTCCTTTTCATGTAACGATGATGCAGCAGGTGATGGCCGTTGAGCCGGAAGAAAATCCCCGACCGTTCCACCTGACGTTTCTTCGGCAGATGCATGCACCAATGCATGTATTCATAGGCCGCATAGTAGCCCGCGCACGCCAACAGCGCGCCGCAGGGAAAGCCCCAATTGCCCACGAACATCATGGCCAGGACGAACGGCGACATGCCCACCGCCACCAGCACCGGCCCGTTCCACCACGCCATCGGGATCGTTTTGGCGTCCTGCGCGCGAATCAAATGATACGTCTCGTCCGCGCGAAAGACTCGATGATGCACCAGCGCGTGGCTCTCAAAGGGATAACGGAATCTCCACAGCGGCCGGTGCATCACGAACCGATGCAGCGCCCACTCGAAAAACGAGGCATAGACCGTGGCGGCGACAAAACCGATGGCCGCCCAAAACATAAAACCTGAAATCAGAGTCATAAACGCTCGAGCCTGACAGAAAAACCTGGGCTTAGGAAGACAATTCGTATTTTTAATTCCACGCGGCTGGCTGCGGCCAAACGCAGCGACGACGGAAACGCAACGGAGGCGGGTGCCGTGGGGGTCTGGCGTCCGGCTCGCCTGCCGCATCGTAACGGGGTGAAGATGGGTGGCCGGCGAACCGAGCGGCCGGCTCGAAAGAGAACGGCGAGTCCGCTCCAGTCTCAAACGAAATTTCAAGAATCGTGAGCCGACTCACCAGCCTTCGCATCGTGTGCTACGACCCGGCAGGCGTCGGTTGCCACGAAAGGATCTTGGACGGGCTGCTAAACATTCTTCGCTGTTGCCAGCGCCGGAATCTTGAAAGGATGGTTTTGCTTCGGCTGCACGTCCGGCACGGACGGCCCCTGCGCCTGGGCAAAGGCGACCCGGGAACGCAAGAGCAGGGTGCGGCAGCACAAATCGGCGAGCGGCATCACCACGTTGAAGTTTTTGCCCATGTAACGGTGGTGCAGCAGGTGGTGCCCGTTCAAACGGAAGAAAATGCCCGAGCGTTCCACGTGCCTTTTCTTCGGCAGATGCATGCACCAATGCATGTACTCATAAGCCGTGAAATACAACGTGCAGGCCACCGCCCCGCCGCACAAAATTCCCCACTTGTGCAACAGCAGGGCCGGAACCAAAAACGGCAACTGGCCCAAGGCCACGAGGGCCGGTCCGTTCCACCACGCCATGGGAATGGTCTTTTTGTCCGGCTCATGCGCGAGATGATAAGTGTGGTCCGCCTTGAAAATCCGGTGATGCACCAGCGCGTGCCGTTCAAACGGATACCGAAACCACCCGACGGGGCGGTGCATGACATAACGGTGCAACGTCCATTCGAAGAAGGAGCCGAAAACGACTCCGGCCACAATTCCGATGGCGCACCAAAATAAAAAAGTAATCATAAATGACTTTCTACTTTTGAAGACTGAAGGAGGACTCTCGATAAAGGCCCGACGCGGCTGGTTCTCTAACGGTCTTGCTTGCTCAATTCAGTTTCGCCCGGAATGAGTCCAGCGCAAGTTTTATTTCAAACTCCCGCCCGCGGCCGCAAACCTACGACGAGCACGGGCGGAGTCGGTGTTGCGCGGACAGCCCCCAAACGCATCGCCACGCCAAACGCCCGGGAAAATCATGTCCGCGAATTTGCATTTCATCTTGGTTCGCCCAAATTGGATGACATTGGATGACTTTTGCAACATAGATTGGGCAACCGCGCCACTCGTTGCGGCCGACGCGGAAAACGAATTCACAAAATTGTTGCCACAATCCAGTTGCGTTCCCCCGATCTTTTGCGAAGTTCACCAACAGCAAAGGAAAATTGAACCGCCAAAGAATTATGAGCGAAGACAAAAACTGCCCCAAACCCGGCCAATTCGGCTGGAACGAACTCGTCACCACCAACGTGGCCGCCGCCAAAAAATTCTACACCGGACTGCTCGGCTGGAAAACCCGGCCCTTTGGCCAGGGCACGGACTACACGCTGTTCAAGCAAGGGAAGGACATGGTTGGCGGCCTGATGAAATGTCCCAAGCCGGGCAACCCCGCGCAATGGGTCCCCTATATCATCGTGGACAACGTGGATGCCAAGGCCAAAAAAGCGGCCAGGCTCGGGGGCGAAGTTGTGATGGAGCCGTTCGATGTGCCGGACGTGGGACGCATCGCCGTTCTGGTTGATCCGCAAGGCGCGGCAGTCGGCATCTTCAAGCCCGCGTAAATGATTTCCCGTGCGGCCGGCTCCGGCGGACGCCGGCAATCGCTGCCGGCGTGCAGCGTCAGACCCTGGTGGAAGCGGAATGACTTTCCGTCCACTTCCTGCCGAGAGTCAGCAATGTGTCCGGTTGAAGCGTTTTCTCCAGAACCGGGAACACGCTTTTTTCCTCGCGCCGGAAATGTTCGCGCGTGGCCGCCAGCGCCTTTTTGAGCAGCCGCTGCGCCTCCGCCGCATCGGTCGCAAGCTGGATGCGTTTGAACTGGTCGTCAATTTCGTGATGATCCTGATACAGACGATTCAGCGCCCCCCGGTCGGCGAGGGCGTGATCCAGGGCCGGATAGGCCAGATCCGTTTCGGTTTCGCCATGGCCGCGCAACAAACCCTCCACCACGGACGCCAGCGCTTTGACTTCCGGCGCGGACGTGGAGCCCGCCAGGACCCGTTCGATTTGATCAAACACTTCGCGGAAAACCGAGTGTTCCATGACGAGAATTCTGGTGATGGATTCCATGCTGTCAAAATTGCATAGCCGGGCGGGGTGTGCAAGTTTGGACCGGTGAATTTTCCCGCTGGTGTCACGCGTAATCCGTTCACGACCGACGCGAGACGCCATTGCCGATGTGCACATCCCGCGGGGATTCAGCGGATGTTCTTCTTGAAAAGTAACAGCAGCCGCCGGCACCCCGGGATGGATTTGCAGCCATCAGCCGGCACCGCGCAGCACTGGCAATTGCCGGCGGATGAAAATGATTCAACGCCCGCCCTCATCCCGGCCTTCTCCCCCGGGGAGAAGGAGCGTCGTTAGCCGCCACATTGAAATACCGTGCGACGGGATTGGCCGGATGGTCATCGGGCTGACAGAGACCGGACACACGAATGTCCTCTCCTTGGGAAAGGGAAACAGGTGAGGGAGGTCGTAAAAACAAACTCAGGGCAATCGCCATTCGCCACGACCGACGTGAATAAATAGTCCCGCCTCGCGCCCAATTCAGACAAAACCCCGGCCCGCTCCTTTCTCTTGCGAGAACCGGGAGTTAAACTCCCGGCCCTCGCTTCGTTGCTGCCGGGTTTCAGTCAGGCCGCCTTGCGCATCTCTTCGCGACCCGGCAGGCCCATCGCCGCGGCGTCATTAACCTGGAAGTATTCATTCCTCGCGCCACCCGCCGTCTCGCGGTCAATGAAGGTCCTCAGCGCTTCCATTGAATTGGCTTCCCAGAGACAGTCCGCCCGGCGGCCGTCCACGCTCGGCAGAAACATCAGCCCCTTCAAACCCTGCGGCAGCCGGCCCTGTTCGGCCAACTCCATGATTCTCTTGCTGCCTTGCTCCCATTTCTGCTGGTCGGTGATGGTGTGATGAATTGTGATATGCATGGTCTTACTCCTTTCTCCTTTAATGTTTGTTTCACACGCGGGCCAACCGTTCAACCCTCGCTCGCGTAACCGGTAATATAGCCACGATTCAAGAGCTCGCAAACGCCTGCCGCAAGTAACTTATCCACAGGCTCACGCCCCGCTGGAAAGGATTTCATGACCTGACGTGGAATAATAATCCAACATTGCGCAGCGGTAGCGTCGGCGCTGTGCGCCGAAACAAATCGAGCCACAGGCGCGACGCTACAACGCAACGGCAGATGCCAGATACCGCGCTCGACCGGCAGCAATCATCCCAAGTCGCGCCCCGTCGCGCCGACTTGTCCCGCCGAAATACGATAACGACGGACGCATGGCAAAAACGGAAAGATCTGCAATTGCTGGCGGATTTTTTAGGAAAAGATTCGAGCCGCCTGGAAAATGGCGACCATGCCACAAAAAATATTTCCGCCTTCAACCCTTGGATTTGATGCTCGATAGATAGAGGAGAAGAAGCAGAACCGCCACCACCGCCACCAGTATTTTGACCAGCAACCACGCGATCGCCGGCACTTTTTCCAGCGGCTCTTTACGTGCGCCTGTCCACTCCCCGATGATGCGCGCTTCTGAAGGAAATGTCCTGGTGGTCATGATTTTCACCTCCGTCGTTTTGTTGTCCGGTGACGGTTCCGGCATTTGTTGAAGCAGGGCCCGCGCGTCTGGCGGCAACTCGTCGCGGCTCTTGTATTCGCGCCCGTTGTAAATGAACGACTCCTGCACCACGGAATGGGATAAGACGTTTTTCTTCACAACCCCGGGCGGATCATTGACACCAGCTTCGCGCATCGCGGCGACCGCCCGCAAATATTCCCCACGAATCTCCGGCGGCATTTGCTCGATGCTGTCGTATTCGCGCCCGTTCACGGTAATTTTCGTCACCTCACTCATGAATCGTGCAACTCTAACCCCGCCAAATCATGCGTCGCAACCGGTCTTCTGCCAATTCATTTCAATCTGATCTGCAACCACCATTGGTGGCTGGGAACATTGGCGGTGCGCGGGTTCGGAGTTACGGCTTCAGCCGGGCCGCGTAAACGCAAAACTCCAAACCAAAGCACCGCAGATGCCGGTGGCCGGGGCCGTGGGGCTGACAGCCTTCCGCCCGGAAAAGGCCACGCGATGTTCTCCAGTCGCCGGATCTTTCAACGTTTCGTTCAATGCACATGGAACGAGATGCCTGCTTGATAGAGTTTCAACTGCGATTGAAGGGCATCGGCCACCGCGGGGTTGGCCTGGGACCCGGCCAGTTGCAGGGCGCGTTGCGCGGTTGCCACCGCTTCTTGAAATCGCCCGACCTCGGCATAAGCGGCGGCCAGGGTGCCGAGAAAAGCCGGATTTCCATCACCCGTAAGCTGATTCGCCCGTTGCGCCAGGGCCACCGCCTGGTTGCCGTTGCGCAACGAAGCCTGCGGACAGGTTGCCAGTACCCAAGCCAGGTTACTCAGGGCTTGCGCGAAGTCGGGTTTGATTTGCAGCGCCTTCTGGTAATGAACAATGGCTTCGTCCACCTTGCCTTTTTGGAGCAGCGCGTTGGCGAGGTTGATGTGCGCCTCCGCGAAGTCGGGTGCAATTTGCAGCGCCTTTTGGAAATGAACCATCGCTTCGTCCACGTTTCCCCCTTTGAGCAGAGCGTTGCCAAGGTTGTAGTGGGCTTCCGCGCTGTCGGGTTTGATTTGCAGCGCCTTTTGGTAATGAAATATGGCTTCGCCCACATCACCCTTTTGGAGCAGGGCGTTGGCGAGGTTGTTGTGGGCTTCCAAGTAGTCGGGTTTGATTTCCAGCGCCTTCCGACAATGAAAGATGGCTTCGTCCACCTTGCCCTGTTGGAACAGCGTGTTGCCCAGGTTGTAGTGGGCTTCCGCATAGTCGGGATTGATTTGCAGCGCCCTTTGGAAATGCGCGATCGCTTCGTCCACCGCGCCCTTTTTGAGCAGCGCGTTGCCGAGATCGTTGTGGACGTCCGCGCTGTCGGGCTTGATTGCCAGCGCCCTTTCGAAATGCGCGATCGCTTCGTCCACGCTTCCCTTTTTGAGCAGCGCGCCACCGAGGTTGTTGTGGGCAAGCGAATTTTCAGTCGTGCAGGCGAGCGCGTGAGTCCACAGCAATTCACTGTTCCGCCAATAAGCCGTCTGTGCCCGCGCGCAGAAAATCAAAGCCATGAGGATGATCACGGCCCCGCCCCCCAGCGCCACCCGGCGCTGACGCCAGCTCGCGCACAGCTCCACCACCGCCCAGGTCAGCAACAGATACAAGCCGATCTGCGGCAAATAAGTATGACGATCCGCTCGCGCCTGCCCTCCCACCTGAATAATCCCAATCACCGGCACCAGCATGATGAGATACCACAGCCAGCCGGTCAGAAGATAAGGGCGACGGCGGCGCAGGACAAAAACGCCCGTGGAAATGCCCACCAACACCGCCAGGGACAACGCCACGCTTGAAACCCCGACATCCCTGGCCACAAAGGGGTATAGAACCGCCAGGCCCGACGGCCAGAACATCTGGCCCACATAGGTCACATAGGAAATCAAGGCGTTATCCACGCGCAAAGGAAAGGAAATCTGCTCGAACGACTGGAGACCGACCGTTTCAACAAAAAGCGTGGCCACGCAGGCTGCGCCGGAAAGCGCCAGCAGCGGAACCTTTTCGACCAGCAGCCGCCATGGCACCAACCGGCCGCCCGGTTGGGTGAATCGTTTTAACGGCCAGTAGTCCAGCAGCAACAACACGCAGGGCAAAGTCACCAGCATCGGCTTGCACATCAAGCCCAACGCAAAACACAACAACACCAGACCGTAGTCGAGGGTCCAAAGTCGATGGGCGAGGGCCAAACTGCCGCTGCCGGCACTCGACTCACGACGCCCCGGCGCGGCGAAGTGAAGCAAAGACGGCTCGGCTCTCGAGTGCCTTTGAGCATACCGCACATACGCCCAAAGGGTCAGCATGAAGAACATGCCGCTGAGCACATCCTTGCGTTCCGACACCCACGCCACCGATTCCACCCGCAACGGATGAATCGCAAACACCGCCGCCACAAACGCGCTGCGCCACAGGAACCCCGTCATCCGCCGCAGCACCAGGAACAGCAGGATCACCGTCGCCGTGTGGAACAGGACATTGGTGAGATGATGGCCGCCCGGGTTCAATCCATACAACTGACAATCCAGCATATGCGATGTCGTCGTCAATGGCACCCAGTTGTCATAACTGCCATGAAGGAAGGCTTGTGCAATTCCGTTCAGGGTCAGGCCCCGGGTAACCTGTGCGTTTTCAGACACATACAGGTCGTCATCGAAATTGACGAACTCGTGGTGAACCGTCTGGCCGAAAACAGCAAACGTGATGGCCGCCAGCAAGAGGCAGACGCCGGGGACCGCCCAGCGGTCAGGCCAACCCGCCGGACAGCTGGCGGCTTGCGGCCAGCGGGAGTCGGCGGCTACCGGCCTTTCGCCGGCCGGCGAAACGGTCTCGCTTGAACGCGCGCCAGGGGCTTTCTTCTTCGATCTTCGACTCATGGGGTTGAACGCATGATTGAGGAAACCCGCGCAGTGTGACAAATAGAAAAAGGGTTGCTATCCGGATGCAACTGCTCCAGTTCCCGTTCGAAGATGCAGGCGTCGGCGGTCCATTACAAACTTCCATTGCTCTTGGAATTGAAGAATCCGCCCGAGGACTGTTAGAATCTGGAACCAACGAAGAAACCGGTGGAGGATATCGGTTTCGTGCGAGAACCAAAAACAACGACAACCCAATCCAAGATTATGTTCTATCCCATGATGGTCGGCAGCGGTTTTCCCACCGGCTACGCCTCCGCAACGGCAACGGCGGCGGCAAGCACCGCCCGGGAGGCCAGCACAAATGTCGAGCTTCTCAGCCATGATGTTGACCGGCTGCTGATGGTCACGGAAGCGTTGTGGACCCTGATGAAGCAGGAGCACGGCTATACCGACGACGTTTTGACCAAACTGATCGAGGAGATTGATGGCCGGAAAGTCGTAAGGGACGGGGTTGCGGTCAAAGACCCGCCTCAGGCCTGTCCCAACTGCGGGAAACTCAATTCAGCCAAACGCACATTCTGCATTTATTGCGGAAAGCCAATACTGGCAAATCCCTTTGCCCGTTAGATTCAGCAGCCAGATGCGGCATCGAGACTGAAAGGATTGGATC
>JBEKEJ010000075.1:0-13142 GCA_050013895.1 Verrucomicrobiota bacterium | reverse complement strand
GCATAGGCGAGGTATACCGCCTTTGGAGCGGGAATCGATCACACACTCCGCCTTCACAAAACCCCCGTCAGACAGCCTCTTTGCGAACTTTGAGGTCACCTTAACTGGACACTAGTGAGTTACACGAGCCCCCATTTTCAGAGGCGTTCGCTCAGTCAGGGGCTCGTATAGCTCGCCCCTCTGATGCTTTTGCGACGGTCCCAGCGCGCCGTCCCTACCAATTTCGGTTTTCGGGTTAAGAAGACCAGGAGGAAGAATCAGCGGATGAGCCAGTAAATCAGGGCGAATTGCGCGCAGATCACGGCAATTACCAGCGCCCACACAAACAATTCACCGGCGCGCAAGCCGCGCTGGCGGGAGGTGCCGAGCCAGAATTGGAGTTGAACGGAACCCAGGGTGATGAGATCACCGTTGCGGAGAACGGCGGTTTGAACGGGCTGGCAGTTGACCGCAGCCAGGGCGTTTGACGCCGTGGTGAGCGTGAACCCTGATTCGCGTTGAAATTCCAGGGTGAGGTGGCGATCCCAAACACCATCGTCGTCGAGTTGAAGCTCGTTTCCCGCCGCGCGTCCGATGTGGAAAGGAAAACGGCGGGCAACCGTCTGGCCGCCCGCCTTTTTGCCGGAAAGGATATTGAGTTGAATCATTACCAGATACGGCGATGAACAATGATTTGATCACCGGGATAGACCGGCGGGTCTTCGGCCTTCCCGCTTCGCACCCGGTCCACATTAATCTTGGTGCGATCGCCATTGACGCGGATGAGCACAACGTTTTTATGATTTGCGAAGTCGGTGAAGTCCATGGCAGACGTGATGGCCTGGTTGACGGTGGTTTGGCCGACATACATCTCGCGTCCGGGGTTTTTGACTTCACCACTGACATAATAGACGCGATCCCCGATGTTCACGGTGACGGTGATGTGGGTATAATACCTGGGCACGTAGAGGTCGTGGATCTCATTTTGCAATTCGCCCGCCGTTTTGCCGGCAGCCTGGACCTTGCCGATATCGGGCATGGTGATGGAGCCGTCTTCTTTGATGGGCTCATGATGCGGCGGAATATCCACCGGCAGGCCGCTCAAGGTTACGTTGACAGTGTCACCGACCTGGAAACGTGCGGCATCCGCAGCGGATCCATTCGCCGGCGGCTGGCCGCTCATCGCCGCCGGATTGGGCATGTCGGAAAACAAGGCTTCGTCTGACGGCGAGGAACAGCCGGCCAAAATCAGTCCCGCGAGCAACAGTCCGCAAACAGGGAGTCCCCGCGCCAGCAACGTGCAAAACAATTTCATCGCCCGAATCTTGGTAAAAAACCGACCGCGCAATCAATACTTTTGTTTGATGCCCCCCCCGTCGGCATCATCGGGTGCGTCTTTGTCCCGGGTAGGCATCGGTTGTTCCTCCTCCCCGCGTGAAGCGTAATCGTGGTAATAACCCGTGTAGTAATAATAGCTTTCGTCCTGGGACACATTGATGTTGTTAAGCACGATGCCGATAAAGTTGCCGCCGACCTTTTCGATCGTCTGTTTGGCGCGGATGTTCATCGGCTGGGGGTAACGGCGGTATTGAATGACCTGCAACACCAAGTCCATTTCGCTGGCCAGAATGGAGGCGTCGCTCACGCCCAAAATCGGCGGCGAATCGAAAAAGATGAAATCATACCGCTGCTTTAACTCGGTAATCATGCCCTTCATCGAGGAAGAGGCGAGGATACCCATTGAACTGTTTGGCAGTTTGCCGCTGGCCATGAAGTCAAGCAGGGGCACGCCGGTGGTCTGGATCACCTCCGCGAGCGAATTTTGTTTGAGCAGATAATTGGTCAGACCGATGTTGTTGCTGACACGGAGCATTTTGTGAAGGGTCGGGCGGCGCAAGTCCGAGTCCACCAGCAACACGCGCCGGCCGGTGTGGGCGAACACGGTGGCCAGATTCAAAGCCGTGGTGGATTTCCCTTCGCCCGCGCCGGCGCTGACCACAACGATGCTGTTCAATTTGTCGTCCTTGCGCGAGAAGAGCAGATTGGTGCGCAACACGCGGTAGGCCTCGGCGTGCGTGTTTTCGGTGCCTTCGTCCGCAAGAAAACCGACGTTTTGCGGAATGACGCCAAGCACAGGCGCCTGAAATGCGCGTTCAACTTCGTCAATCGTCTTCACGCTGGTGTCCAGATATTCAATGAAGAAGGCCAGACCAATGCCCATGACCAAACCAAACACCAGGCCGAGGGCGATATTCAAGGTTTTGTTGGGCTTGACCGGAGCATCACCCGGCGCCGCTGGATCAGTGATTTGAACCATGGCCGATTTGGGAATTTCAAGGTTAAGCTGTTCCGTTTCAATTTTGGCGGACAGCATTCTGTGAAAATCCTGCCTTCTTTCCAGTTCCCGCTTTTTCTCCCAATAAGGCAGGCCCCTGCGGTATTCCTCCTGGTCTCTGGTTTTGGCTTCGTCCACGGCGGCGGTAATGGCATCCAACGCGGCCTTCTGGGATTTCACCTGGGTGTCAAGGGCAGCCATGATGCCGGCCACCCGGGCGTCAATTTCACGGTTCAACTCGTCGAGCACGGATTGGATACGGACGACGTTCAAATTGTTGGTCGGATTGTAGTCGTTTGTCATGGCGACATATTGTTGTTCATATCCGTGCAGTTTTTCCAACAATCCCGACAGCGCCGGGTCCTCGGTCGCCGTGGGTAGAATCTCCCTGAGTTTGTCCGTGCTGTTGGCCTGCAATTCCGTCAACCGCGTTTGCAATTGCGTATAAACTTTTTCGCCTTCGATCTGCTGTTCGTGGTAGCGTTGCAACAATTCCTGCGTAAGCGTGGGCGTTGGACTGAGGGAGTTGGGGTCGAAATCACTGATGTTCAAGGTCGTCCGCAGATTATCCACATTGGTCTGGAGGGCTTGGATTTGACTCTCCTCCGTCTGAAATTGTGTTTTCAGAACTTCAACGCTCTTTGACGTCAATTCCTGCCGTTGTCGAAGACGGTAATCCTGATAGGCATAGGCAACCGCGTTGGCCAGCTTGGCGGCGTCATTCTTGTCCTCCCAATAAATGGTAATGGTGATGTATTTCGTATTCCGGATGGTATCGAGGCGCATTCGTTTCTTGAGAAACTCGATGGCCTCGGTGGTTTTGAGCGTTTCGCCATTGAAATATTTCTTTCCCCACTCGACGTTTAAATTCAGCGTGCTGACGACATTGCTCAATACCGACTGGGACTGAATCAGCTCGTACGTCGTCTGAAGGAAATAAGGGTCGTAGCCGACCTGCGATACCGACCGCTCTTCTCCCATGGGGATGTCGCTGACGTCCGACTCGACGATGAGCCGGGCGGTGCTGGCGTAGGATTCGGGCAAAATGAACGTCACCGCCGTGGCAATGATGGCGGTGATCAAAAAGACGGTGATGATGATCGCCTTGCGAATCCGGATAATCCGCCAATAATCCAGGAAATGCAATTTGGTTTCCTGCGGCGCCGAAGTCTTGAATGAGTCCATACGTCAAAAAAGTGAGTGTCTTGCTTTAATAAGACCGGGCCGCCAGCGGGGTGTTCAAAACATTATAAAAAGCCGGCCTAATAAGCCGCGGTAACGCCTACGTAAACGCGGTTGCGCGTGTAACCGCGCTGGCTGATGTTGGACTGGAGTTCGTCAAAATTGTAGCCGGCGTCAGCCGAAAAGTGCGGAGTGAACGTGTAGGCCAAGTTCACACCAACGCCGTAAATGGTGTCCGGCTGATTGGCGAAGGCCCCTTGCTGATACGTCGAATATTGCCAGGTCCCGATGAGTGTTCCCAACAACTTTGGCGTGATCGCATGGTTGATGGAACCGAAAATATACGTACTCTCCTGATCCTGAGTGATTTTGCCTGACGTCGGGTCGGGCGCGACGATATCCGTCGCGTTCAGCCCTTCATTAAGACCGAGTTCCACATAACTGCCGGGGCTGTACGTATAGACAGCCGTCACAACTGCATACGGTGAAACCGACGGTGAACCCAAAGGATCGTTGTAGTAATCCGTGTATGATGCGCCGACTTTCCCCGAGACATTCAGATTGGGAAGAAAGTTGTGCTGAATTCCAACATATCCAAAGTACGAGCGGGTGTTGCGATTGTCGCTGTAATAAAACCCATTGCCTGTCTTAAGAAAAGGCGAGTAGGCAATTGGTTCATTTCCGTTGTAATCCACCCACTCAAATGCGCCGCCCACAAAAGCTACCGTTTCCCGGTCAACGTGCCATTGGAAATCCAACGACACAGTTTGATCAATGTGATTCAGTGCCCCGGCCAGGCTGGCACCTTTTCCTGTACCAGGCGGGATGATAGGATAGACGTCCGCAAGCGACGCACCGCTGTTTTGGAAATCAGCAAAGTAATTTCGATAATTCAACGATGTGCTGAACAACCTCGTCCAATCCGTGTTCACTGTGATAGTGCCGGTGTTGACAATGTTGTCTCCCCGGACGCGGATGGGCAGTGTGACCGCCGAACCGTTGGGGGTTAGCAACTGCGGCTCCTGGGCCACGACGAACGTGTCCATCACTCTTGCCTCCCATCGTTCAGTAAACGCGTGATCCACCCACAAATCAAGCTGGTCGCTTTGATCAATCGGGTTTTGGCCCAGACTGTCCCGTTCCTGGTAATACTGCATCGAGTAGGTGTTGCGCAATCCCAACTCCGTCTGTTGCAAAGGCACGGCCAGCATCAGTTGGGGGGAAAGTTCAAACCCATAGCTGCCGCGTGGCTTCAGGCCGCTGTTCGCCGTGTCGTAATTGTCGTCGTAAAAGCCGCGCAAGGTGGCTGAAACATTCCACATCTTGGCGGTTGCCATGGGTCCCAAATCAGGCGCGTAAGCGGCTTGCAAACTGGCGGTTCCGGCTGCTGCCAGCCCCATAGAAACAAAGAATTTCTTCATAACTCTTCTGGACGTTCTAGTTAGACCGCTGAGATTCCTCATCATTCAATAAAAGTGTCCCCACCAACAACACTTGGGATACTGCCAACGGCGTCATTCCATTGTCAAAACTATTTTCAACATTTTTTGAGGCCCGAAATTGCCCCGCCAACCGGGGGGCGGACGCGCTGACGTTCCAGTTTAAACACGCCTTTGCTTCAATTCCTTCGACAACGATTTTAAGGTGAGAGTGTTGACCACGTCCGTTTGTTCCAGCCCCCCTTTGCGGGCAATCCCGGCGCCCAACCGCAGAAAACCCGCGTGCTCATTGCGATGCGCGTCCGGGTTGATGACGCACTTCACGCCCTTGCTTTTCGCGTAAGGCCAGAGCCGCCAGTCGAGGTCGAACCGGCGCGGATTGCAATTTAACTCAAGCCACGTGCCCGTCCCGGCGCACGCGTCAATCACCGCCTGCACATTGACCGGATACGGCTCGCGTTCCAAAAGCAAACGCCCCGTTACATGGGCGATGATATGGACGAACTTGTTTTCGGCCGCGCGAATCAGCCGCCTGGTGTTCTCTGCTTCGGTGCCGGCCGGAATGTGCAAACTGGCGACCACCACGTCCAGTCCCGCGAGCAGGTCGTCGTCGAAATCCAGCCGGTCGCGTAATATGTCCACTTCACAACCGGTCAGCAGCCGGAAATCGCTGCCGCGTCCGGCCAATTGCCCGTTAAGCTTTTTGATTTCCTTGATTTGCCCGCGAAGGCGCTTCGCGTCCAGCCCGTTCGCCTGAAACGATGATTTTGAATGGTCGGTGATTGCCCAATATTCAAAACCAAGGCCCTCCATGAATTCCGCCGTTTCCTCAAGGGTGTTGTGCCCGTCGCTCCAGGTCGTATGATTGTGCAGGGCGCCGCGCAAATCCGTCCACTCGACGAGCCGGGGCAGATTGTTTTTTTCGGCGGCGGCGAATTCGCCGTGATCTTCGCGCAATTCCGGGGGGATGAAGGGCAGGTCCATTTTCGCAAATATCTCCGCTTCGTCCCGGCAGGGCACGAGCAATTTCGGATCGCGCGTTTCCTCCTTGGATTTGAACAGGCCGTATTCGTTCAGCCGCAGGCCGCGCGCTATCGCCCGCTGGCGCATGACGATGTTGTGCTCCTTGCTGCCGGTGAAATACGCCAGCGCGAAAGGGAATTCCCTGTCGCTCACCACGCGCAAGTCGCACTGGAAACCGCCGTCCAAAATCACACTCGCCTTGGTGTCGCCCCTGGCGGTGACTTTGATGACCCCCGGCTGCGCGACAAAAAATTCAATCACCTCCGCCGGTTTCTTCGACGACGCCAGCAGGTCAATGTCGCCGATGACTTCCTTGACCCGCCGCAAACTCCCCGCCGCACTGCAACGAATCACCTGCGGATGCCCGCGCAGGTTTTCGAGCAGCGGTTCGGCGGCGCGCAAGGCGTCGCTCAGCAGGTGTTTCGACGCGTAAGTCCGCCGGCGCCCGATGCCTTCAAGAATGTTCGCCTGCGTCTTTTCGCCAAAACCATCGAGCCTGGCGACCGTGCCGGATTTGCACGCCGCTTCGAGTTTCCCAATCGAATCAATGCCCAGCTTTTGATTCAGCGCCTGGATTTTCTTTGGTCCCAGCCCGGGAATTTGCAGCATTTCCATCAGCCCCGGCGGCAGGGACGCTTTCAATTCGTCGTGGTAAGCCAGCTTGCCGGTTTCGACCAACTCGGTGATTTTCTTTTCGAGCGCCTCGCCGATGCCTTTGATTTCACCCAGCCGGCCTTCGGCGACGACTTTCGCGAGCGGCTCGCTCAGGCTTTCAATCGTCCGGGCGGCATTCAAATAAGCGCGCGTCTTGAACGGGTTTTCGCCTTTCAGTTCCAGCAAAGTGCCGATTTCCACCAGAATTTCCGCAACTTTGTCTTTGTCCATGCCCGCAATATAAATTCAAAATTTCGCGTTCAAAGTTCAAATTTGTTTCTTCGCCTCCTTGATCCTAAGCTTGATCCCGGTCCTGACCGGTTTCATTTCGGGATTTGGATCAGGATGACGATTATGATCAAGCGAAAAAAACTGCCCGTTGCGCTCACCGTCGCCGGCTCGGACAGCGGCGGCGGCGCGGGCATTCAGGCGGACTTGAAAACGTTCGCCGCGCTCGGCGTTCACGGCGCCAGCGCGATTGCGTGCCTCACCGCGCAAAACTCCAAACGCGTGCTCGCCGTTGAAACTTGTTCGCCCGGGATTTTACGGCGACAAATCAAGGCCGTGTTTGAGGAAATGCCGCCCGCCGCAGTGAAAACCGGAATGCTGTTCTCGGCGGAAAATGTCCGGGTCGTCGCGGAGTTTTTCCAGGCCCGCAATTTTCGGAGGGACGAGTTACACGAGTCCCAAATATCCCAGCCGCACAGGCAGGTCAGGGACATGCATGGCTCGTCCCTCCGATTGCCGCCTTTGGTCGTTGACCCGGTGATGGTCTCGACCAGCGGCGCCGTTCTGCTGAAACCGGCGGCCGTCAAAATCTTGAAGGAGGAATTGCTGCCGCTCGCCACGCTCGTGACCCCCAACCTTTACGAAGCCGAAATTCTGACCGGACACAAACTCGCGTCGGTGGAAGACCTGCGCGCTGCGGCCCGCGAGATTCGGGTGAGTTTCGGCTGCGCGGTGCTGGTCAAAGGCGGCCACTTGCCGGGCGGGCGCGAGGCGGTGGACATTTTTTTCGACGGCCGGACGGAATTACTGTTAAGCGCGCCGCTCATCAAAGGCGTCCGCACCCACGGCACCGGTTGCGCCTGTTCGGCCGCCATTTGCGCCGCGCTCGCGCTCGGCCATGATTTGCCGCAGGCGGTGAAACTGGCGAAGCGTTACATCACCCGCGCCATTGCGGGGAGTTATCACGTCGGCCGGAGTTTCGCGCTCGGCCATTTTCCCTGAGCGCGCCATTTCCTTTTCGCGCCGACGCGCTACACTGCCGCTGATGTCCGACGTGCTGGTCATCAACGAAATCTATTTGAGCCTGCAAGGGGAAAGCACCTTTTCGGGATTGCCGTGCATTTTTGTCCGGCTGGCCGCGTGCGATTTGCGCTGCTCGTATTGCGACACCGCCTACGCCTTCACCGAAGGCAAAAAAATGCCGCTCGCGGAGATTCTTACAAGGGTCCAGGAACTCGCCGCGTCATTTCGAACTTCGAACTCCGAACTCCGAACTCCGAGATTACCCCTCGTCGAACTGACCGGCGGCGAGCCGTTGCTCCAGAAAAATATTTTGCCGCTGATGAAATCACTTTGCGACAACGGCTTCACCGTGCTGCTCGAAACCAGCGGCGCGCATGACATCTCGCCGGTGGACCCGCGCGTTCATCGCATCATGGATTTGAAATGTCCGGGCAGCGGCGAAGTGGAACGCAATCGCTGGGAAAACCTCAAGCACCTGAAGGCGACCGACGAAATCAAATTCGTCATGGGCACGGCCGAAGATTACGAATGGGCCAGGCAACAAATCGCCGGGCACAAACTCGACGCCATCTGTCCCCTGCTCTGCTCGTGGGCGCATCCGCTGTCACCAGAGCAGCAGGACAAATCGCTCAAGCGAGTTCCGTCCGGCCAAACGCCGATTTCGCGGCGTGAGTTGGCGGAAAGAATCATGGCCGATGCGCTGCCGGTGCGGTTTCAAGTCCAGTTGCACAAAGTCATCTGGCCGCCTGAGAAGCGCGGAGTCTGAAAAAATGAATCCGCCAACTTCACGAATTTACACGAATCTATTTTGTGACTATTCGTTTCCATTGCTTTTCGTTTTCGCGTCGATTCGCGTAATTCGCGGATAAAATGAATTCAAAGAAAACATTAAGCCTGCTGCGCGCTTACGAGTCGCGCAACGTCATGTTTTTTGAGCCGGATGGTTCGTGGCCCATTATCTGGGAAAGCGCCAAAGGCGCCCACGTCCGGGACGCCGACGGGAAAAAATATCTGGATTTGACCGCCGCGTTTGGCGTCGCCGCCACGGGGCACGCGAACCCAAAGGTGGTCCGGGCCGGTCAGGCACAAATGGCCCGGCTGCCCCACGCGATGGGCGACGTGCATCCGCACGCGCGCAAGGCCGAACTCGCGCGCGAGTTGAGCCGCATCACCTTCGAGCGCTGGAACAATTACCGGAGGGGCAAGCTCCGCGAGCCCCCGAAATCAGGGCGTCGTGGAACTCCGCCCTCCGGAAAGGTGATTTTCTCCAACTCCGGCTTTGAGGCGGTCGAATCTGCCCTCAAAACCGCGATGCTCGCCACCGGCAAACGCGGGGTCATCGCCTTCGAAGGCGCGTATCACGGACTCGGTTACGGCGCGCTCAATGCCACACACCGCGATTTTTTCCGCGGACCGTTTCGCACGCAACTGCGCGAGTTCGGGCATTTTGTGCCTTTCCCGGACAATCCGGAGGGGCGAGTTCCACGCGCCCCCAAAAGCAGCGACATCAGGGACTCGTGTAACTCGTCCCTCCGAAACGTTGAGGCCCGCATCCGCAAACTTTTCCGCCGCGAACCCATTGGCGCAATCCTGGTCGAGCCGGTTCAGGCGCGCGGCGGCATCAATGTTCCGCCGCCGGAGTTTCTGCCGCTGCTTAGAAAACTTTGCGACGAACATGGGGCGTTGCTCATCCTCGACGAAATTTACACCGGCTTCGGCCGCACTGGAAAATGGTTTGCGTGCGAACATACCGGCGTCGTGCCCGACCTCATCTGCCTGGGCAAGGCGTTGACCGGAGGATTCCCGTTGTCGGCCTGTGTCGGACGCGCGGATTTGATGGATGCCGCGTGGCCGCTGTCGCGCGGCGAAGCCATTCACACCAGCACGTTCCTCGGCAATCCGGTCGGCTGCGCGATGGCGCTGGCGCAAATCCGGGAGATCGGGCGGCTCAACCTTTGCAAACGAAGCGCCGAACTCGGAGAATTTTTGCTGAATGCCTTGGCTGCACTCCGCACTCCGCACTCCGCACTCCGCACTTCGGCTCGCGGCCTGGGCCTGATGGCCGGCGTGGAACTGCGTCTGCCCGACGGCAAACCGGCGACCGAAGCCTCAATGCAGGCCGTCAAAAAAATGCTGCAGCGCGGTTTCATCCTGCTGCCCGAAGGCGGGCACGCCAACGTCATCAGCTTCACGCCGCCGCTGACCATCACCCGGGCGCAACTCGCGAAAGCCGTTGCCGGACTTCAAGAGGTTTTGACCACGGATGAACACGCACGGAAAATGAATCTTCACGCGAATTTCGCGAATTATCGCAAATTGCCTGTTGCTGTTTTTTAATTCGTGTCAATTCGTGCAATTCGTGTAAAAGCTGCTTTTCGATGAAGCTCTCCGAAATACGCAAACTTTTGGCGGCGCGCGGGATTCAACTCACGAAATCCCTCGGCCAGAATTTTCTGCACGACGCGAACCAGCTTCGGCGCATCGTCAGGGCCGCTGAATTGTCCAAGGCCGACAAAGTCCTCGAAATCGGGCCGGGGCTGGGGCCATTGACGGAGTTGCTGCTGCAAAATGCCGGCGAAGTCCTGGCGATTGAGAAGGATGCGCGGCTGGCGGAAATTTTGCGCGAACGATTTCTACGCGTTTCGGAGGGGCGAGTTACACGAGCCCCAAATATCACAAACTTAAAAAGTCAGGGGCTCGCAGAGCTCGCCCCTCCGATATTTGAATTGCTCCACGCCGACGCGCTGGAATTCCTGAAGCGCGAACCGCGCGATTGGAGCGACTGGAAACTCGTGGCCAATCTCCCCTACTCCGTCGCCTCGCCGATTCTGGCCGAACTGGCAAAATCACCCCAACGACCGCGGCGCATGGTGGCGACACTGCAACTCGAAGTGGCCCGGCGGCTCATGGCCAAGCCCGGCGATAAAGATTACGGCATCCTGACATTGCTTATTGAACTCGACTACGCACCGCGCGACTGGTTCAAGATTCCGGCAAGCTGTTTTTTCCCGGAACCAGACGTGGATTCCGGCTGCGTGACTTTGGAACGCCGCGCCACACCGCCCTTGCCTGAAAAGCTACGCGAAACTTTTGTGAAAATCGTCAAACGCGCTTTTTCACAACGGCGTAAGATGATATTGAAACTGCTGCGCGAAGACTGGCCGGCGGAGAAATTGTCGCGGGCGTTTGAAGCGTTGCAACTCCCGCTGCAGGAACGCGCGGAGAAATTGAGCTTGGAACAGTTTGTTGATCTGACAAAAACTCTGGCGGAATAGAAAAAGCTGCGAGAGTCACCATGCCGGCGACCTTGATTTGGAGACGGCGGCACGCCGTCCCTCCCAAAAATCATGTCTGAAGAAATCTTTGATGTCGTCAACGAGCGCGACGAGGTGATTGATCGCCGGCCGCGCAGTGAAGTGCACCGGCTGGGCTTGCTCCATCGCGCGGTGCACGTGCTGGTGTTCAACGCGCGCGGCCAAACTTTTCTCCAAAAGCGTTCGATGACCAAGGACCGCGAGCCGGGCAAATGGGATTCCTCGACCTCCGGGCATGTGGATTCCGGCGAGGACTACGACGCTTGCGCCGTGCGCGAATTGCGCGAGGAGATCGGATTGACCGTCGAAAAAGCGCCGGAGCGCCTGTTCAAAATCGCCGCGTGCCCGGAAACGGACGCGGAATTTGTCTGGGTTTATCGCTGCCAGGCCGAAGGGCCGTTCCGTTTGCATCCCGATGAAATCGAATATGGCAACTGGTTTGCGCCGGAAACGGTCACGCACTGGATTGCCGAAAAACCGGAAGATTTTGCGGGCGCGTTTGCGTTCATTTGGAAGATGCTTTCGTCCTCGTCCTCCTGCTCGTCCTCGTAGTCGAAACCGTGCCGAGGCCGAGGACGAGGAGGAGAACAAGGAGGATTTGCGTTGGGCGAAATTCGCGGATAAAGACTTTCCCGCCTTTACTTGTACGAAAAATGGAGTAGTTATTAGGCCATGCAAAATTTTCTGGTTCCGATCGTGGTTGAGCAGACGGGCCGCGGCGAGCGCACGTGGGACATTTATTCGCGCCTGCTCGTTGACCGCATCATTTTTCTCGGCACGGCGGTGGATGACACGGTTTCCAACATCGTCATCGCGCAACTCCTGTTTCTCCAGATGTCCGACGCGAAGAAGGATATTCATCTCTACATTAATTCGCCGGGCGGCAGCGTCACGGCCGGGCTGGCGATTTACGACACGATGCAATATCTCACCTGCGACGTGAACACCTATTGCGTCGGGCAGGCCTCCAGTATGGCGGCGGTGCTGCTCGCCGCGGGCACGAAAGGCAAACGTTACGCCCTGCCCAACGCGCGCATCCTGATTCACCAGCCGTGGGGCGGCGTGCAGGGCCAGGCCTCCGACATCAGCATTCAGGCGAAGGAAATTCTGCGGCTCAGGGACCGGCTGAACGAAATCCTCGCCAAACATTGCGGGCGCAAAGTTGAGGAACTCGCGCGCGACACCGACCGCGACCGGTTCATGTCGTCCGATGAAGCGAAGGACTATGGTCTCGTGGACCAGGTCGTCCAATCGCGCAAGGAGATCGCCGGCCTGCCGGAAAAATCATAGGCGTTTGTATGACGAACCGAGTTGTTTTTGGGGAGCACACGCGCCTCGCGTGTGTTTCGCGACGCGTCGTCGCGAAAACTGTTCGCCGCGGGGCGCCTCGAATTGCGGCCGACGCGGAGGCCCTCACCAACTCCTAATTCGTAAATTCCCATGGCCCGTCCCACCACCTTCACCATGTGCAGTTTCTGCGGCAAATCGCACGCGGAAGTGCGCAAACTCATTGCCGGGCCGGGCGTTTACATCTGCGACAATTGCATCATCCTGTGCAAAAACGTCCTCGACCGCGAACTCCAGCTTCAAAACCAGAAGAAACAGCCGAAGTTCACCGTCCCCAAACCGGCGGTCATCAAACGCCAGCTTGACCGTTATTGCATCGGGCAGGACCACGCGAAGAAGACCCTGGCCGTCGCGGTGCATAATCATTACAAGCGCATCCAGCCCGAAGCGGCGGCGGAAACCGAAGAAGCGGCGAAGCCCGCGTCTGCCGATCCGCACGCCGACGTCGAAATCGAGAAGAGCAACATTCTGATGATCGGCCCGACCGGTTCGGGCAAAACGCTGCTCGCGCGCACGCTCGCCAAAATCCTCGACGTGCCGTTTGCCATCGCCGACGCCACCACGCTCACCGAAGCCGGCTACGTGGGCGAGGACGTGGAAAACATCATTTTGCGGCTG
>JBEKEJ010000074.1:0-13426 GCA_050013895.1 Verrucomicrobiota bacterium | reverse complement strand
CGAAAGAGGAACGCCCCCGCGGTGACCGCGGGCCGCGCCGCGACTTTGGCGGCGGCGGCGGCGGCGGACGCCGGGATCGTTACTAATCTTCGCCGCGAACGGCTTTGGCCGGGGCGACGTTCGGTAGCGAGCGTCGCCCGCTGTCATTTGGTTCGCAGACAGTATCCTTTTCCTCGAGTGCGCTGCGGTTGTTTCATCACGAATTTCGAAGTTGGGGAGCACACCCGCCTCGGGTGTGGCTGGACGCGCCTCGCGTCCAGCCTCTTGCGCGCGTGACGGACACAGGAGTTCGGGGAATCTCGATGCGTCCGAAGTTTTCCGCGAGGGCGCGGAAAACCGCACCCGGGGCGGGTGCGCTCCCCATCAACTCCGGAGTCCGGGTTTATTGAACCGGCAGCCGAATCCCATTTTCTTGATTGCGGAAACGGGCTGGAAGCCAATGCATACTTGTCGAAACATGAATCACTGGATCGAATTCTCCCCGTTGATTTGCTGGAGAAGCTCCTCCGCCCGGGCGCGCAGCCTGGTTTCAACCGTGGGCAGAAGCAGGATGGCCAGCGTGCTGCGCGCATCTTTCACGTCCTGGTTCCTCGCCTGCGCCTCCGCCAGCGCGAGCAGGTAATACGGATTTCCGGGTTCCAATTGGACGGCCAGTTGCAGATGCTGCACCGCCAGCGGGAGATTTTCGCCATGCGCCATTTCCAAAATGCCAAACAGTTCATGCGAGGGCCCGAAGTCCGGCATCAGCACGATGGATTTAAGGAGTTCACTGTGAATTTCCGCCGCCGTTTCCCCGGGCAGTGAACCCCTCCGGCCCTGGGCCTCGGCGGCCGACTGGAACTTTGCCCGGGCATAGAGGTAGTGCGCGAGGAAACTGCTCGAACCGCGCTCCAACGCCGCCTTGAATTCGCGCAGCGTTTCGCCGGTTTGTTCGCGCCGGGCGGCGAGCAGGCCAAATCCCTCGTAGGGCAGGGGACTGCCGGGCGCGAGCTTTTGCGCGTCGGTGAAAAATTTTTCCGCGTCGTCGAGGCGGTCAATGCGGAACAATTCGTCGCCCAACCGGAAATAATTTTCCACCGGCGTGAGGTGGCGCGTAATGAAGGACTTGCCCCCGGCCACGTTTTCCGGAAGGGGGAATTGAATCGGCGCGAACTGGCCGCGCGCCAGGTAACGGCGCAGTTCGGATTCCACCGCCGGCAGTGAGGATTGCAGCGCGTTGGTGAAGGCTTGCACGGGGCTTTGTCCCTCGCGCAGGAGCGTGGTGAAATTTCCGAAGCGCGATTTGTACGCGGGATTGTCACCGGCCATCAGGAAATGTGTGAGCAACCACGATTCGGCGTAGAAAATTCCCTGGCGCTCGCGTTCGTTGTATTGCGGTGAATCATGCCCGACGCCGAACAGTTCGGTCAACGGCATGAGCGGTTCGTGCGCGAGCAGACGCAGGTGATGATCAATCGGTTGGGCGATGAGCACGCTATACCCGGTCGTTGCGAAAGTGGCATAGACCTCGGCCATGCCTTCCTTGAGCCAGAGGGGCCAGATACGGTCGTTGCGCTGGAACAGCAGATGGGTGTACTCGTGGAAGACGACGGACATGCCCATCGAAGCGGCGTCCGCTTGCGGCAGGGAAAGCACGATGAGATTTTCGTCATCGTCGTGTTGGAAGAAGCCGGCGAGGTTTTCGGGCTGGCCGTGATGGGTCGGCAGAAACGGCTTCATCGCTTCATGGTCGGGGAAGGCCATCACCACAATCGGCGGAGAAGCGACCGCCGGCGACTTGGCCAGCAGCGCATAAGCTTCGCAAAATTCCTCCAGTTGCCCGGCGACCTTGTTGGCCTCCTGCGGCGCGCCGCAACTGTAGATGTTGAAATGCGCCGTGCGCGCCTCAAACCATTGCCGTTTTACCAGCGGAACATCACCGGCGCCGGATGATGACGCCGGGAAAACTCCCGGCGCCAGCAGCGACACAAAAATGACGAACAATCCACGGCTCATGCACCGCCTCAATCTACGCGATGGCGCAACGGATGTCACCCTCCGGGCTTGCGTCCATTTGTGGGTGGCAGGAATGTCCCGCTGGCGACGTCCCCGCCCGCCCGTCCTCCATAGCAGTGCTGTGCAGGATGGGCGTGCAGCTGGCAGAACCATCTGAGGTTGCTTCCCTTTGCGCCGCTGCACGCGGCGCGGTCATCGCAGCGCGATGACCCTGCCACCAAGTCAAACTGAGTCACCACCGCTTGTCCTGCCACCATCCGATTTTTGGTTGAATTCCTTCCTCCGTGGATTATTTTCCCCCCATGAAATACTTAAAGCTGGGCAAACATTTTCTCCATCCATCGGCCTTTGTCGTTGCGGTTATGATGGGTTTCACCGTCACGGCAGGCGATCCTGATGCCGCCCGGTCAGCGGTTTCCGCCGGCCAAAAAGCCCCCGCGTTCCAAGCCCGGACTCTTGACGGCAAAACGGTGAATTTTCCCGATGATTACAAAGGCAAGGTGGTGTTGCTGGATTTCTGGGCGACGTGGTGCCCGCCTTGTCGCGCGGAACTGCCCAAGGTCGTCGCCGCCTACAATAAATATCACGACAAGGGATTTGAGATCGTGAGCGTGAGTCTTGACCAGCCGCGGCAAGGTCCGGCGCTGCTACAATTCGTCAAGGACAACAACATGACATGGCCGCAGATTTACGATGGCCGGTATTGGAAGGCCGCGATTGCGGT
Source organism: Verrucomicrobiota bacterium (assembly GCA_050013895.1). Classification (GTDB taxonomy): domain Bacteria; phylum Verrucomicrobiota; class Verrucomicrobiia; order Limisphaerales; family UBA11358; genus UBA11358. Next base: position 10,707 of record JBEKEJ010000074.1, on the reverse strand, counting down.
GCAATACGGCGTCCACGCCATTCCTTGCCCCGTGCTGGTGGATGGCGACACGGGAAAAATCATCGCCAGCGACACAGGGGCACTGGGGCAAAGTCTGGAAAGTGCGCTGGGAACAGCCTTGGCTGGAAAGGCCAAAAAATAGCCTTGCCTGCCAGCGTATATCCATCGCAGTGCGCCTGCTGTTTGGGGAGGACGTGTCCGTGTTTAAACCTTCGGTTCTCCATTTATTTTGCGATTTAACCGGTTTAACGGACTATTCCAGTGCAAGATTAAGACATGAGAGAAAGCAAAGCGGGCCGTTGCTGCCGCCCGCAACCCTTGGAAGCGGGTCAAGCCTGGTTGCCGGGATTGTAACCGGGCAATTGTCGGCGCAGCAAAGAAGCAAGCGGCAGGGTCGCGCCGCAGCCGCGTCGGTCCGGAAATCATTCAAGTTTCCCATTCGCGTCAATCACTCTGTTTGGCCGGCAAATTTCCTTTTCTTGGATCGGACGGCGGCAATGCGTCGGCCACGGTCTAATCCGGAGAGCTAATCGGCGCTCCATTATAAGGGAAAGTTTTAATCTTGTGAATAACTTCTATTTGTTTGTATGGCCTGCCGGCGGTTAAACTCTGGGTAAGCACCCTAAAGAAGTGGTGCAGAGTCAGGCAAGGTATTCGTTTCAAAGGGGTTTTGGCTTTCACCACGACTGGAACGGCAAGCGCCAAACTCATCAGGAAAATTCTTCCAGAGAGTTGACGGTTCCGGGGGCGCGAAACCAAACCAAAAAATAGAGAGAAAGGAAGTTACCATGAAACGTTTAACCAAAACATTGTTTGCCTTCGGCTTCACCTGTGCAATTACAGCAACTCCGCTGTTTGGCCAAATTATATACACCTTTGACGAGTTCGGCAACTCAACCGGACCTGGCATTTCGTCGGGGGTCCTGCAACCTGATCCTTCGGGGGGAGTTGCCGGCAACGTGCTCATATATACGTTGCCGTTCGCGGTCATACCGGGAGATGTGGTTCTCTCGGAGCCTGGCCTGCCTCCTACGCCGGATTCTGATGTTGTCCGGTTCTGGAACCCAACAGGCGTCAACCAAACTGAAATAATCTTTTATTCGGATTTTTCAGCCGCTGATCCGGCTGATGCGCCGGCGGACGTCGGACTGCCTACTGTGTTTTACAACCCCATTAGAATAGCGGAAGTCGGTGCTGAAGGTAACAACGGGGCCATTTGGTCTCCTCCCACGGGAGCACCCGGCTCGGCCTCTGCACCGATACAGTATAATATCATCAGCGATGGTGTTATTCCCGAACCCGGTTCGCTGGCTTTGCTGACAGCCGGTATGGGAATTCTCCTTGGGATGCGTCGTTTCAGCCAGAAGGGCCTTTCAAGGTGATCGGGAAAATACTCCCGGAAAGTTGACGGTTCCGGGGGTGCGAAACCAAACCAAAAAATAGAGAGAAAGGAAGTTACCATGAAACGTTTAACCAAAACATTGTTTGCCTTCGGCTTCACCTGCGCAATTACAGCAACTCCGCTGTTTGGCCAAATTATATACACCTTTGACGAGTTCGGAAACTCAACCGGACCTGGCATTTCGCCGGGGATCCTGCAACCCGATCCTTCGGGGGGAGTTGCCGGCAACGTGCTCATATATCAGTTACCATTCGCGGTCACAACGGGAGATGTGGTTCTCTCGGAGCCTGGCCTGCCTGCACCTCCACCGGACTCTGATGTTGTCCGGTTCTGGACCTCTACAGCCAACCCCAACCAATCCGAAATTATATTCTATTCGGATTTTTCCGCCACTGATCCGGCTGATGCGCCAGCGGATGTGGGACTTCCCAGCCAACTCATCAACCCTGCCATACTAAATGAAATAGGTGCTGAAGGGAACAACGGGGCCGTTTGGAACCCTCCCGCAGGTGCACCTGGTTCCATTCCGGGCGCGGTGGTACAATACAACATCATCAGCGATGGTGTTATTCCCGAACCCGGTTCGCTGGCCTTGCTGACAAGCGGTCTGGGAATTCTCCTTGGGATCAACCGTTTCCGCCAGAAGGGCCTTTCAAGGCAAGGCCGGCTTGAAGTGCCAGGCAGGCGCAACGACGTCTTTTGAGTAAGACGAAGGCGATAGACGACAGGGTGGAGCAGAACGGGCGAAGCGGTTGCTCGGGCGCCGTTTCGCCAACTTCCCTTTGCGGTTGGATTTGGCATACGTTCGTGTCAATCCGTGTTGATTGGTGTCCAGCCATGGTCAAATTCCGCGTTCTGATCGGCAAATTTCCTTTTCTTCACCCGCATTCCGGTTATCCTGCTTTGACGAAAGGTCAAAGGTGTCACGTGACACGTGACAGGTGACATGAATTGGACACTGTAAAGTCTTGTCACTTGCCACATGGCACTTGTCACGCCGTTTTAGAGAATGGACGCAGCGCATATCCGCAATTTCAGCATCATCGCCCATATTGACCATGGGAAAACGACGCTTTCCGACCGCCTGTTGCATCGCACCGGCACGATTTCGACGCGCGATATGGAGGATCAGTTGCTCGATTCGATGGACCTCGAAAAGGAGCGCGGCATCACCATCAAGGCCCACCCGGTCACGATGCTTTACCGGGCCAGGAACGGCGAGACCTACGAATTGAACCTGATTGACACGCCTGGGCACGTGGATTTTTCGTATGAAGTGTCGCGCAGCCTGAGCGCTTGCGAAGGGGCGTTGCTCGTCGTGGACGCCGCCCAGGGCGTCGAGGCGCAGACGGTCGCCAACGTCCACCTGGCGATGAAGCAAAACCTCGAAATCATCCCGGTCATCAACAAGATCGACCTGCCGCACGCCAATGTCGCCCAAGCCCGGCAGCAACTCGAAGACATCCTGGCAATTCCCGGCGACACTGCGATTCCGTGCAGTGCCAAAGAGGGCATCGGCATTGACGAAATTCTGGAAGCGATTGTGGCGCGGATTCCGGCGCCGAAGCCGACGGGCGCGCCGTCGTTGCAGGCGCTGGGTTTTGATTCGTATTTTGACACTTACAAAGGCGTCGTCACGCATGTGCGCGTGTTCAACGGCGAGTTGCGGGCCGGCCAGCAGGTGAAACTGTTTCACTCCGGCAAGAATGTGGAGGTGAAGGAAGTCGGCAGCTTCAACCCCAAGCCTTACGTCCGCGAGAAGCTGGAAGTGGGCGAAACCGGTTACCTGACGGCCAACATCAAAAGCCCCAAGGAAGTGAAGATGGGCGACACCATTACGGACGCACGGCGGCCGTCGGAGGCGTTGCCGGGATTCAAGGAAATCCATCCAATGGTGTTCAGCGGGATTTATCCCATCAACACGGCGGATTACGAGCATCTCAAAGTGAGCATGTCCAAATTGCAGCTCAACGACTCGGCTTTCGTGTATCAGGCGGAAACGAGCGTGGCGCTGGGATTCGGGTTCCGGTGCGGTTTCCTCGGCCTGCTGCACCTGGAAATCGTGCAGGAACGGCTACGGCGCGAATACAACATGGATATCATCGCGACTTATCCCAGCGTGATTTACCGCGTCACGATGACGGACGGGACGGTGAAGGAGATTGACAACCCCGTGTTCCTGCCCGAGCCAAATTACGTCCAAAAAATCGAGGAGCCCACCGTAAAGTCGTTCATCATCTGCCCGAACGAAAACATCGGCGACATGATGGCGCTGATTTCCGAGAAACGCGGCTTGCTGGATGACACTGAGACGCTGGACGCGCGCCGCGTGATGATGACAACGATGCTGCCGCTCAATGAGATCCTGATTGATTTCCACGACCGCATCAAAAGCCTGACGCGCGGTTACGGTTCGATGGATTATGAGCACGCAGGTTACATGGAGAGTGACATGATCAAGCTGGACATGCTGGTGAACGGCGAGGTGATGGACGCATTTTCGTCCATCGTCCACCGTTCGAAGGCGGAGGGCAGGGGACGGGCGCTGGCCGAGAAGCTCAAGGAAGTCATCCCCCGTCAGCAGTATCAGGTGAAAATCCAGGCGGCCATCGGCGGCAAAATCATCGCGTCGGAGCACGTGAGCGCCTTGCGCAAGGACGTGACAGCGAAGTGTTACGGCGGCGACATCACGCGCAAACGGAAATTGCTTGAGAAGCAGAAAGAGGGTAAAAAGCGCATGAAATCCATCGGGAGCGTGAACATCCCGCAGGAAGCGTTTATTGAGGTGCTGAAAGCATGAAATTTTACCACGAATGAACACGAAGAAACACAAATTGAGCAGGGCAGGGAACGTTGATTTCCATTCGTGTCCATTTGTGTCCATTCGTGGTTTTGGAAAGCATTTATGACATTACGCTGGTTTACTTCCAAAGCGGTCCGCGAGGCGTGCGCGATGCGCAAGCACGTTTATCGCCTGCTCTCCGCGCAACGCGACTTGCTTCCGCCGGCGGCGCTGGGGGCGGTGACCGCCGCCATGAACGAGGTGGAAAAGGCGATTGCCGAAGGCGCGAACACGGGCAGGATCCGGATCAAGGCGGAGGAGCTTGACTTTGCCGCCAACAAATGGCTCAAGCCGTATCCGCACCCCGTGTGGCGCGAAAACGTCGAGGTGCTGCTGGTGGCGATTGCCGTGGCGATGGGCGTCCGCACGTTCTTCCTGCAACCGTTCAAAATCCCCACCGGCTCGATGCAGCCGACGTTGTATGGGGTAACCTCCACGCCTGACTTCACCGTCGCCGCGAGGCGAATCAGCACCGAGCTGGAGGATAAATCCAAAATTAAGCCCGAGATTCAGGCCGAAATTGACAGGCAATTCAAGGTACAGAACACCCTGACGATTCCCGACGGCTGGGAACGGTTCAAAGAATGGTTCCAGGGAATTTCTTATGTGCATGTCGTCGCACAGAATGACGGTCCGGTTACGGACCTCAGCCCGATGCGGCGGTTCCTGATTTTCAACATCAAACAGACCATCTGGATCGGCGGCGTGGCGCATACGATGTGGTTCCCGCCGGATTTTGGCGAGGAGTCAATGGAGTGGCGGTCCGGCCTGATGATGAAACATCTTCTGAATCCCGAGCGCGTGTATCACAAAGGCGAAGACCTCGTGAAGATGCGAGTGAGCGCCGGCGACCATTTGTTTGTGGACCGGCTGACCTACAATTTCCGCAAGCCCGAGCGCGGAGAAATTGTGGTGTTTGAAACCAAGGGCATACCCGAGGAGGGCAGGGAACGATGGAACATTCCGCCGGACCAATTTTACATCAAACGTTTGGTGGGACTCGGCGGCGAAACGCTTTCGTTGGCCCAGGATTATACCGTGCTCAACGTCCCGCCATACGGCACGACCGAGAAGGTCGGCCATCTGGTGGTGAACGGCCAGCCGTTGTCCGCCTCAACGCCGCATTTTGAAAATGTTTACTCGTTTTCCAATCCGCCCGCGCATACGAACGTTTTGGTCTATCACGAAAACCAGTATTGCGGCCACCAGATGAAGGAGAAGCTTGCGGCAGGCAATGAGTTTCAAGTCCGCCCGGATTGCGATTTTGTGATGGGCGACAACACGATGAACAGTCTCGATTCGCGATATTGGGGCGATTTCCCGGCCACCAGCATCATCGGCAAATCCTGCTTCGTCTATTGGCCCATTACCGGCCGGTTCGGATGGGGAAATCGATAATGGCGACGACCCGATGAGCGCGTCCAACGGCGAGACGGTTTTGATCACCGGCGCTTCGTCGGGCATCGGCCTGGAACTGGCGCGCTGCTTCGCGGCGGACCAAAGCCGCCTGCTGCTCGTCGCCCGGACCTCCGGCGCATTGCAAACCCTTGCCGATGAATTGCGCCGAGGGCACGGAATTCAAACCACGGTTTTGACTGCCGACCTTTCACAACCCGAAACCCCCGCGCGCGTGTTCAACGAATTGCAACAGGCCGGCATCGCCGTGGATGTATTGGTGAACAACGCGGGTTTCGGCGCGCACGGCGCGTTTGCCGGATTGCCGTTGCGGCGGCAGTTGGAAATGATTCAGGTGAACATCGGGGCGTTGACGGAACTGGCCGGCCTGTTTCTCCCCGGAATGATCGAACGCAAACGCGGCGGCGTGTTGAACGTTGGTTCGGTCGCCGGTTTTGTTTCCGGCCCGGGCATGGCGGTCTATTTCGCGACCAAGGCTTACGTGCTGTCATTCACCGAAGCGCTGGCCGGCGAACTTGCCGGCACAGGATTGACCGTGACGGCGTTGTGTCCCGGCCCGACCGCGACCAATTTCGGCAATGTCGCGCGCGGCCAAAAAGAGCGCCAGTTCAAGTCGCCTAAAATGACGGCGGCAGCGGTTGCCCGTTGCGGGCATCGGGCCTTTCGCCAGGGCCGGGTGCTGGCAGTACCCGGACTGCAAAATCGTTTTCTCATATTCCTGACGCGCGTCACACCGCGGCGCTTCCAACGGCAAGTTGTCAAATCGCTAAACAAAGCAAAGAACTAATCCACGTGTTCCGAAAGGGGACGGAAAAGCGGTAACGTTTACAGAATGAACGCCTGCGCACAGTGAATATTTAATGCATGCTTATCCGGTTGGTTGACAAATTCCGAATTTTCAAGGTATTGTCGCGGTCATGAAACCTATAAAAATCGAGAATGAATACGGCGAAACCATTGAAATTCAACGCGGCCCAATAAAAGGGCAGATTCAGATCAGGCACTCCGATGTTGATCAAAAAGAATTTGGTGAGTTCGTTGATCTCGCCGCAACATGGGAACTTGCTTCAATGCTTATTCCGGGAATTCAACCGCATTTAGTGGCTGTTCAAAAGCATGGTTTTGATGCCATACTTTGGCATCATGGGGAATCAAAGATACTGAGTGCCGCAGAGGTTAAATTGATTCGTGCGGCGATTAAGAAGCTTGAATAAAAAGGCGAAAGGGCTGTGATTTTTCCAGTAGCCGCGCGCTACGCAGGCGTTGAATTGCCCGCATCCACAAGGCGACATCGCGTGAAATGCGGTCCAGTGGGATTTCGGTGTGGGTGCATTTGGTATTTTTATTGATTTTCATTGTGTTTTTGTGTTTGGTTGGTGGTGTGAACGAGAAAATCATCAAGCCGACGCAGCGGCTTCACCGGATGCGTCAGATGTTTGCCAGTAGCGGCGGGATTCTAGTCGAGGACTACGAGCACTTCACGCGGCAGGATGCCGCCACTCGCCAGAATAAAGGCTCTCGTAAGTCGGTGAAATGGCATGGGCCGCAAGGCCAAGCACTGAATTGAAGGCGGTCATCGGATAGAAACGCCGGTTGAACCGGAAAACATATTCGTTAAGATAAGCCTGTAAATGCTGTGGCTCGATTCGGCCATGGTGCGTGCCCAAAATCCAAGTTTTTAGGTTGGAAAAGACGAGGTGAATCATTGGTAAATGGGTTTCGGCCTTCTCTGGATCGCCGGACATCTTTAGCTGTTCATGGAGATAACCAAATCCCGGCAATGAGTCATAACTGGGGGCTGCGTCAGTGCGCACAATTGAGCCTTTGGCGACGTTTTCATTGACAAAAGTGACCAACTCGCCCGCCCCGCGCCTGCGAACAACGCGAAACCGGAGGCGGCCTGCATAGACCAATTTCTTGAGTGGCACACCGCCCGCGTGCGCCTGTTTATATTTCGCTGCGCGGAGTTCAGCATCTTTCCTGAGCCGCACCTCGATAGCCCCAACGACGATGGTTTTGTTATGCACGCCACCGATAAAGCACTCGTCAACCTCGACTGGATATTGGCCGCCAATTTGGTCACGTTCCGGTCGAACCATGCCCGCCCGCAACTTGTGGAGTATCTGGAACGCTGTTTCGTAGCGGGAAAGGCCAAGCTGCCGCTGGAATTGCAGGGCGGATTGGCCCGGCGTTTGGGTTGTGACCATGTAAGCCGCCCAAAACCAGGTCGAAAGTGGCGTATGCGTGGACTGCATGACCGTGCCGCTTGTCAGTGAGGTATTGACCTTGCATTTTCGGCAGCGTAAGACCACGGAGGAACGTGTTGGAAAGCGGTAGGGTTCGCCGTTTTGTCGGCATCTTGGGCACGTAAAGCCGGTAGGCCAGCGCATCGTTTCAAGGTATTTGGCGCAGGCATTGTCATCCGGGAATACGTTTTGGAATTCCGGGAGACTGGTAGGGAATCCACGCGGGTCCATAAAGGGAGTTAAAAGTTAAATTTCGATTTTGTCAACCAACCGGATAAGCACGTATTTAATGTTATACAATGTTTGTTATATTTACTTCAAAACATTCCTCCGGAAGTCAAAGCGATGCATACATTTTGAAAATGGAACTGTCGGCGCGCGAATTGCTCTATTTGTGCCTCGGGCTTGCTCCGGCGAAGGATCGCTGGGGTGAAATCGGGGTGCGTCGTGTGCCCACTACACGGCGCACCCCAAAGAGACTTGGGTAAAAGGCTTGTCGGTGCCAATTGACGGCCAGTTTCACATTCTGAACAGGATTATTGACGGATGGCTGGAGACCAGCTTTATTGGCTAATATGAGGATTCGCCTGGCTGTTCTCATCTTGACGGGTTTGTGTCTGGCGGCGACGTCGCGCGCCATGGACCGATGGGCCGCGCTTTCCATGATTGAAAGCGGCGACAACGACTGTGCTGTCGGGCCGGGAGGTGAAATTTCCCGTTATCAGATCCGGCCGGAACTGTGGCCGGGTGGCAATCCCACAAATACGCAGACCGCCCTGGCAGCCGCGCATCAGATCATGCTCCCGCGTATTGAGGCGTTCAGTCGCTCCCATCAGCGCTTCCCGACGGACTTTGAATTTTACGTCCTGTGGAATGCTCCGTGGCAGGTGGACCACCCGAGCGCTGCCGTCACCGAACGCGCCCGCCGTTTTTCCAATCTGATTCAACGCTGACCTTTTATGGCCGCATAGACCTTCAAATATTCGCCAACGGTCTGGTCCCAGGAAAAGTCCGATTTCATAGCGTTCCGGCGGAAACGTTGCAGCAGGTCGGGGTGCTGGTAGAGCGCCAGCGCCTTGCGAATCGCCTTGGCCAGCGCTCGCGAGGAATATTCGTGAAACTTGATTCCATTGGCACGCGCCGCGTCCTGCGCAAAGTCAATCACGCTGTCGTCGAGACCGCCGACGGCCCGCACCAGGGGAATCGTTCCGTAACACAGGCTATACATCTGGTTCAGGCCGCTCGGCTCGAAACGGGACGGCATGAGGTAGAAATCGCAACCGGCTTCGATGTGATGCGCCAGGCGTTCGTCGTAACCCACCCGCACGGCGACCTTGGAGGGAAACCGCCGCGCGAGTTCGTAATAACCCCGTTCATACGCCGATGAGCCGCTGCCGAGCTGGACGAATTGAATGTCCGCGCTCAACATCTCTTCGAGCGCGCCGAGCTGGATGTCCACCCCCTTTTGTTCGGCCAGCCGGGAAATGGTGCCGAACAACGGCGTGTCCGCGGTTTCGGGCAGGCCCATCTCTTCTTGCAGCGCCAGTTTGCAGGCGGTTTTCCCCGCCAGACGCCTGGCCGAAAACGTCCGCGGCAACTGCGGATCGGTGGCGGGGTTCCAGTCCTCGTGATCCACTCCGTTCAGAATTCCAAAAAGACGGTTCTGCCGCTGGCGCAAAAGTCCATCAAGGGCGCAGCCGAATTCCTCCGTCATGATTTCGCGGGCATACCGCGGGCTGACCGTGGTGATGGCGTCGGCAAAAACGATTCCAGCCTTGAGACAATTCAGTTGTCCGTAGAACTCGGCGGTTTCGATCGTGAAAAATTCCCCCGGCAGGTTGGTCAGCGCAAACGAGGCAGCCGGGAAAATGCCTCGAAAAGCGAGATTGTGAATGGTCAAGCATGTCGGCGGCGGATTTCCCCACCCTTCCGCGCGCCTTTGCTGCAACATCAACGCCGGCACGAGTCCGGTCTGCCAGTCGTTGAGGTGGACCACGTCCGGCCGCCAAGGCAAATAGCGCGCGAGCTGCGCGATGCATTTCGAAAAGAAGATAAACCGCTCCGCGTTGTCGGGATAGCTGAGGTCGTTTTCCTGGTACAATCCGGCGCGCTGGTAAAATTCCGGTTGGTGGATGAAATACACCAGCGGCCCGCCCTCAATTTCGAGCGACCACAATTCGGCCTGCACGCGCCGCGCACCGAGCGGCAGATCGAGCCACCAGTCCACACGCCGGATCTGCGGATACTTTTCGCGGATGCCCCGATAAAATGGCGTGACAATCCGCGTTTCGTGGCCCGCGCGCGCCAGCGCCTTGCCCAACGCGCCCACCATATCGGCCAGCCCGCCGGTTTTGGAGAACGGATGGACTTCACTGCTGGCCAGAAGAATTTTCATTCATTTACGATTCACGATTTACGATTTACGCATCACGCACCGAACGTCGCGTCAATCGTAACTCGAAAATAAAGAAGGTGATCATCACACGCGAATCCGGTCGGCTTTGAAGTAAGGCTGCAGCGCGGATGGAATTGTCACACTGCCGTCCGCCTGCTGGTGTGTCTCAATCAGCGCGACGAACAGCCGCGCCAACGCCGTGCCGCTGCCGTTGAGGATGTGCGGAAATTTGTTTTCGCCCGACGCCGTTTTGAACCGCAGATTCATCCGGCGCGCCTGGAAATCTTCGCAATTCGAGCAGCTCGAAACTTCGAGGTAACTCCCCTGCCCCGGCGCCCAGACTTCGAGGTCGTAAGTCTTCGCGCTTGCAAATCCCATGTCGCCCGTGCACAGCAACAGCACGCGA
>JBEKEJ010000073.1:0-13430 GCA_050013895.1 Verrucomicrobiota bacterium | reverse complement strand
GTCCCTCTTCCCGTGTTCCCATCCAGATTTGTTGCTCGTGATCCACGAGCACCGTCCAGGCATTTTGAGACCGGCCCACGTGAAAATCTTGCATGGAATTTGTCCGCCAATAAGACGCGCCCAGCGCCCCAAAAGTCATCCATAAACCACCCTGCGCGTCCTCGGCCAAGGACTGCGCCGGCCACGGATGGAATTCCGCCGGCGCGTTGAAGATTTTTCTCTTTAACCGGTCCAGGCCATCACCATCCGTTCCCACCCAGAGATTTCCATCGCGGTCCATGCACAATGAAAGGACAAAGGTGGATGACAATCCTTGTTCTTTCGATATTTGCCGGCATTTGCCATCAGCATCATACCAGAATATGCCGGCGCCTAAAGTGCCGACAATCAGGTTGCCGTCCTTGTCTTCACTGGCGGAGGAAACCGGCACAGTGCCCCACGGAAACGGACCAAAATCTTTTTCAGGCCGGTCATCCCGCCATTTTTGAACCCGGCCATTTTGCATGACCCAAAAGCCGCCGGATCGGCTGGGCAACAATGTCTTGCTCGCGCGGAGCAGCAATTCCTTGGAAATCGTGCCAGGAACAACCTGCATCTTCCCATTCTGATAGTAACCGGAACGTCCATCCGCCGTGCAGAACCAGACAAGACCGTTCAAATCTTCAAACGCATACAAAAGTCCTCCATCATGACCACTGCGTCCAATTTCGAAATTTGTGACTCGTCCATCCTTCACCAATGCCACCCCGCCGGCATCCGTCCCGACCCAAAGATTCGTGCGGGTGTCTTCAAAGAGAAAAACAATCCGGTCACTCTTCAGGCCGGGAGTGTTTTCCTCGTCGAAAACCTTGAAATGGCTTCCGTCGAAGCGCACCAGGCCATTCAGTGTTCCAAGCCAGAGGTAACCGTCCCGGGTTTGTATCACCGAAATGACCGAGCTTTGCGGCAGCCCTTCCCTGGTGCTCCAGGAATCCACAGTGAAGTGAGAGCCGGGCTCGCCAGTCACGCCGCCGGAGGAACAAATGGCAAAACCCACGCCGCACAGCAGCAGCCCCGCGAATTGAAGCGCCCGGCAATTCTTCGGCATATCCAATTTTTTCAAATGATCCCGAGCGGATGTTAAGCTGTCTGCGGCAAGATACGAATTCAAAAATGAAGGCGGAAAATGTTTTAAAATAAATCGCTTGCCACGCCCGCGCTATAGGCTAGGTTTCCTTTGCCCAATGAGAACTGGGCGCGCTGCCCTTAAAAGCAGGCGCCGGCGGGTTTCGGCGATGTAAAACGTGTGTGATCGCCCGACCCGCCGGCATTTTTATTGGCCGGCAAAAAAACTTGTCGTTCGGGCGCAAAACCGCATAGTAACCGCTGTTTAGAAACAGGCATCATTGGCTGGGGTCGTAGCTCAGTTGGTAGAGCGGCTGGTTCGCAATCAGCAGGTCAGGGGTTCGAATCCCCTCGGCTCCACCAGTCTTCGCTCGGAGCGCAGCGCAGAGCGAAGACTGCCGCGCCGTAGTCAGACGAAGGCGGGCCAAGGCGAACGGGCTGCAAACCAGGCGCTCCGAGCTACGACTCGGCAAGCCGGCAAAATGAAGTTCTGTTAGCTTTCAAGGTCACGACTTCCAATGAAACATCAAAGCCAATCGTCTTTAAAAAACCAATGGGTCTTGATCACCGGCGCATCGAGCGGATTCGGCGCGGCGGCGGCGCGCGCCTTTGGCGCCGAAGGCGCAAAACTCCTGCTCGGCGCGCGGCGTGTAGATCGTTTGAAAATTGCCGCCGCCGAAGCGCGCAATGCCGGAGCAGCGGAGGCGCACTTCCACGATCTGGACGTGTCGCAAACGCCGAGTGTTGAAACGTTCATCGCCTGGGCGAAAGATAAGCTCCGAACTTCGCATTCCGCGTTCCGAGCTCTCCACGTGCTTATCAACAACGCAGGTGGCGCGCACGGTCTGGACACCGTTGCCGAAGGCAAGGACGCCGATTGGGAGGCGATGATTCAATCGAACGTGCTCGGGCTGTTGCGCATGACACGCGCGGCACTGCCGCTCATGTCGCGGGACGCCGGCGCAAGCATCATCAACATCGGCTCGGTCGCCGGACACACGGCTTACGAAGGCGGCGCGGTGTATTGCGCCGCAAAGGCGGGTGAATTGCAAATCAGCCGCGCACTGCGACACGAATTGCTCGGCACGGGCATCCGCGTCGGCACGGTGGACCCCGGCCTGGCAGCAACCGAATTTTCCCTCGTACGTTTCAAGGGTGATGCCGCACAGGCGAAACAAGTCTATGCAGGCATGAACCCGCTCACCGCCGAAGACATCGCCGAAATCCTGGTCTGGGTCGCCAGCCGCCCGCCACACGTAAACATTGACGAGTTGATTGTGAAACCGGTGGATCAGGCGGAAGTGGGGAAAGTGTATCGCAGGAAGAATTGAACCTCGAAACTCGAACACCGAATAGCATTAGCCGCTGGAAGATGAAAGTTCAACGTTTGCTCTAAATCCCGCGATTGGCGCGCCAGAGCAGCACCGCGCCGACGGCTTGAAAGATAAAATTGGGCAGCCAGAGAATCAGGTGCGGCACAAATTCAGGCCGGGCGGACAGCGATTGGCCCAGCATGATGAAGGCGTAATAGACCAGCACCAATCCCAGCGCGATGGCGACGCCGACGTTGGTTTCGCGCCGATGCACGCGAATGCCGAGCGGTATCCCGACGAGCGTGAACCCAAAGCACGCGAACGAAAACGCGATTTGCCGGTGCATTTCCACGAGGACCGGCTCGGTCAAATCGCTCCGCTGCCTTCCCACTTCGCGAAGTTGCGCGCGCAATTCCCCCGAAGAAGCCCGCTCCAGAACGGGCGGCGCGCCCAGTTTTTTCTCCAAATCGTTCAACACCTCGCGCAACTGCCAGAATGTCATGTCGCTGACCTTGGGCTGGTAAATCTGGTTCGTCGCCATCTTGAGATCCAGGCTCAAGGGTAATTCCGAGCACGAACTGACGATATAGCGCGCCCCGCTGAACGTCACGCTCCGCGCGTTGAACAAATGCAGAACGATTTGCTGGTTGGTCGGATCCATTTCAATCCTGCCGCGCGGAGCGCGCACGGTTGTTTCCGCGTTGGTCTCGTTCCCCAGTTTCAAGATACGTATGTCCTCCAAATTCCCTCTGCGGTTTTTGGCCGCGTAAAATACATAGCCCGGAAAATCGTTGATGACCTTGCCTTCGGGCAACAGCACCCCGCCAAGGGCGGAACCGAGCTCTCCTCTCAGGTTGACGTAGGCGACGCGGGACCGGGGGCCGAGGTTCATGTTGAACCATGCGCTGACACCGCAGCAAAACAGGCTGAGCAACAACACCGGTGAAATCAGCGAGAAAAGACTGATGCCGCTCGCGCGCGCCGCGGTCAACTCCTGGTCGGCGCTGAACCTCCCGAACACCAGCAGGGCCGCGGTGATAAATCCCATGGGCAGGGCATAAACGCACGCAAACGGAATCAGCAATCCAACGGCCTTCAGCACCAGCCACAGGCTTACCTGCCCGCTGACCAGCAAGGGGAGAACTTCCTTGAGCACGTTGAAGAGCAGCACCACAAAGGTGAATACCGTCACTGTCATCAGCAATGAGACGAGGATTTCGCGGATCAGGTATTTGTGCAGTGTTTTCACGATGTCGGCTGCGCAGCGCGAAAATGCCTGATTCCGCCGGTCAATCAAGCGCAACCTTGCAGTAACGGGTGAATCCAATTCATACCGCCACGAGGGAACGCCGGCTTCAGCCGGCAGAGGCTTCCCATCCCATCCTGCTGCCGCTTGAACACGAAATCCGGAGTTGGGCGCACGAAAATGGTGGTAGCGACAGCGCGCTGAGATTGTCTCAAAAGTATCGGAGGGGCGAGTTATACGAGCCCCTGACTGATCGAATGCCTCTGAAAATGGGGGCTCGTGTAACTCGTCCCTCCGACGAGAAATTGTTTTGAGACCAACTCCGCTGCGCTGTCTCCACCCGCCCGTCCTCTCCACCCTCCGCAGTGCTGCTACGGAGGGTGGACGCGCCGTCTCTACTCATTTTGGATTTCGGGTTGTACGTTCCTTTCCAGGGTCTTGGCAGGGTTGCCGGCAAGCGCGAAGTCACGCTTTGCATGGGCTTGTGGTCAATTTGCCGGTGCCAAGGGAAAATCCAGGAATCCCCCGTCACCAATCCTTGTTGGACCGGTTCGGGGTTTCCGGTTTGCCCTCCGGTTTCAATTGCAGGACCTGTTCGTTGCCCTTTTGCGCGTCCAACAAACGCTTCGCCTCTTCCGGTGTCATTTGTCCGGCGGCGACCGGTTCGGCTGGCTCGTTCTGGTTCTCCTGTTGTTGGCCTTTTTGCTTTTCGCCCGGCGATGGCTGTTGCTGCTGTTTTTTCTGCTCGTCGTTTTTCTGGCCCGATTGGTTCGGTTCGTGCTGCTTTTGCCGCTCCTGCGAATTTTGTTGGTTCGGTTGCTGCTGCGATTGGTTCTGCTGGTTCTGGTTTTGCCGGGACTGGCTGTTTTGCGATTGTTGTTGCTGCTTCAGCAATTCATACAGCTTTTTGAGCTTTACGTCATCGGGGTAGCGTTTCAGCCCTTCTTCCACCGGCGGCAGGGCCTGGGGGATGTTGTTGGAAATATAAAAATGCGCGCCGCTGTTGAAAAAATCGTCGGCGGACGACTGGGCACGAGCTGCCGGCAGGGCCAGCAGCAGGCTAACGCTGAACAGGAGTGACAATCGCATCTATGTCCTTCAATTTTTTGATGTAATCCTGAAATCTTTTGGTGGCAATCGGATTGTTCAGGCTTTCCATGATGTCCAGCGCACGGTGGTACTCATTGCGCCGGACCGCCTCGTCCGCCGCCAGCTTGGCCCGGCGCATCGCTTCGCGAAGCTGGGCGATCAATCCAATCTGCTTCTTCACGAACGCAAGATTCCAGGCAGCGTCCGCATCGTTCGTGTTCAATTCAGCCGCGTGCACATAACTGCTGACCGCTTGTTGCCAGGCTTCCTCCATCGCGTCCAGGCTGGTGGTGTCCGGCTCGAATTTAAGCTCGCCCAGGCGATACAGCGTGTTGCCCAGATTGTAATACGCCTGTTGCTGCAACTTCAAATCCGGCGACAACGTCGCCCTCTGAAAATCGTTCATCGCCGCGTCGAAATTTGTTCCGCAATACGCCGCCGCGCCTGCGTCGAAGACCAGGCGCAAATCGTTCGTGTTCACTCGGGCGAGCCGCTCAAATTCCCGCCAGGCGTTCGTGTAATTTCCCGCGTGGTATGCGCGCAGAGCGCTTGATGGAGAACCGAAGGCGGCTGCGGGCAACAGAAAAAGCACGACCAGAGCAACGACCAAAGCGATGGGAGCGCCGGTCTCCGACCCGGCGCGTTGCAATGTGTTTTCTTTCTCGCGCCGGGTCGGAGACCGGCGTTCCGGCAAAAACATTTCCGCCAGCAGCAGCAGAATGGCCGTTGCCAGAGGCCACTGAAATTGCTCGTGATAACGCCTGATCAATTTTCCCTGCGATTCGGATTTCGGCAACGGCGCGAGGCCGCGCTCGTAAAGCATGTCCATCGTGTTCGCGCCATGCAGCAGCAAATAGGATCCACCCGTGACATCGGCAATCTGTTGCAACAGCGCCTCGTTCAAGCGCGACTTCACCACGCTGCCCTGTTCGTCGCGGACGTAATCGGAATTGCCGTTCGCGTCCGTCACGCGGATCAGGTCGCCCGCCGTCGTGCCGATGCCGACGGTGAAAATCTTCAGCCCGGCCTTCGCCGCGCTTTGCGCGGCTTCGAGCGCGCCGGCTTCGTTGTCGTTGTCCTCGCCGTCGGTCAACAGCACCAGCACTTTGTAATGGTCTCTTTCCTTGAACGCCGTCAGCGCCGCGTGGATTGCCGCCGCAAGCGCGGTGCCGCCCTGCGGAATCGAGTTCACGTTCAGCGCCTGAACGCTTTGCTGAAAGGCCGTGTCGTCCGCCGTCAGCGGACATTCCAGAAACGCGTTTCCCGCGAACGCCACCAATCCCAAACGGTCTGCGCCGGCGCGCTGCATCAGCTCCAGCGCGGCGAGCTTGGCGCGTTCGAGCCGGTTGGGCGCGATGTCCGTCGCGAGCATGGACTTCGACGTGTCCACTGCCACAACGATGTCCAGTCCTCGCTGCGCGACTTCCTCCAGATCGAACCCGTGTTGCGGTCGCGCAATTGCCATAATCATTAGCGCCACGGCCGAAATCAGCAGCGTCAACCGCAATTTCCGCCGCGCCGGGGAAATGCCGACGGTCAATTGTGGCAACAACCGCGCCTGCACAAATTGCGTCAGCAGCTCGTGCCGCGAACGTTCGCGCCACCAAAAAAACAGCGCCAGCGCCGGTGGAACCACGAGCAGCAGCCATAAAATGTGAGGGTGCTCGAATCTCATTCTCGCATTGCCGATTGCCGATTGCCGATTACCGATTGAATTTGTAATTTTGGCAAGTGAACCCAATCGAGTTGAAAGCCCGGACCAAAACGTTTGCCTTGCGGATCATCAAGCTGACCCGTGCGATTCCCAAAAATGACGATGCCGGACGTGTCATCGCCAAACAAATCGTTCGCAGCGGAACTTCGGTTGCCGCAAACTATCGCGCGTCGTGCCGCGCGCGGAGCCGGGCGGAATTCGTCTGCAAAATCGGCACGGTCGAAGAAGAGGCTGACGAAACTGCCCTCTGGCTCGAATTGCTGATTGAGTCTGGCATCATGCCCGCAAAAAAATTGTCGGCCTTGTTGGAAGAAGCCAACGCCCTGACTGCCATCATGGCGACCTCCCGCAAAACGGCGTCCGGCAAATGACTCTTTAATCGGCAATCGGAAATCGGCAATCGGAAATTTGTTCATGGCAGCCTCCTGAAAACGGTCTGCCCGAGCGCCACCTCGACGAGCAGCAACGCCAATCCACCTGCGACCAGCCACGGGAACAGTTCCCGGTATTGAGTGTATTTGTTGATGACGGCCTCGGTCTTCTCCAGCTTGTCAATTTCCGCGTAGATTTGCCGGAACTTTTCCGCGTTGTCCGCGCGATAATATTTTCCGCCCGTCTTGTCCGCGATTTTTTGCAGCGTATCCTCGTCCACGTCCACCGGCACCTGCTGGTAGCCGACCTTTTGTCCGCCCATGAACACCGGCATGGGCGCCGTGCCGCGTTCACCGATGCCGACCGTGTAAATTTTCACGCCGAGCGCCGCCGCCGCGTCCGCCGCCATCAGCGGCTCGATTTTACCGGAATTATTTTGTCCGTCGGTTGCGAGGATGATGATCTTGCTTTTGGCCTTCAAATCGCGCAGCCGGTTGACGGCCGTGGTCAGAGCGTCGCCGATGGCCGTCGCGTCGGAATTGATCGTGCCGATGGTCAGGCGGTCCAGATTTTCCTGCAAATAATCGTGGTCGAGCGTCAACGGCGCGGCGATGAACGCCTGCGCCGCGAACACCACCAGCCCGATGCGGTCGCTCGGGCGCCGGTCAATGAAGCTCTTGAGGACCGAACGCGCCATGTTGAAGCGGTTCACGCGTTCGCCATGCACGACAAAATCCTCTGAAATCATGCTGCCGGACAAATCCAGGGCGGCCACGATGTCAATGCCGCTGGCCTTGACCTCGGTGTGGCTGTTCGCCAGACGCGGCTGCGCCAGCCCGACGATGAACATTGCCAAAACCAACCAGCGCAACGCCTCCAATAATGCCCCCGCGCGTGAGCGGCGGACATCGGTCAATCCTTCAACCAGTTTCAACGATGAATACAAAAATGCCGGCGGCTGACCGCGCCGGCCCTTCAGCCACGCCAGCAACGGCAACAGCAACAGCAGCAGCAATAGATAGGGATGAGCAAAAGCCATTTCAAATTTGCGATTTACGATCTACGATTTCAGATTGGGGAGCACGCGCCGGTAGTGGCACAAGCGTCTCGCCTGTGTGTTTCGATGCTGCCTCTGCGGAACTCACAGGCAAGATGCCTGTGCCACTATCCCTCGGTTCCGTTTCTTCCACCAGCTGCGCGGCGGATGAATGCAGCCCGCGCAGCTCCGGTTCGCGCGGCTCGTATTTGGCGAACTTCACGAGGTCGCAGCTTTCCAGAAATCCTCCAAGGCTGTCCTTCTGTTCCGGCGACAGCAAATCCGTGCCACCCAACTCGCGCAAAAATTCCTCCGTCGTCCGCTCCGGCGCGCGGAAATCAAACCGTTCTTCGAGATAAAACCGGATGGTGTCGGAAACCAGAATGCAAAACGGCTTCGGCTGTGAAATCAGCGCGAGCGCCTCCGCCAGATGCTGCTTCGCGCGAACGTGCGCCGGAATGGGCGGCTCGACGGGAACATTCATCTGCCGCTTCCGCCGCCATCTCCAAAGCGCGAATAAAATCGCCGCGCCGGCCAGCACGCCCAGCGCAACCCAAAGCCATTCCCATCCGTTCGGAATCACGACCGGCGGCTTGATGTCGCGGATGTCGTTGGCGGCCGACGCTGACGAATTAGTAAGCATGAGTCAGTTGAAACACTCGCCCTCTCCCCCAGGAGAGGTGGGAGGATTGGCCGTCACACGAAATTCCGCGCCGGAGGATTTGCCGGACGTTCTTCCGCAAATCACGAAGCATCCGCCTGCCGCTCCCTCTCCCCGGGGAAGAGGGCCGGGGTGAGGGCGGTTGTTCAACGCTGATTCTTCCACAAACTTCATCCCCGCAACCTCCGCTTCTCGCGTGTCTCGAAAAATCTGCCCAACGCCGCCGAATACGGCTCGTCCGTGCGCAGTTGGATGGTATCAATGGCGGAAGACCGGAATTGTCGCGCCAGGTCTTCTTTCTGCTTTCGCTGGCGCAGCGCGAACGCATCGCGGCTGGCGGCCCGGGCGGTGTTCAGTTCCACGATGTCGCCTGTCTCGGCGTCTTCCAAAATCAACCGGCCCAGCCTCGGCAATTCCAATTCGTAGCGGTCCGTGATTTGCACGGCGACGACGTCGTGTTTGCGATTCAACATCCGCAGTGCGGTGAACACAGTGACGCGGGCATCTTGCCCGCCTGTTTTTCGCGGCAATGTTGCAGTCTTCTTGAAACTCACGGGCGGGACGCCCGTGCCACTTTCAATGAAATCCGATATGACGACCGCGATCGCCCGGTGCGCCGTGACGCGCGCCATGAATTCCAGCGCGTTCACCAAATCCGTCCCGCGCCGCTTCGGCTCAAAAAACAAGACTTCGCGGATGACGCGCAACACGTGGCCCCGGCCCTTGCGCGGCGGGATGAATTTTTCCACTTCATCCGTGAACAATAGCAGGCCGACCTTGTCGTTGTTGCGGATGGCGGAAAAGGCGAGCACGGAGGCGATCTCGGCGGCGAGTTCGCGTTTGGACTGGTCGCGCGAGCCGAACAGGCCCGACCCGCTCACGTCCACGACGAGCATGAGCGTGAGTTCGCGTTCCTCGACGAACTTCTTGATGAACGGATGGTTCATCCGCGCGGTGACGTTCCAGTCAATCGCGCGCACGTCGTCGCCGGGCTGGTATTCGCGCACCTCGTCGAAATTCATCCCCTGCCCTTTGAAGACGCTGTGATACTGGCCCGCGAGCGTTTCGGTCACGATGCGGTTCGTGCGCAGCTCAATCTGCCGGATTTTTTTGAGAATCTCGCGGGGAATCATGGGGAAATGATGAATGACGAATGACGAATTTCAAATTGCCTACGGCAACTGCCGGAGTAAAAGAAATCCATGTCCGTGAAAAAATTCTTTGCGGCGGCGAAAACACTTTCGTTCGATGAACGGGTTGAACTCGCGCATCGGCTCTGGGATGAATTCATGGACGGCTTCCAAGACTGGAAAGCGCCGCCGATTCCAAAAGGAAAATTCCCTTGGATAACTTTGAAGGCCGAGATTGATGTCAAGTTAAGCCGCACTGACCGCCTCGAACTGGCGCAGCAAGTTTGGGGCAACATTGTTGAAAACGGATACGACCCCGAACTAACGCCGGAACAAATTGAAGAATTCGACCGGCGCGCCGAAGATGCACTTAAGAATCCCGGACGCGGTAAGCCGGTTGAAGAAGTCTTCGCTGAAATTGAGAGACGCTTTGCAGAGCGTCGAAAATAAACGGCGTTTGCCGGATTTCTAATTCCATCGAATTCGAGGGGATTAGAATGTCGGCTGGTCGGTTTTTCGGCGGCGAGCTTCATTCGTGCTTTTCAGCAAAGTTTTATCGAAAATCAAATCCTCCTTCTTCTGGCGGCTTGCGAGGCTTGAAGTCACGCGCGAGCCGTTGCCCTTCTGCGATTTGTTCAGATGTGAGTTGGCCTTCGACAGTTGGCAGCGCCTTCTTCGCATCTGCGTGTCCTTGAGCAGCAGACAGACTGATCCACTTGTAGGCTTCTACTTCGTCTTTCGCCACGCCTTCGCCATAAAGATAACAAACGCCAAGATTGAATTTTGCGGCGACATGGTCTTGCTCAACTGCGGCCCGAAACCACTTTACTGCCTCGGTCGCATTCTTCGGAATGCCTTGACCCTTGTAGCAGGCGACTCCAAGATTGTATTCCGATCCGGCATCGCCCTGTTGAGCAGCTTTCCGATACCACTTCTCGGCTTCGACCAAATCTTTCGGGACGCCTGCGCCAATGGCGTAACATACGCCAAGATTCCGTTGCGCCCTCGCATGACCTTGCTCCGCAGCTTTCCGATACCAGCGCACTGCTTCTTCAAGATTCTTCTCCAATCCCCAACCATTGTAGTAACAAACGCCAAGGTTTGATTGGGCTTTCGGATTTCCCTTGTCAGCGGCTATTCGATACAGCTTCACTGCTTCAGCGAGGTTTTTGTCCACGCCTTCGCCTCGCTCATAGCAAACGCCCAGATTGTATTCAGCCTTGGCGTCACCTTGGTCTGTAGCTTTGCGCAGCCACTTGAGAGCTTCAATGTAATCTTTGGTCACTCCCTCGCCGTTGCAATAGATCAGGCCGAGACTGCATTGGGCTTGGGCGTCGCCTTGTTCTGCTTTGGCTTTGAGTTCGCTGATCATAATGGAATCAGAGTTGGGTTGTTGCGCGGACAAATTGATAACGGCGAGCAGCAACACAAGCAACGCTAGTCGGTTCGCGTGGTTGTCTTTCATTTTTTTCAAGTGGTTTGACTTCATTCGCCGTTGCAATTCGACACCTACTCAAAGTTCACTTCAAAATAGCTAACCTTGCCCGTTCGTCGCAACCAGAACGGTTCACCGTGACCAAGCTGTCGGGATAAATCCTTAATCATTCGCCTTGCCGCCTTGATTGATTTCTCCGCTTCATCCGGCGTCAAACCGAGTTCGGCAAGATAGACCGGCACGCCGGGCGGTATCCAATCTTCGCGTTTAGATTTGTAATGCACCAAGGCATTTCGCAACTTCACCAGTCGTGAAAAACTTTGGAACGGTTCAGCGCCAACATCAAATCCGGTCAAGCCCAGGAGTTTCGGGAGAGTAATCCACTTTGCTTCCAAAGAAAATTTTTCAAATAACTCGAAGTGTTTGCCAGAGAGCCGCTCGATTCCTCGTCCGTTGATATGGGCTTCTAGTGCCCCCGCCGCTAGAATGTGAACGAGGGCTAATGCTTGCAGGATGGGCGCATGAGCCACGCCCAAGTCGTATTCAGCGGACTCCAGTTGGATGGAGATTGGTTCAAGCTCATCATACGCTGCATGGCTGTTGCCGTTGTGCTTTCCGAGAATGCCTTCGCGCCGTTGGTTCAGCCGCTCGACTTTCCTCATCGCTTTTTCGACCGCGCTTCTTCCTTTCGTAGCTCGCTCAAAAGCCTGTTCCGCCGCGTTCAGATACATTGCATCAACCATCAGCGACAAATCTGCTGTAATTGGCGGCATGTTAAGCGGGTCATCCATTTTTTGTTCGTGGCGAATTCGTCATTCGTCATTCGGAATTCTCTTCACGGCACCGGCAGTTCATCAAAAATTTTCTGGATGACTATCTCGCTGGTTTTTTCCTCGGCCTCGGCTTCGTAGGTGATGGCCACGCGATGGCGCAGCACGTCCATGCCGATGCTTTTCACGTCCTGCGGAGTGACGTAGCCGCGGCCTTTCAGAAACGCGTAGGCCTTGGCCGCCAGCGTCAGATTGATGGTCGCGCGCGGCGACGCGCCGAGCTGGATGAAATCCTTCACCGCGATTTTGTAATGGTCCGGGTCGCGCGTGGCGCAGACGAGGTCCACGATGTATTCCTTCACCTTGTCGTCCATGTAGATGTCGTTGATGACTTCGCGGGCCTTGAGGATTTGCTGCGGCTCGACGACGGCCTGGGTCACGGGCGTGCCGGATGTTTTGGCCATCAAGTCCAGAATCTGCCGCTCCTCCGCGCGGGTCGGATAACCAATTTTCAATTTCAACATGAAACGGTCCACCTGCGCCTCGGGCAGCGGATAGGTGCCTTCCTGTTCGATGGGATTCTGCGTGGCCAAAACGAGAAACGGTTCCTCGAGTTTGAAGGTCTGCTCGCCAATCGTAACCTGTTTCTCCTGCATAGCCTCCAACAGCGCGCTCTGCACTTTCGCCGGCGCGCGGTTGATTTCGTCGGCGAGAATGAGGTTGGCGAAAACCGGGCCTTTGCGCGTGGAAAAACCGCCGGACTGCGGATTGTAAATCTGCGTGCCGATCACGTCGGCGGGCAGCATGTCCGGCGTAAATTGCAGGCGCGAGAATTTCACGCGGATGCAATTCGCCAGCGATTTGACGGCGAGCGTCTTCGCCAGCCCGGGCACGCCTTCGAGAAGGACGTGGCCGTTGGCCAGCAGGCCGATGACCAGCCGCTCGGTCAGATAATTCTGACCAACAATGACCTTGCCGAGTTCGTTGAACAGCGGGTGCGTGAACGCGCTCGCTTCCTTGACCGCTTCGTTAATCGCGTTGATTCCTGTGCTCATAATTATTCAAAAATATTCTTGTGGCGGACGCAATTCTGACAGCAAGTCTGCCGCTGTGTTCAACCAAAATTCCCGACCGGGAGCGCCGGCATCTTGCCGGCCCGAATCGCGCTTCACGCCGCAACCCGCCGGCAGGATGCCAGCGCTCCCGGCATTCACGCGCCAGGCAGTACTTCAACTTGTTTCACCGGCAACCAGCCGATTTTTCCGGAGCCGTCGGCGACCTGAATCCAGTCGGCGTGCCGGTCCAGCACGGAAAGCTCCGCGCCGTCGTGAACGGCAAAAGCATTTTGCGCCTCGTCAAACGGCCCGCTGCGCGCGGTCGCCGAGGCGGAAATGACCACGGCTGTTCGTCGGGAAAAATAATTCGCCGCCCGCAGGCCCAGCGCCGCGCCGGAAAACACTGTCAGCAGCGCCAAAGCCATAATGGCGCGCCGCAGCAGTAGTGGCACAGGCGTCCCGCCTGTGTGTTTCGGCTTTCCATCGAACGGGCGGGACGCCCGTG
>JBEKEJ010000072.1:0-13533 GCA_050013895.1 Verrucomicrobiota bacterium | reverse complement strand
GCAGTAGGCCTGCGGCGATTTGCCCTCGGCTTGCGCGGCCTGCTGGACCTTCTGGCCGTGTTCGTCCAGCCCGGTCAGGAAAAAGGTTTCCTGGCCCAGGCTGCGACGCGACCGCGCGATGACGTCGGCGACGATTTTCTCGTAGGCATGGCCGAGATGCGGCTGGCCGTTCACGTAATCAATCGCGGTGGTGATGTAAAACCGTTTGTTCATTCTTGAACAGCTAGTTTGGCCGACAAATGCGGCATTGGCAATCTCGCTTGCGGTAAGGCGATTTCGCGTTACCATGTCCTTCGGCTGTGGCGGAAAACCAGCCGACAATCAAAAACCGCATGAAATCCGGGCTTTCAAACTTCGCCGCGCGCTTGCGCGAGTTGATTTCCAATCGGCAATCGGCAATCGGCAATCGGCAATTTTCCGCGCTCGCCCTCGAACTCTTCACGCTTCAATTCAAACACAACGCCGCGTATCGAAAGATCTGCGAAGCGCGGGACTTGACGCCCGAAAATGTCGAGGATTGGACGCAAATTCCCGCCGTGCCCACGGCGGCGTTCAAGGAACTGCCATTGACCTGTCTGCCGCCAAACGAGCGCACATTCGTTTTCCATTCCAGCGGGACGACGGAGCGGTGGCCCAGCCGCCATTTTCACAACGCGGAGTCATTGAAGATTTACGAGACATCATTACTGCCCTGGTTCTTTGAAAATGTCCTGCTGAATTTACGATTTACGAAATACGATTTACGATTGATTTGCCTTACACCAAAGCCATCGCAGGCGCCCCACTCGTCGCTCATTCACATGTTTGAAACCGTCCGGCAAAAGCTTGGTGCGCCAGAGACAGCTTTCGTCGGCAAAATTGCAGCCAATGATTCCTGGACACTGGATTTTGACGCCGCGCTAGCTGCTTTGTCCCCCAAATCCCGGACCCGAGAACCCAGACCCCATGTGCTGCTCGGCACGGCGTTTTCCTTCGTCCATCTGCTGGATTTTCTCGCGGAGAGAAATTCGCGCTTCGATTTGCCCGCCGGCTCGCGCGTGATGGAAACCGGCGGTTACAAAAACCGTTCGCGTTCGATGCCAAAAGCGGAATTGCATGCGCTCATCACGGAGCGCCTCGGTGTCCCGCCCGAAAACATCGTCTGCGAATACGGCATGAGCGAATTGAGCTCACAAGCGTATGACACAAAATTGGAGCGCCGGTCTCCGACCCGGCGCGATGCGGTTGGAATTCAAGCTTTCGCTTGTTCGGATGGCACCCTGAAGCGTGAACTCCAACGCGCCGGGTCGGAGACCGGCGTTCCGGCTGGCTGGCGTCGCTTTCGTTTTCCTCCATTGGCACGGGTGCAAATCATTTCACCGGGAACCGGCCGGGAAGTGGCCGAGGGTGAAACCGGTTTGATTCGCGTGTTCGATTTGGCAAACGTCTTTTCCGTCATGGCCGTCCAAACGGAAGATTTGGGCGTCCGCCGCGGCGACGGTTTTGAATTGATTGGCCGGGCGCAATTCGCCGAACCGCGCGGCTGTTCGTTGATGACTCATTCCGCATTCCTCACTCCGCACTCCGCAATCAGGTGAACCTTCCCAGCTATTTTATCGCCGATCTGCCGCCGGAAGCGACGCTATCGCCCGCGATGATCACCGAGGCATGCCAGACGTTGAAGCGCAACCGCGAACGCTATCTCGCGCAGCGCACGACGCACCAGCTCGTGGAGGTCCTCGCCGAAGTTGCCAAAGGCTGGTTGCAAGAAGACAACCGCTTCCGAAGATTCGCATTGGAACAAACGTGGAACGCCGGCCTCCGGCAGGACGCGAACGGCATGATGGGAAATGCCGGGCCGGAGGCCGGCGCTCCAGGCCCTGGCTTTTCGCGCGCCACTTTGGAAAAGGGTCTGGATAATTTCTTCCGCCAATTCACGCCAGAAAACTTTTCGGAATTGCTCGAACAGGAACTCGGCGATGCCGTCGTTGCGACGGGCGACGGGCGTCAGGTGACAAAGGAAACAGTCTCATCGCGTCACTTGCCCGCCAGGCCGAAGCTTCCGGGCGAAGGCCGGTCACCCGCCACTCGTCACCTTTGGCGCGGACCGGAAATGCTCGTCCACGTCGCGGCGGGCAACATCCCAAACCCGACGCTGACGGGCATCGTGCTCGGTGTGCTGACGCGGTCGGCGCAATTCGTGAAATGCGCGAGCGGCTCGGCGTTTTTGCCGCGGCTCTTCGCGCATTCGATCTATGACGCCGACCCGAAACTCGGCGCGTGCCTCGAAATTACCGAATGGCGTGGCGGCAACGCGGAGTTGGAGGCGGCACTGTTCGCGGAGGCGGATTGCGTGACGGCAACGGGCAGTGACGAAACGCTCGCAGCCATTCGCTCGCGGTTGCCGGTACGCACCCGGTTTCTCGGGTATGGCCATCGCGTCAGCTTTGGTTTTGTGGCCAGAGAGATTTTAACCGGGTCCCATTTGCGGCGGGTCGCGGCGCGCGCGGCGGACGACGTGGTCGCCTGGAACCAGCTCGGCTGCCTTTCGCCGCACGTGATTTATGTCCAGTCTCGCGGCGAGATTTTGCCGGAGAAATTCGCGGGACTGCTGGCGGACGAATTGGAACAGTACGAACAAACCGAGCCGCGCGGCGAATTGGCGGCGGAGCACGCAGCGGTCATCGCCTCGCGCCGGGGAATTTACGAGGTGCGGGCGGCGCATTCTCCGGACACGCTGATGTGGCGCAGCAAGAATTCAACGGCTTGGACGGTGGTTTTTGAGGCGGACGCGCGGTTCCAGATGTCGTGCCTGAACCGTTTTGTTTATGTGAAAGGCGTGAAGGATTTGGAGGAGATGCTGCAAAGCGCCGACGCCGTGCGGGGCAGGGTTTCGACGGTGGGTATCGCCGCGCCGGAGGAGCAGATGGAAGATTTGGCGACGCAACTGGCACATTGGGGCGTGACGCGGGTATGTCCGCTCGGCCAGATGCAAAATCCGCCGTTGACCTGGCGGCACGACGGACGCCCGGCGCTGGGCGATCTGGTGACGTGGACGGATTGGGAGACTTGATTCATCCGCGGATTTCGCGAATTGCCGCGAAAACAAATCCGCGAAAATCAATTAGCGAAAATTGGCGAAATTAGCGGATTTTCTTATGAAAATGGAATTGCGAAAGACGTTTCAGTTTGAAGCGGCGCATCTGCTGCCGCATTTGCCGAAGTCGCACAAATGCCGGCGGCTGCACGGCCACAGTTTCAAGGTGGACATTGTCGTGGCGGGCGAATGCGACCCGAAACTCGGCTGGCTCATGGATTACGCGGACATTTCAGCGGCGTTCAAACCCATTTGGGAAAAGCTGGATCACCGTTATCTCAATGAGATCCCCGGCCTCGAAAATCCGACAAGCGAGGGAATCGCGGTCTGGATCTGGAAGAGATTGAAACTGAAACTGCCGCTGCTCACGGAAGTCGTCGTGGCGGAGACCTGCACGGCGCGCGCGGTTTATCGCGGCGAATGATTTTTTTGCAGGAGGCGGGGTCACGAGACTCATTTTAAATGAGCCTGAGATTCCTCACATCGTCTTCTACGAATTATTTTGGCATATAACTCATATTCGTGCCGGTGAACGGGTTTTGCGGCACGGCTTTGAGATAAACCGGCACCAAATCGGCCATGCTCGCGGGTGAATGCCCGATGTCCAATTCGTAGGCGCGGACGGCAAGGTCAACGGTCAATTGCCGCGTCCGCTCTTGCTGCTGGTTGAATTTTTCTTCCGCTTGTTGAAAGGCCTGGTTCAAGGAATTGCGTGTCATGAGCCTGAAGAATTCGTTCCGCACTCCCGGAAAAGCCCGGCGCGACCAATCACGTTCCTGTTGCATGACTTCGTTCCAGGTTTGTCTTTGAGAATCCAGGGTTTCCAACGTTGCGGCGGTTTCGCGGCAGGATTTCGCGTTGAATTGGCCGGCAATCTCTTGCAAGCCGTCCGTGCCAATATGTTCGATGGCTGTGCCGACGAGTTGGTCAATCACAACTCCGCCGCGCGCGGATTCATTGCCGAGGTGAATCGCATCCAGATAAGATTTGGCGGCGTTGCCGGGATGCCCCTCCATTTCTGCCCGCCTGCCTTCCGCCGCCAAAACCTGCGCCAGCCGTTTGAAGGCGGCCAGTTCGTTGAGGTGATTCTCCGCGTAAGTTTGGGAGAACTGAACCGGCACCCGGCATTGATTGCTCAAACCGGCGCGCAACCGTTGCAACGCTTCGGCATTCCTAGCCACCAGTTCTCCCAACTGTGCTTCGTCCATTTCATGGTAGTCACCCGCGTCAGCCGTCACCGTCTTTCCGGCTTTCACCAAATCGTCGTAGCCATTTGGAGCGGGCAGGGGCGCGACGGGCGGGAGCGGCTCGGCGGTCCAGAAAAGCAGGAGGACCAGGAAGAACAGGAACGGCGACGCCAAAATCAAAAGGGTAATCAGCCAATTGCGGGTTTTGGTGGTCATGCCGCGGCAGCTTGGCAAAAAAACGGGCCGCGTCAATCATTCAAGTATTGACGCGGCGCGGCGGATTGGATTAACCCATCGCCTAAACTTGAGGTGAAATATGGGAGATACAGCCGACAAAACGATTGACGCCATTGGCCGGATTAAAACCAAGCTCGTGGATTTCCTCACCGACTACGGCCTGCAAATCATCGGCGCGCTCATCATACTGACCATCGGCCTCGTCATCGCCTGGTGGATTGGCCGCGCCCTGCGTCAATGGCTGGAAAAGAAACACGTCGAGCCGCCCATCATCATGCTGGCCGTCCGCGTCGTCCGGCTGCTCATCTTTCTCGTCGCCCTGTTGCAGGCGCTGGACAAACTGAATGTGCCCATCGTCCCGGCGCTCGCGGGCATCGGTGTCGCGGGTGTGGGCGTCGGCCTGGCCTTGCAAGGCGTGCTCGGCAACCTCGTTGCCGGCTTGACCATCATTTTTACCAAGCCATTCCGTGTCGGTGAATGGATTGAAATCGCCGGCGTGTCGGGACAAGTGACAAGAATCGAGCTTTTCTCAACCATGTTGGCGCACGTGGACCAGTCGCGAGTCGTCATTCCTAATCGAAAAATCATCGGTGAAATTTTGCACAACTACGGCAAAGTCCGGCAGCTTGATTTGTCGGTGAGCGTCGCTTATGGGACGAATCTCAGTGACGCACTCGCCATTGTGCGGCGTGTATTGGAAGGCAATCCTCGTGTGCTCAAAGAACCCGTCCCGATCGTCGGCGTGACAGCGCTCGCCGATTCGTCCATCAACATTGCCATCAAACCGTGGGCGTCGCTGAATGATTTTGTCCTGGCGCAGGTGGAGATCAATCAGGCCGTTGCGGAGCAACTCCGCGCCGCCAACATTTCCATCCCGTTCCCGCAGCGCGAAGTCCGGCTGCTCAACAATCCATAACCGCGGATGCCGGGCCGAATTGGCTTTTGATTCTTACAACGATCCATTCACCAAAAAGCGCGTGGACATCCACGCGCCAACGGAGGAATTTCCGAAGGAGTTCGGTTCTTGAAAAAAGCAGGGCGGGCAGTCCTCTGCCCGCCGCACACACACAAACAAAATGCAGCGCGGACGGCGTGCCGCGCCCTGCCATAAAATTTAATCCGAAAACCGAAGTTGGGCGCGTGGAAATGGTGGTAGGGACAGCGCGCTGCGCTGTCTCCGCCCGCATCCAGCGGGCGGAACGAATTGTGCGAGGGTGGACGCGCGCCTCGGGTCAGTTCCGCGCCCGAATGGCGCGGTGACGGCGCAGCGCGCCATCCCTACCAATTCTGGTTTTCGGGTTTAATCCGCGTATTTCACGCTGCAACCATAAGGCTTGGTTTCGGTAACCGCGACCGGTTTGCCGGCAAGCAGCGCGTCAATGGCTTCGCTGACGTAATTCCGCGCCTTGCTTGGGTCGTGGAACGGGTCGGGCTGGTTGTCAATGGCGCCCGCATAAACCAGAACGCCGTCCTGGTTGATGACATACATGTCCGGTGTGGTCTTCATGTCGTAGAGATGGCCGACGGCGCCGGAGCTGTCGTCAATCCACACGGCCGCGGCGATCTTTTCGGCGGCCCATTCCGCGCGCGCCTGTTCGGGCGTGCGATGGCTGAAATTCTTCGGGTTGACGGAATTGACCATGATCCAGACGACGCTCTTGGCGGCGAGGTCGCGCTGCAACGCCTGCATCGCGCCGGTCTTGTATTGATTGTGGCAATACGGACAATCGGAATTGTAGGATTCGATGACGACAATCCTGCCCTTGTAATCACTGAGCTTGACGGTCTTGCCGTTGATGTCCGTGGCCGTGAAATCCGGCGCGGGCTTGCCGATTTCCACCGCCTGCGCTGTCAAGACCACCATTAATGCGGTGAAACATGCCAATGTCTTATTCATAAGTGAAAATTCAATTTCGAATTCTAGCAGCTAACGTACAGAATGCAAGACCGATTTACGGTCGTTTGGTTCAAAAAATGTTAATGACTTAAATTGCGGTGGTAGGGATGCCGCGCTGCGGCGTCCCCGCCCGCGTGCAGCGGGCGGAACAGCTCCGCTGCTTCCCTTTGCGCCGCTGCACGCGGCGCGGTCATCGCAGCGCGATGACCCTACCTCGAATTCAAATTGGGTCACCACCAAAAAATCAGTGCTCGTGATGCTCTGTTCTTCGCCGGAAATAAAACAAGAAGCCTGCCGCGACGATCAAAATCCCGGCCCCGATGAAAATGTAATTTGTCGAGTATATGGCGGTCGCCCTTCCGCTAAGGGCATTTAAGACGATTTCGGGTGTCAAAATCGCCGGCAGCACGATCGGTTCGGCGTCCGGGTTTTTCGCATAAACCAAAACCAGCGGCACGCCGGCGCGGTTGAAATGGTTCAGTGCCGTTGTGATGCTATCGGGGAAATGCGTATAATCGCCGATCAAAGCGACCGCGTTGATGTCTTTCAATTTTTTGCGAACGGAAGGAATCTCGATGCTGGTTTTTTTGTTCACCTGGCAGGTCAGGCACCAGTCGGCGGTGAAATCCACCAGGACGGGTTTTCCGGCGGCGCGTGCTTGCGTGACGGCTTCCGGGCTCCACGGCTGCCAGTCTATGCCGTCCGGAGATGCCTTCAACGAACCTGCCGTTGCAGCAGCCATCGGTTCGCGCCAATGCAATTGGTCTTCGAGCGCGAAGACGTAGCCGCCAACGGCCAGAATCAGAACAATGATGAGCGCAATGCCTTTGCCGGCGCGGTTGCGTTGAACAAACTCGCCGAAAATCCACGCCGCAAACGCCATCAGCACAAGAAAGACACCGAGCCACAAGACATTCGCGCCGTAATCACCGGCCGCAAGATTGAAAAGCCACACGGCCGTCAGCAACATCGGGAAACCCATCGCAATCTTGAACTTCTCCATCCACGCGCCGGGCTTGGGTAAGAATTTCAGCCACACCGGATTCCAACTCAGCACCACATACGGCGCGGCGAGACCGAGTCCGACGAACAGAAAAATCAATACGATTAGCGACGAGCTTTGTGAGAAGGCAAAGCCGAGTGCGGGCGCCAGAAACGGCGCGGTGCAGGGGGTGGCCAACGCCGTAGCCAGCAAGCCGTTGAAAAACGCGCCGACCGCGCCTTGTTTGGCGGTGAGCTGCCCCGCCGCGCTCATCGTGCGTCCGCCCAGGGTGACTTCGAAGACGCCGAACAGATTCAGCGCCACGAGCGTGATCAGGGTGGTGAGCACGACGATGAATTCCGGGCTGCTGAACTGCATGCCCCAACCGGCATGATGTCCGGCCACCTTGACGCCGATCACAACGGCAGCCAGCGCAAGAAACGATACCAGCACGCCGAGACCATAAATCAGGCCGAGCGCGCGGACGCGGCGCGGCTCGTGTTGGCCGTGGTTGATGAAGCCGAGGATTTTCAGCGCGATGACCGGCAGCACGCACGGCATGATGTTCAAAATCAATCCGCCGATGAAGGCGTAGAACAACATCCGCCAGAGCGATTGTTGTAGGACAGGCGTCCCGCCTGTCCTACTTTCCGGCGAAGCTTGCGCGGAGCTTGTTTCCCCGGCAGGTGCCTTGTCTGCAATTGGCAATTTGACCTCGATGCCGTTCCGGTTGTTGTTGCCGCTCTCCAAGACAAGCACCCCGCTGATTACGTTGGGCCAGTCGCCGGAGAATTTTTTTACAGTTTTGCGAAAACAAAAAAGGGCTTTCGTGTTAGAAACATTTTCAGTCGCAGCTTGAATTTCAAAGCTGTCATTGGCGTCAGGAAAAAAATCAAATTTATTTGGCAGCCATCCATCAACGTCTCCCGTAAAAGATCCTTCAATAATCAATGGCCGGGTGTCATCGTTTGCCGGTTTTTCCCACCATGCTCGAACGAACCAATGAAGCCCTTCAGCAGACAGGGGCACTTTGTTTTTCCACGATTGAAGGAGCACCGAATCGGCGGACGCTTTGGTTTGGTCGCCGATGTTGAGGGTGGCCTCAACGCTGCCGCTGCCGGGAATGCAGGCTTCCTTGCATTCGAGCCAGGAAACCCTGGCCTTCAAATCGAGCGGGCCGGGCTTCAAATCGGTGGCGACCTTCAGTGGCACAATGAGCATGACCTCGTCGTTGTAACCGTAGGTGGTGACTTCGGCGGGCGGGAGTTTTTCCGGCAATGGCCATTGGATTTCACCGGCAGTAACACCGAGCGGAAGTTGCCACTCGATTTTGGTGGCCATGCCGGCCTCGCCGGGGTTCTTCCAGTAAGTGTGCCAGCCCGGCTCCATTTTCAAATCCACCCCCACCAGCACGGCGTCACCGGGCCGCGCGCTGTCGGCGGCCAGTATCAGCCGCGCCTGGGTATGCGCGGCGTGCGCGAGACTCCCCGCCAGACCGAGAAGAACGGCGGGCAACATTTTCAAGATGGTTCGCACACTGTTATAGATGCCTGAAACGGGGAAAAATTAGAACAATTTTCGGCAGGGTCCTGATTTGAGTTCGGAGCTCCGCGTTTACGCGGCTTTTGGCCGCCTGAAGGCGGAACTCCAAACAAGTTGGGACACCACCCATTTTTCGCGCATTTTCCCGGATTGAAAATTCCGCCCGATAAAATAATCTGCGCCCACCTATGCAGACCGGACCCAGTCCTGCTTGCCAATGGTTGCGCGCGGGTGACGAAATCTTCCCCGCCATGCTCGCAGCCATTGACGCGGCTTCCCAATCGGTCTGTCTGGAGATTTACACATTTGAGGAATGCCCGTTGGGGCGCTCGTTTCGAGAGGCGTTGATTCGCGCCTGCGGGCGCGGGGCGCGTGTGCGTGTGCTGGTGGATGCGGTCGGCTCGCTTTTGTTGCCCGACCACTTTTGGGAGCCATTGCGGAAAGCGGACGGTGAAGTCCGATGGTTCAATCCCATTGCCTTGGAGCGGGTGACGATTCGCAATCACCGCAAATTGCTCCTGTGCGACGAAGGGGTGGCGTTCGTCGGCGGTTTCAATATCTCGCCGGAATACGAAGGCGACGGCGTGGAGGACGGCTGGTGCGACGTCGGGCTGAGAATTGAAGGTCCGCTGGCGGCGCGGCTGGCGTCATCGTTTGAAGACATGTTCGCGCGCGCCGAGTTCCGGCACAAGCGGTTCATGCGCTGGCGCAAATTCAGCGCCAGGAAAACCGAGGTGTTGCCTCCGGAGCAAATGTTGTTCAGCGGGCCGGGGCGGGGACAAAGCCCCATCAAGCGCGCCTTGCGCAGGGACCTGGCGGACGCCAGGGACGTTCAGATCATGGTGGCGTATTTCCTGCCAACGCGGCGGTTGCGGCACGATTTGATGCGCGTCGTCCGGCGCGGCGGGCGGGTGCAATTGATTCTGGCCGGCAAGTCCGACGTGCCGCTTTCCAAACTCGCGGCGCAGAGCCTGTATCGGCGGCTGTTGCGGGGCAAGGTGGAGATTTACGAGTATCAACCGCAGATACTTCATGCGAAATTGTTCGTTGTGGACGACGCGGTTTACACCGGCTCCAGCAACCTCGACGCGCGCAGTTTGCAGATCAATTACGAACTGATGATTCGTTTCGCGGACGGGGAGATCGCGCGGCAGGCGCGCGGGATTCTTGCAGACACCCTTCAATATTGCCGCCGTGTGACGCGCGATGACTGGCGCCAATCGCGCACGTTCTGGCAGAAATTGAAACAGCGGTGGGCTTATTTCTTGCTGAATCGGATTGACCCCTACGTGTCCCGATGGCAATGGCGCGGGTTGCGGGATTAAGTCAAAGTGACCTTTCCGGCGCGCCGGATATCAATCAAACCACCGGGAGCGTGCTTGGTGAAATCCTCTCCCCGGCTTGTCGCGTCAAAACGCAGTGAAGACGGAGGAAAAGGACACAGGTGAGGGCGGGCGTAAAACACAAATCAATATGGTGGAACGACCGTCCTCACCCCGCCAAACTCATACCCTCACCCGGCCTGCGGCCACCCTCTCCCATCCGATGGGCGAGGGACCGGAGAATCAATCGCTGTCTCCTCGAAAATTCACCCATAGCGCGCGCGCAGATTCCATTCATTCAACAACTCACGGGGAATTTCCGACAAAAACCGAGAGGGCCGCTGCATCCCGTCGCCGCCGGAATTGCTGAAACTGGCGCGAATCAGCGGGTAACTGAGGTAAAGCTCGCTCTTCGCGCGGGTGATGGCCACGTAAAACAGCCGGCGCTCCTCTTCCTCGCCCCCGTCGCTTTCCATCGAGCGCGAGGATGGAAACAATCCGTCGCAAAGCATGATGACGAACACCGCGTCGAACTCCAGGCCCTTCGCCTGATGAATTGTCGAGAGCCGTATTTGCTCGGCGTCGGATTTTGCGGCCGGGTCGTTCTCAGCCTCGACATTGGTCAGCAGGGCGAGTTGCGTCAGAAAATCCTCGACGGAATTGAATTGATACGCGAAGACGGCGAGTTGTTCGAGGTCTTCCAACCGGGTGCGGTAATTGTCGAAGTTTTCCTTGAGATAATCGTCGTAGCCCGCGTCAATCACCAGCCGCAGCATTTTCGCGGCGCTGTTGCGGACGGTGTCCTCTTCAAGCTGGGAAATGGTTTCGACAAATTGTTTCCAGGCGGTGGCGGCCCTGGCGGGAACGGCGGTTGAACATTTCTGAAGCGCTGGCGCGACGCGCGGCAGGAGATGGGAGTTGGCAGACGGGAGTTGGGGTTTATTTACATCTGACGGCTGGCTGGCCATCTTCGATCTTCCATCTTCGATCTTCGCCGAAAAAATCTTCCAGATTTTTTCCGCCCCTCTGGCCGCGATGCCGGGCAGCAATTGCGCGAGCCGCTTGAAAGCGAGTTCGTCGCGCGGATTCGCGGCCAGCTTGAGATACGCCGTCGCGTCCTTGATATGCGCCTGCTCGAAAAACCGGATGCCGCTGGTGATGGAGAAGGGGATGTTGCGTTTGGTGAGTTCAAGCTGCAATTCGAGCGCGTGAAAATGCGAGCGATAGAGCACGGCCACCTGGTTGAGGCTCACGCCTTCGTCGCGCAGTTCCATCACGCGCTGCGCGATGAACGCGGATTGTTGCCCGGCGTCCAGGCACGCGACCAGCGCCGGTTTCAGGCCGGATTTTCGCGCGGGCGTGAGCGTCTTGGTGAACTGGTTCCGGTTGGCGGCGATGGCGGCATTGGCCACCTTCAGGATTTCCGGCGTGCTGCGGTAATTGGTTTCGATCTTGAAAACCTTTGCGCCGGGATAACGTTTGGGAAATTCCAGGATGTTCAGAAAGTTCGCGCCGCGCCACCCGTAGATGCTTTGCGCATCGTCGCCGACGACGGTGACGTTGTGATGCCGTTGGGCGAGCAGGTCAATGAGGTCGCTCTGGAGCCGGTTTGTGTCCTGGTATTCGTCCACGAGAATGAACTGGAAGCGCCGCTGGTAATGTTCGCACGCTTCGGTGTTTTCCTGCAATAGCCTGAGCCAGAGCGCGAGCAAATCATCGAAATCCATCGCGTTGGTCGCGCGTTTGCGTTTGGCGTAACGTTGCGCGAGGCCGGAAATCTGTTCGGTGAACTGTGAAAAATAGCTGAATTGCCCCTGGAGCAGGTCCTGAACGGACTGGTGCGTATTGACCGCAAGCGAAAAAATTTCGTTGAGCACCTCCGGTTTCGGAAAATGACCGCCTTTCGTTTCGATGCCGGCCTCGGCAATGCACGCCTTGATCAGGTCCTTCGCGTCGTCGCGGTCGAGAATGGTGAAATCGCGCCGGTAGCCGAGCCGGTCGGCGTGTGAACGCAGAATCCGCGCGCCGATGGAATGGAACGTGCCGCCCCAGAGCGACGCGAGTTCCTGCCCGAGCAGGTCGGCGACGCGGCGCATCATTTCGCCGGCAGCCTTGTTCGTGAACGTGAGCAGCAGAATCCGGTCGGCGGGAATGCCCTGTTCGAGCAGGTAGGCGACGCGGTAGGTGAGCGTGCGGGTCTTGCCCGAACCGGCGCCGGCGATGACGAGGGCGGGGCCGGGCGGCGCGGTGACGGCGGCAAGCTGCTGCGGATTGAGTTCATGCGCGTAATCAATCTGCAGTTGGACTGCGGAATGAAACGGTTCGAGCACATAATCGCGCGACATGGCGCGGAATTGAAAGGGCAAACGACCCCAGGCAAAAGAAAAATCGCACGCGAAGAATCGGTTGACCACGAAATGCCCAAAGCACACGAAAATATTGATCCGCGAATTTCGCGAATTGACGCGAATTCCGGGGGGCGACCGCAGCAGGCGACGCTTGCCGCGCCGAAGTGAAACTTAGGCGGGTGAGCCGGCTCCAACTTCTCTTTCGCTAAGAATGGCCGGACTCACATTCACTGCGCCCTGATAAGCGGGCACAAAAACAGGAACCGTCTCCTGAATTTTTTCGTGC
This sequence comes from Verrucomicrobiota bacterium, assembly GCA_050013895.1. Lineage (GTDB taxonomy): Bacteria > Verrucomicrobiota > Verrucomicrobiia > Limisphaerales > UBA11358 > UBA11358. The sequence goes on along the minus strand of JBEKEJ010000072.1, from coordinate 656 downwards.
GATATTGCAGGCTTGTCCCGCAAGCGGTTTTGGAGAATAAATCTCATGAAGCGTGGTGAACGAGCTGGGTAAATTTCTGATGATTGCCGGACTGCTGCTGGTGGCGGTCGGCGCGCTGTTGTGGTCCGGCTTTGGCAGGGGCTGGTTCGGTCGTTTGCCCGGCGACATCAATTACACCAGGGGCGAGTTCAGCTTTCACTTCCCTTTGGTGACCTGCCTGATTTTGAGCGCGCTGCTGACATTGCTGCTGTGGTTTTTCCGGAAGTGAATCTTTCCTGATTGCCGGTTTTCCTTGTTGAATTTTCCGGCGTTCAATCTACATTTTCCCGCATGGAACAGACGCCGCCGTCGCAATTGGAGCAATACATCCCGGTGCTCATGCTCCTCGCCGCCGCCATCGGCTTCGCCGCGGGGACGCTCATGATTTCCGTCCTGCTCGGCAAATACGGCAAGCGCACCAAGGCCAAGGACACCGCCTACGAATGTGGCAAGGACCCCATCGGCGAAGGCGGCACGCGGTTCTCGGTGAAATTCTATCTCGTGGCGATGCTGTTCATCCTGTTCGACATCGAGGTTGTCTTCCTTTATCCGTGGGCGGTTGTCTATCGGGACATGCTCGCCGACCACGCCACGCGCAATTTGATTCTCGGCTCGAT
>JBEKEJ010000071.1:0-13558 GCA_050013895.1 Verrucomicrobiota bacterium | reverse complement strand
GAGATGGGACATTCCATCGCCGACGCGGTGTTGATTCCGCTGTTCAAGGGCCTTCTCGTGGTCATCGGCCTGATTCAAAGTTTTTCGCCGATTGATTCCTTGAGCAGCGGGCGAAGCATATCATGGGCTGAACTGGGCGCGGCCTTCGGTCAAATCGTTTTGTTCCTCGGCGGAATCGTCAGCCTCATCGGGATCGGGTTGTTCAACCGGCGTGAACTGGCGACCGGGCAGGGAACACAATGAAAACGAAGATCGAAGATGGAAGATGGGAGATGACGGCTGACCGTCGCTCGTCGGCGCGCCACGATTCCCTGTTGTTCGCTTTTGGAACATGAGCGCCCGCGCCAAAAAGATTATTTTGCTGCTGCTCGCGGCGGCGTTGCTCGCAGGCTCCGGTCAGCTGCAAAAATCCTTGAACCGCGACCGCGACCAGCTCGGGCTGACACAAGCGTCGGTGCTCGAGAACGCGCCTCCGCTGCTGGCGTTCACGACCGTCGCGCTCGGCGGCTTCCGGGGCTTGATTTCCAATTATCTCTGGATCCGTTCCAACGAATTGCAGTTGGATGACAAATTTTTCGAGGCGGCCCAGCTTGCGGATTGGATCACGGATTTGGAGCCTCATTTCGAGCAGGTCTGGATTTTTGAGGCGTGGAACATGGCCTTCAACATTTCGGTGAAGTTCAAGGATTTTTCCGATCGCTGGCGCTGGCTGGAACAGGGCATTGAACTGCTGCGTGACCGGGCGTTGCGGTACAACCCGGACGGCGTGTTGATTTACCAACAACTGGCCTGGTTGTTCCAGTTCAAGATGGGGCAGAACATGGACGAGGCAAATCTATATTACAAACAGGAATGGGCGCGGGAAATGGCGCCGTTCTTCGGCCCGAACGGGACAAATTTCGCCGACCTCATCCATCCGCAAACCGCCGGGGAAAGAACCAACGCGCTGGCGCTCCGCGAAACATACAAAGTTGATCCGGTGTTCGCCCAAAAAGTGGATGCGGAATGGGGCCCGCTCGACTGGCGTTTGCCGGAAGCGCACGCGATTTACTGGGCTGCACTCGGCCTGGAAAAAGCGGAGGCCGACCCTGACAAGGTCAAGACCAGCGACCTGAACACGCTGCGCCGGGTCATTTACCAGTCCATGCAACAGGCGTTTCGCCACGGACGCTACATTGCCAATCCTTTCGGCGGCGGTTATGCCCTCGGCCCCAATCTTGACCTCATTCCCAAGGTGAATGATGCCTATGAAAAGCAGTATGCCGAGGAGCCTGATGGCGGACGCAGGGAAGGCATCCAAGTGGCGCGCCGGAATTTTTTGGGCGACGCGGTTTATTATCTTTACGACCACAATCGCGTGGCCGAGGCGGCAAAATGGTATCGTTATCTGGGCGGGCAATTTCCCAACGACACCCTCATTCACGGTGACACCAATTCATTTGCGCGAAATCTCACGCTCGACGAATACGCCGTCGCCCGGGTGCAGGCGGACCTCGGCGACACGTCGCAGGAGAACACGACCTCGGACATTCAGGGACTGCTCACCCGGGCCTATATCGCGCTGGCCATCGGCCAGGATGACCGTTGCTACGGTTACAAGCTGTTGGCCCAAAGAATATATGATCGTTATCGCGTAAAAACCACCACTCCGACCGGCAATGAAAGACGCGTCCAGTTGCCGCCATTGGCGGAACTCGACCGCACCGCGCTCAACCAATTGCTCGACCCGCAACAGGGGCTTCCGTATGTCATGCGCGCCGTCCTGCGCACTCAACTCGGAATGCCGGCGGAAACGAACGCGCCACCCGCCGCCGCTCTTTCCACCAACGTGCCCGCTCCAGCCTCGCCGGCGCCGACGAGCGCGCCTGCGACCAATTCCGTTGGAAGATAATTTAGAGCGCGGTTACGGGCGGCGCAGGCCAAAATTCCGCCCAACCGCTTGGCGGTGGCCTAATCAGGTAAGGACGGCGCGCTGCGCCGTCCGCGGCGCGTTCAGCGGCGCAAGGGGGGAGGCGTGGTAGTTGTGCGGCGGACGCGATTCATTCCGCCCGCTGCTGCGCGGGCGAGGACATCGCAGCGCGATGTCTCCACCAAATCAGGACACTCCCAGGCGCTACACAAGATTGCTTCATCTCCGGGCTTGGCTTAGTTTTGTCCGCCTGTGATGAGGAAAGATTCCCATGACCACGCGTCGGCGGGGACGAAGCCGCTTCGGCGCGGCAACGGGCCATTGCGCGTCGGCTTGATTTCGTTGGGCTGCGCCAAGAACCTCGTGGACGCCGAAATCATGCTCGGCGCGCTCCTCAAAGACGGCGTGGAAATCACCAACGACGCCGCCCAGGCCGACGCCGTCATCGTCAACACCTGCTCGTTCATTGACGCCGCGCAGGAGGAAAGCGTGGACACCATCCTCGAATCCGCCGAGGTCCGCGCCGCGAAGAATCGCGGTCAAAGTCTCATCGTTTCCGGTTGTCTGCCTCAGCGGTTCCGCGACGAACTGCCCAAATTATTGCCTGAGGTGGACGCGTTCATGGGCATTGACCAGGTCGCGCAGGTCCCGGAAATCGTGAGACAGGCCGTTGCCCGGCGGGCGGAAAAGGTTGGGAAACATTCAACATTCAACATTCAACATTCAACATCGAAGGGAAAAATCACCGGGCGATTTGCTGAAATGGACAAAAGATGCGGGACAACGGAACACGAAAAGGCTGAAACCCTCCGCGGCACGGACAAGTTTGGAAAAACCAAAACCATTGTAGCGACGTCTCGGCAGAGCGCCGCCATTCCGAGCGTCAAGTTAATCGAGGGCAATGAACGAGAGCGAGGTCGAGGAGGAGCGTTGTTGGAAGTGAACCCGCGGCCCACCTTCATCCCCGATTTCGGCACGCCTCGTTTTCGCCTGACGCCGCGTCATTTTGCCTACGTCAAAATTGCCGAGGGCTGCAATCACCCGTGCAGCTTCTGCATCATTCCCCGGATGCGCGGTTCGCACCGCAGCCGCCGGCAGGCGGACATTGTCGCGGAGGCGAAGGCGCTGATTGCCGGCGGCGTGAAGGAATTGAATCTGATTTCACAGGACTCAACTTACTATGGCCTGGACTTGCGCCCGGCGCATAGTGGCACGGGCGTCCCGCCCGTGAGTTTCGACGAATCCAGACAATCGCAGCTTTTCCTGAAACACACGGGCGGGACGCCCGTGCCACTACGACCCTCGCGCGCGATTTCGTCGCCGGAAAAATTCTCCGCCACGGTGAGATCGTTGCCGGCAAATTCAACAACCATTTGCACGCTGCTCCGCGAATTGAACGCGCTCAAGGGCGATTTCTGGATCCGCCTCCTCTACACCCATCCGGCGCACTGGACGGACGAACTCATCCGGACCATCGCCGCGTGCCCGAAGGTGGCGCGTTACGTGGACATTCCACTCCAGCATATCCACGGAAACATGCTCGAACGGATGCGGCGCGAAACCTCGCGGCAATACATCGTGGATTTGATCAAACGCATCCGCGCCGGCGTGCCGGGCATCGCATTGCGGACCACCTTCATCGTCGGCTTTCCCGGCGAAACCGAAAAGTGCTTCGAGGAACTGCTCGATTTCATCCGCGAAATGAAATTCGAGCGCCTCGGTGTGTTCGCTTACTCGCAGGAAGACGGCACGCGCGCGGGCGCGATGTCGGGACAAATCCCTGACCGGGTGAAACAACAGCGTCGCAAGCTCGCCATGGCCGAGCAGCACAAAATCGCCCGGCAGGTGTCTGAATCCTTCGTTGGCCGCGAAATCAAAGTCCTCGTCGAGGGCCGGGCGGACGCCAAACAATTGCAGGACGCCAACGTCAGTTCCTGGGAACATGGCCTTGTCCGCGACCGCGACTCTCGACGCTCGACTCTCGGCTCTCGGCATTTTTTGATCGCTCGCGGCGAGGCTGACGCCCCGGACATTGACGGACGGGTTTATATTTGCGGAAAGTTCCCGATTGGCGAATTTGCCCGCGTGAAGATTATCGGCCACACGGATTACGATTTGATTGCCGAGCCGGTCTGAACTGTAGCGGTTCAGACGTTGGTGGCCTTCCGGAAAGGTTGGGCGAAGGTCGGGAGGACGTTCTCTTACTTCACTCGATCTTTGCACCTACACGCATAGCCAAGTTCCCCTTGTATGAATGGTAGATGGCGCGCTGAGAGTGTCTCAAAACAATTTCTTGTCGGAGGGGCGAGTTACACGAGCCCCCATTTTCATAGGCATTCGGTCAGTCGGGGGCTCGTATAAACTCGCCCCTCCGATACTTTTGAGACAGTCTCCGCTGCGCCGTCACCGCGCCGTTCAGGCGCGGAACCGGCCGGGGCGCGCGTCCGCCTTTGCACAATTTGTTCCGCCCGCTGGACGCGGGCGGCGACAGCGCAGCGCGCTGTCTCTACCACCATTTTCGCGCATCGAGCTTCGGAGTTCGGGTTGAAATAATTGGACGGTTGGCTTGAACAGTTGCCGGAAAGAGTGGAACTTGTATGCATGAGGTTGGTGGTCGTTTCAAATCGATTGCCGTTCACCGTGTCGTTCAAAGACGGGGCACCGCTGTTCGCGCCGAGCGCGGGCGGGTTGACCACGGGTTTGTGGAGTTATCTGAGCGGCAAGTCCCCGGATGGCGTGAACCGCCCGGATTACTTGTGGATGGGCTGGCCCGGCGCGAGCATTCCGCCGGAGCACAAGCCGGCGGTGCAGGCTTACGGTTTGCAGCAGTTCAAGTCCAGCCCGGTTTTCCTGCCGGAGGAGAGCATGGACCGGTTTTACCTCGGCTTTTGCAACAAGACCATCTGGCCGCTGTTCCATTATTTCCCCACGCTGACCCGCTACGAAGAGGAATTCTGGCAGGAATACCGGAGCGTGAACCGCGTCTTTGGAGAAGCGGTGGTGAACGCCTTGCAGCCGGACGACCTGCTTTGGATTCACGACTATCACCTGATGCTGCTGCCGAAACTGGTGCGCGAAAAATTCCCGGAAATGCCCATCGGCTTCTTCCTGCATGTCCCGTTTCCGTCCTGGGAAATATTCCGGATGCTGCCGCGCACGTGGCGGGAGGAAATCATCGAAGGCCTGCTCGGCGCGAGCCTGATCGGTTTTCACACCCACGATTATGTGCGGTATTTTCTGACTTCGGTGCTGCGCACGGTCGGTTACGAACACCAGCTCGGCAGCCTGGACCTGCGCGACCGCGTGGTGAAAGTGGAAACTTTTCCGATGGGCGTCGAGTTCGATCGCTTTGCGGAGGCCGCGGCGTCCGCGGAAACCGAGGCGCGCGTGGCGGAACTGCGCGAAAAGTGTGTCGGCCAGAAGGTGATTTTTTCCGTGGACCGGCTGGACTACACGAAAGGTCTCATCAACCGGCTGCACGGCTATGAGTTATTCTTGAAGAACAATCCGCAATGGCATGGCAAAGTCGTATTTGTAATTTCGGTCGCGCCGTCCCGCATCGGCGTGGACAGCTACCAGGCCATGAAACAGGAACTCGAACAGACGGTCGGCCGCATCGTGGGCGATTTCGGGAACGTGCACTGGACGCCCCTCGTCTATCAATTCCGCCACCTGACCTTCGAGGAAATCGTGCCGCTCTATCGGGGGTGCGACGTGGCGCTCATCACGCCCCTGCGCGACGGGATGAACCTGGTGGCCAAGGAATTCATCGCTTCCCGCCCCGACCAGACCGGCGTCTTGATCTTGAGCGAAATGGCCGGGGCCGCCAAAGAAATGGGCGAGGCGCTCGTCATCAATCCGTTCCACCGCGAGGATTTTGCGCAGGCGCTGGAACAGGCGTTAACCATGCCGATGGAGGAGCAAATCCGGCGCAACCGGCTGTTGCAGGAACGGCTGCGGCGTTACAACGTGACCCGCTGGGCAGACGATTTCATCCAGGGCATGCTGGCCACCCAGAAGGTCGAGGCGGCCCGCCGCGCCCGCGCCTTGACCGGCAAGGCCCAGGCCGCGCTCATCCAGCAATATCGGTCGACAACCCGCCGCGCCCTGCTGCTGGACTACGACGGCACGCTGGTGCCATTCGCGGACGACCCCAAACGGGCGCAACCGGACGCGGAATTGTTGAATCTGCTGGCCACTCTCGGCGCCGACCCGGCCAATGAAGTCGTGGTGATCAGCGGCCGGCCGCGCCGCGATCTCGAAGAATGGTTCGGCAGTTTGCCGGTTGCTTTGGTCGCCGAGCATGGCGTCTGGTTGCGGCACAAAGGCGCCGAATGGCGCATGTTGAAAAACCTCACGACCGAATGGAAGGAACGGGTGCGCCCGATCCTGCAGCTTTACGTGGACCGCCTGCCCGGAGCGCTGCTGGAAGAAAAGGAATTCTCGCTCGCGTGGCACCATCGGCGGGCCGACCCGGAACAGGCCCCGCTGCGCGCCAAGGAACTGCTCGACGACCTGGCCGGTTACACGCGCAACATTGACGTGCAGGTGTTGGAAGGCAACAAAGTCATCGAAATCCGCAACACCGGCGTCAACAAGGGCACCGCCGCCATGGAATGGCTGGGCAGCCATGCGCCGGATTTTATTCTCGGTATCGGCGACGACTGGACGGATGAGGACCTGTTCCGCGCCTTGCCGCCGACGGCCTGCTCGGTGCGCGTCGGATTGACCAACACCGCCGCGCGATATTTTTTGGGCAACCATACCGCCGTCCGGCGGCTGCTCCGTGAGTTGAGCGAACTGTCCCGCGAAAAGGCGCCCGCGCCGGCGGCGCAACCGCAGTTGTCCGGAGTTGTCCCCACGGACAAGCCCGCGCCTTGACCAGTTCCCATGCCCAGCCACAACCACAATCGCGAAGGTTTGGATCCCGACCCGTTCTGGTATAAAAGCGGCGTCATCTACGAAGTGCACGTGCGCGCCTTTTACGATGCCAACGGGGATGGCATGGGCGACTTCCGGGGTCTGACGGAAAAGCTCGATTACATCAAGGACCTCGGTGTCACCGCCATCTGGTTGCTGCCATTCTATCCCTCGCCATTGCGGGACGACGGCTACGACATCGCCGATTATTGCGCCGTGCATCCGATGTATGGCACGCTCAACGACTTCAAGGTGTTTCTGCGTCAGGCGCATCACCGCGGTTTGCGGGTCGTCACGGAACTCGTGTTGAACCATACCTCGGACCAGCACCCCTGGTTTCTGCGCGCCCGCCGCGCCAGGCCCGGCAGCCGCTGGCGGAATTTTTATGTCTGGAGCGATGACCCGCACAAATACCGCGACACCTACGTCATCTTTAAGGACGTCGAAACGTCCAACTGGTCCTGGGACCCGGTGGCCAGGGCTTATTTCTGGCACCGCTTCTTTTCGCATCAACCCGATCTGAACTTCGACAATCCCGCAGTCCGCGAGGCGATGTTCAAAGTGGTGGATTTTTGGCTGGACCTGGGTGTGGACGGCCTGCGGCTGGACGCCGTGCCGTATCTTTACGAACGCGATGGCACCGCTTGTGAAAACCTTCCAGAAACCCACGCCTTCCTCAAATCCTTGCGGGCGCACGTGGACAAAGAGTATGGCGACCGGATGCTGCTGGCCGAGGCGAACCAATGGCCGGAAGATGCCGCGGCCTATTTCGGGCAGGGGCGCGGTGACGAATGTCACATGGCGTTTCACTTCCCGCTCATGCCGCGCCTGTTCATGGCCCTGCGCATGGAGGACAGCCTGCCCATCGTGGACATCCTCGAGCAAACCCCGGCCATCCCGGAAACCAGCCAGTGGGCGTTGTTCCTGCGCAATCACGACGAGTTGACGCTCTCGATGGTCACCGACGAGGAGCGCGACTTCATGTTCCGGATGTATGCGCAAATGCATCAGGCGCGGCTTTATCTCGGCATCCGCCGCCGCCTCGCCCCGTTGCTGAACAACGACCGCAAGAGCATCGAACTCCTCAACGCCCTCCTGTTTTCGTTGCCGGGGACGCCGGTGCTTTATTACGGCGATGAAATCGGCCTGGGCGAAAATATTTATCTCGGCGACCGCAACGGCGTGCGCACGCCGATGCAATGGAGTCCGGACAAGAACGCCGGCTTCTCCCGCGCCAATCCGCAGAGCCTCTATCTGCCCATCATCCTCGACCCGGGTTACCATTACGAAGCTGTCAACGTGGAGGTGCAACTGGCCAACCTGCACTCGCTGCTCTGGTGGATGCGCCGGCTGCTCGCGCTGCGGAGACGCTGGCGCGCGCTGGGCGAAGGCAAATGCGAATTTCTCCATCCCGACAATCGCAAGGTGCTCGCCTATCTGCTCCGGCACGAGCAGGAGACCCTGCTGGTGGTGGCCAACCTGTCGCGCTTCGTGCAGCCGGTTGAGCTGGATTTGTCGGTGTTCAAATCGCGCGTGCCCGTCGAACTGTTTGGCCGCGCGGAATTCCCGGCTATCACCGAACGGCCTTTTTTCCTTTCGCTCGGTCCGCACACCTTTTTCTGGTTCTCGCTCGAGGACAAACCGGTCCCGGCCGCCGTCGTCCCGGCTTCCGGTTTGCGGACGCAGCTTCCCCAACTCACCGTCGAGGGGGAATGGGGCCGGATTTTTGATAAAAAGAACAAAACCCGGCTGGAGGCCGTCCTGCCGCCCTACCTGAAATTGCAACGTTGGTTTGCCGGCCGGGACCGAAATATCAAATCGGTCACGCTCAGGGAAATCATTCCCGTGCCGTTCAACGGCGAGTGTCACGCCCGCCTGGCCTTGCTGCAGGTGGATTACAGCGCGGGCGATCTGGACTTCTACACGCTCCCGCTGGCGTTTGCCGCAGGTGCCGAAGCCGGACGACTGCGCGAAGCCAGTCCGCAATTAATCATTGCCGAAATGGAAATATCAGGCAATGAACCTGGCGGCATTTTATATGAAGCCACCGGCAGCCAGGCCTTCTGCCGGGCGCTGCTGGAGTTGATCCTGAATCGCCGCCGTCTCAAAGGCGCGCACGGTGAAGTTGAATCCACGCGCACGCCGGTCCTGCGCGGTATCTTCGGTGACGCGGCCCCGCCGGAATCGGCCCTGTTGAAGACCGATCAAAGCCATACCTCGGTGCTCTATGGCGACAAGGTCATTTTGAAATTGTTCCGCCAGTTCGAATGGGGCGTCAACCCGGAGCTGGTAATCGGCCGGTTTCTGACGGAAAAAAACTTTCCCCAAAACAAGCCCCTGACCGGCGCGCTGGAATACATTGATACGCAAAACACCCGGACCACGCTCGCCGTCGTCAACACCTTCATTCCGGAAGCCAAGAACGCCTGGGAATACACCCTGGACACTCTGGGTCGTTTCTATGAGCGCATGACCACTTCGAGTGCGCAAGGAGGCTCGGCACCGGCGGCCCCAGCCGACCCGCTGAAATTCCTGGAGGGGGACATTCCTGCTGCCATGCTCGAAAACATCGGCACTTATCTTGAATCCGCGCGCCTCCTCGGTGTGCGCAGCGCCGAACTGCATCTTACGCTGGCGTCGGAATCCGAGGACAAGGATTTTGCGCCGGAACCTTTCACCTCCTATTACCAGCGCTCGCTCTTTCAATCCATGCGCAATCTGGCGGTCGAGACCCTCTGGCAACTGCGCAAACAGCTCAAGAGCCTGCCGCCGGAGGTTTCGCCCCTGGCGCAGCGCGCGCTTGAATTGAAACCGGCCATCCTCCAGCGTTTCCGCCAGTTGTTTGACCATCGCATCGCCGCCCAACGCATCCGCATCCACGGCAATTTGCATCTCGGCGAGGTGCTTTGGACCGGGAAAGATTTTGTGTTTCTCGATTTCGAAGGCAGCATTGCGACGCCGATCACCGAGCGCGGCATCAAGCGTTCGCCGTTGCGGGACGTGGCTGGCCTGGTCCGTTCCTTTCACCACGCCGCTTATGCCGGGCTCTCCCAGCATGGCGAGCGTGGCAATGTGCATCCGCCGCCGTTCGAGACTTGGGCGCAACATTGGAGCGATGGCGTGAGCGCGGTGTTTTTGAAGGCGTATTTCCAGCGTCTCGGCAAAACCGGTTTGTTGCCCGCCGGCGAAACCGAATTGCGGGCGATGCTGCAAGCCTACCTGTTAAACCGGATGCTCAGGGAAATGAATCGCGAATTGGGCGCCCGGTCGGACGGGCTGAAAGTCCTCCTGCAAGACATCCTCCGCTTGATTGGGGAGCCGCAGGTATCCTGAGGCCACGTTCACGTTCAAAGAAAGTTGGAGGTCATTTCGAGCTTTCGCTTTTGGCCAGGAATCATTTAGCTCTTGTACAGGCAAACATATGGAACCGGACAGAACCGAGCCCCAAAGCAAAATTCCAGCCGCCCCCTGTTTTATTTGTCTCCTGCTGGCCGCGGCGACGCTGGCCGTTTATTGGCCGGCCACCAGTTGCGATTTCCTGAATTACGATGACCCGGATTATTTCACGTCCAATGCCCGCGTGCTGATGGGTTTCACGCCGCGCAACGTCGTCTGGGCATTTACGACGGAACACGCGAGCAACTGGCATCCGGTGACGTGGCTGTCGCTGATGCTGGACGCGCAGTTGTTTGGCAAAGGCCCGGCCGGCCCGCATTTGACGAATCTCCTGCTGCACGCCGCCAACACGGTTCTGCTGTTTCTTTTGCTCCAGTGTTTGACGGCGGCAAGGTGGCGGAGCGCGTTGGTGGCGGCGTTGTTCGCCCTGCATCCATTACATGTGGAATCGGTGGCGTGGGTGACGGAGCGCAAGGACGTTTTAAGCGCATTCTTCGGGCTGCTCTCGTTGGGGGCCTATGTGCGATTTGTGGAGAAGTCCAAAGTCAAAAATCCAAAGTCCAAAGTCTTTTTCACGTTGAGTCTGTTATTCTTTGCACTGGGTTTGATGTCCAAACCGGTGCTGGTCACACTGCCGTTGGTGATGTTGCTGCTGGATTGGTGGCCGCTCAGAAGGAGTACGGAGTCGGAAACGCTCAACGCTCAACGCTCTGCACTCAACCAACTCGTTTTCGAAAAGTGGCCGTTCTTCGCGTTGAGCGGCGTTTCCTGCGTGGTGACGTTCGTGGTGCAACAAAACAGCGGGGCGGTGGCTGCGCTGACTGAATTTTCCCCGTCGGAGCGGATTGAAAATGCGTTCGTTTCCTACGCCCGATATTTGGGCAAAACGTTTTGGCCAACGGCCCTGGCCACGCCTTATCCGCATCCGGGGTATTGGCCGTGGTGGCTGGTGTTGTTTGCCGTGATATTGTTTGCCGCACTTTGTGCCGCTGCCGTCTGGTGGGGGCCGGAATTTCCCTTTGCGCCGGTCGGCTGGTTCTGGTTTGTCGGAATGCTGATCCCCGTCATCGGCCTGGTCCAGGTCGGCGACCAATCCATGGCCGATCGCTATACGTATTTGCCGTTGATTGGCGTGTTCATGGTCTTGATCTGGGGCATCGGCGAGGCGTGCAGGCATTGGCGTGTGCCGAAATCAACGGTCGTTTTTTGTGCCGCGTTCATGCTGACCGCCTGCGCTTTGCGGACGCGGAACCAGTTGGATTATTGGCAGAACAGCGGAACGCTTTTCCGCCGCGCACTGGCCGTGACGGAAAACAACTATGTCGCTGAAAATGACCTTGGCACCTGGCTTTCGAGCCGGGGACAAATCGCGGGGGCGATGGATTGTTACCGTCAATCGCTGAAGATCAAGCCCGGCAATTTTGACGCGCTTTATGATTTGGGCAATGCCTTTGCCCGGCTCGGTGACTGGGACAATGCCATCGCGGATTATCGCCGGGCTCTGGAGATTACTCCGGATCAGGCCGACATTCTGGACAACCTGGGTTTTGCGCTGGCGGCCAAGCATCAATTCGCGGAGGCCATCACGAATTTTGACGCGTCGTTGAAACTGGACCCGGATTCCGCCGGCGCGCACAACAATCTCGCTACGGTTTTGTTCATCCAACACCGGTTTGACGAGGCGGCGCAACATTACCGCGAAGCGCTCCGCCTCACGCCCGACAATCCGCAGATTTATGCCAACCTCGGCGACACCCTCGTCCAGCTGGGCCGGATGGCCGAAGCGGTGAAGTGTTATCAGGCGGCGTTGCGGTTCGCCCCTGACGACCCAAAAATCAAGGCCAAACTGCAGGCGCTGGGCGCGCCGGCAAGTTTCAAGTCTCCCGCGAACTGAATTCGCGGATCATGGCTTTCCACCACGACGCGAGTGATTCGTCGGGCCGCAACCACGCCTGCTGGTGCAGCCACACCAGCGTGTGCGCGTCCGCCATGATGAGGAGCCGTTCCGCGTCGGTCAGTTTGTCGGGCCCCTGGGCCAGCAGTTTTTCGCCCAACGCATGGACTGCCGCGCCGCCGACACCAAGCCGGGCGAGCTGTTCGGCATATACCGGGTTGAGCTGTTTCTCACGCAGCAGTGAAACATGAATGGCGTTCACGTACGGGTCGAGCACCGCCTCGGCCAGACCTGCGTGCGGATGGCGCGGCGTGGTGTCTTCGGTGATTTCATGCACTTTCATGCGCGCGCGCAGGGCGACCAGTTCCAGCGGCGGCGCGGTTTCCTCCGGTGTCAGGAAAAGATCCAGTTTGCGCGCCCGCGCGCCCAGGCTGCGCCGGCTGGTGAACACGCTCAACGGGATGGAGAGCGCCATTCCCGCGAGCACGGGCGTGAACCACCAGAACAATGTCCGGTTGAGCTGCCACATGAAGACGCCCCAAACCAGTCCCACCAGCGTGTGCCACCAATGCCGCGCGACGGCGGTGACCCAGGCCGCGCCATCCGCCGCGCGTTTCTGCGGCGCCCAGCCCACGCTGCCGCCGAGCAGGTTGATGATGACGAAGTGCGTGTGCCAGAGCATCAGGAGCGGCGCGTGCAACGTGGAGAAAATGGTTTCCCCGACGACGCCCAAAGTGGTGCGTGCCAGACCGCCGAAGGCGCGTCGGCGTTCCCGGTCAAATGCCAGGTCAATGAGCGCAAGCGCCTTCGGCAGCATGATGACGACCATGCAAATCACGAAGACGAGCAAGGCGTGCGCCGTGCCGCTGAGTTTCAAATACGGTGTGAAGGCCGGGATGGGGGGGATTTCCGACAGGCCGGAGTGTTTTTGGTACCAGTGGATCCAATTGAAGGTGATCAGAAACAGCAGCCACAGCGGCCCGGCCAGATAGCCGCAGATGCCCAGTATCAAATGCAAGCGGCTTACACCGCGCAGTCCCCTGGCAAAAAGCACCAGGCCGTGCTGCAAATTGCCCTGGCACCAGCGACGGTCGCGCCGCGCATTTTCGATGATTCCCTGCGGGACCTCCTCGTAACTGCCCTCCAGGTCGTAGGCAAACCAGATCTCCCAATTTTCCCGCGACAACAATGCCGCCTCCACAAAATCGTGGCTGAGAATCTGGCCGCCAAACGGCCGGCGCCCGGGCAGTTGCGGCAAATCGCAAAACTGCATGAACGGCTCGGTGCGGATGAGGGCGTTGTGTCCCCAGTAATTTCCCAAATCGAGCGCCCAATAATTCAATCCGGCGATGAACACGGGCGCATAAAGGCGGTTGGCGAATTGCTGGATGCGGCCAAAGAGCGATTCGGCGTTCACCAGTGCCGGCACCGTTTGAACC
>JBEKEJ010000070.1:0-13676 GCA_050013895.1 Verrucomicrobiota bacterium | reverse complement strand
AATCCTCATTGGTTCCATGGGGCCTGGTTTGAAAACGATTGACGGTTTGTCTGGATGACTGCGGTGAAAGCTGCTCCCCGCAGTGAATATCGATTGGCAGTCAAGGCCGGGACCACCGCCTCCGATCGCGCAGGGCGTGAGAGCGGTTTCTGTCTCTGCCGCGCATCCCGCATCTGCCCAATCAGCGCCGGGACAGTCTTTAAAATTATTTTGAGGTCCAGCCAGAAAGTTTTATTCCGCGCGTAATGGATGTCCAAGCGGATCATTTCCACAAAGGTCGTCCGGTTTTTTCCACTCACCTGCCACAACCCGGAAAGCCCGGGCGCGGAATCAAACCGCTCTTTCTGCCACGGAAGGTAGCGGTCGTACTCGTAAGGCAGGCAAGGGCGCGGCCCGACCAAGCTCATTTCACCCCGGAGCACGTTGATCAGTTGCGGCAACTCGTCCAGGCCGGACGAGCGGAGCAGCGCGCCAAAAGGAATCATCCGCGGATCACCCCGTGCGTCCATTTTCACCATCGGAACATTGGAATTCATCAAGTGATGCAAATACCCCTGGTGGACGGTCGTGTCGGCATTGACCACCATGGTCCGAAACTTGAAGCACAGGAACCGGCTGCCCCGGTATCCGACCCGTTCCTGCTTGAACAGAACCGGTCCCGGAGAAACCATCCGGATCAAACAAGCAATCAACAGCGCCAACGGAAGCAAGAGGGGAAAGGCCGCCAGAAACAGCCCGATGTCCAAGGCGCGCTTCCAGCCCGGAATTGGGACCGGGCTGGAAGAAGACACCCGCCTCCACAGAGGGTTGTCGCAAACGGATTGGGCCTTCATTTTCTTGGTTGGTGGAGCGGGATCATCAATCCGTTTCGTTTTGAGTTGTGATTTGCATTGCTTGGTTAACCGCGGTTCACCTGGCATTGTTCCGCTGCCAGTCCTTCAATTGCGATGAGATTAGCTGCGAACCTTCCTGCCGAACAGTCGGGGGAGTGGGAGTTCTTGTGTCAGGGGATTCACTGACACCAGGCGGGTGGAAGTTTGCATCCCTCCCGGTGGTTGAACGGCTTTCAAACCCGAATTCGAAACAGGAATGGGGAGCGCACGCGCCTCGCGTGCTGTTTTCCGCGCCCTCGCGGAAAACCTCGCGCGCCAAAAAGTTCCGACGTTTCAAGCAACGCCGCACGCGAAAATGCTGGACGCGAGGCGCCTCCTGCCACACCCGATCCGTCTTCGCTTCGCTTCGACGCGACCGCGCCGAAGCCGGAGGCGAAGGCGGGGGCGGGTGTGCTCCCCCGACTTCAGATTTCTGGTTGAAACGGAAAAGACGGATGGGAAAGGGGGAACGAGCCGGGACCGGGGTTGCGCATTCCAAAAAATCAGCCGGCCAGAGGCAGGAAGGAGTATGTCTCGTTCAGCCATCCCTGCCGCAGAGTGTATTGCACCATCTGCGTCCGGCTGTGCAGGCCGAATTTTTCTCCGATGCGGACCTTGTAAGTTTCGACGGTTTTGACGCTCAGATTGAGTTTGGCGGCGATTTCCTTGTTGCTGTAGCCCCAGGCCAGCATGATCAGGACCTCCTTTTCCCGCCCGCTTAATCCGGTGGCGCGCGATTCTCCTTTGACGGGCATTCCCCCCGCCTCGCCGGCCAGCGCCTTGCTGGCGAGGGTCGCTTCAAAGTAAACCCCGCCTTTTGCCACCACGCCGATTGCCTTGACCAGTTCATCGCCCGCCGAACGTTTGAGCACGTAACCGGCAGCACCCACCTTGCACAACTGGCGCAGGTAACCGGCGTCCTCGTGCGCGGTGAGCGCCACCACTTTCATCTCCGGGCACTCGGCCTTCAGCCGTTCGGTGGCCTGTAACCCGTTCAGTTCCGGCATGGAAAGGTCCATGACCACCACGTCCGGCTTCAGGTCCCGCGCCTTGAGCAGGACTTCCCTGCCGTTGGCCGCTTCCCCGACCACCCGCATGTCCGGCTGGCTGTCAATCAGCAGCCGCAAACCTTCGCGGACGATTTTGTGGTCGTCGGCCAGAAGAACGCGCAGCTTTTTCATGGTCTTGAACTCTTCACCGGTCCGTGCTTGAAGGGAACGCGCACAAACACGGTGGTCCCCGCGCCCGGCGCTGATTCGATCTCCAGCGTCCCGCCGGCCAGCGTCACACGTTCCCTCATTCCCAACAAGCCCAATTTGCCCTGCGCCGTGGGTGTCTGGTTGACGACGGCAAAACCTTCACCGTCATCTTCGATGATGAGCGAAACATGGTCGGGCCGGCGTTCCAGCAGGACGCTCACCCGTTTCGCGTTGGCGTGCCGGATCACGTTGGTGAGCGCCTCCTGCGCGACCCGGTAAAGTGTCGTTTCAAGTTGGAGCGGCAGCCGTTTTGCTTCCACGCCATCGCTGAGAAAATCCACCGGCACCTTGTGGTTTTCCGACCATTCCGCCGTGAACTGGCGCAGGACCGCTTCCAGCCCCAGATCATCCAGCGCGGCAGGATGCAATTCCCAGGCCAGACGATGAACGTCCCGCATCAGACCGTCCGTCAGTTGTTCCAACCTGCCGATGCTTGCCTGAACGGGCGGCGTGAACGGACCCTGCTTGCGGATATACAGGAGTCCCAATTTCAAACCGGTGAGGTCCTGCCCCAGCCGGTCGTGAAGCTCGCGCGAGATGCGGCCCCGCTCGGTCTCCTCCGCGTCGGCCAGCCGCCGCAGCAGATCCAAATGCGCTCCCTCCATGCGCTTGCGCTCGGTGATGTCGCGGGCCGAGGCAAAGACGCCCTGCACCTGGCCTGCCATGTTACGGTAAATGGAGGCATTAAACACGACGTCCGTGGTGCGGCCGGATGCGTGGCGAATGGTCAGCGGATAGTCCCGGAGTTGACCTTCCTGCATGACCCGGCGAAAGCCTTCTTTTGCCTTGTCCGGCTCCGTCGCGAAAATCGGAAAATTGCTTCCGATCAATTGTTCGCGCGAAAGTCCGGTGATCAACTCGCCGGCTTTGTTCACATCGGAGATCTTGCCATCGCCGCTGATCGTTACCAACGGGTCGAGGCTGGCTTCGATCAGACTGCGGGCATAAAGCGAGCGCGCCCGCACTTCCTCTTCCGCCTGCTTGCGCTGGGTGACGTCGCGCAACGAAAAGACCAGGAAATCCACCCCGCCCTTTGAGTCCAGCACCGGCACCAGCGTCCAGTCCCAATAGGTCACGCCCCATTCCGGGTGATCGGGAAACACGAAGGGCTTGGCGGCGGCCACGTAAGGCGTCCGGGTCCGCACGACACTTTCAAAAATTACCTGGTTCTCCGCATGAGGATATAACTCGAAATGATTGCGACCGCTGAATTCCGACACCGCGCGCCGGCAGGCCCTGGCATAGGCCTCATTCACCCGAATGAAATTGAACTGCTGGTCGAGGAACACCAGCGGGTCAATCGCGTGCTGGAAGAAGGCATCAAGGAAACGGCTCTTCTCGCGCGCTTCGGCTGTGCGCGCTTGCACACGCGATTCGAGGTCGGCGTTCAACTGCCGGATCGCCTCCTCGGCCTGCTTGCGCTCAATGGCGTAGCGGATGGCCCGCGCGATCAGGTGTCCATCGGTCTGGCCTTTGACGAGGTAGTCCTGAATCCCGTGACGCACGGCTTCGAGACCAATGCGATCATCCTCAACGCCGGTCAACACCACGATGGGCACATGGGGACACTCCGCGCGCGCCCGCAAAAACGTGTCCGGGCCGGTGCTGTCGGGCAGGGACAGATCCAGCAGCAGAACGTCGAAATGTCCGCGCTGCAGGTTCTTGACCGCTTCCGCCCAGCTCCCGGCGTGGGTGAACTCGAAACGTTCAAGCCGGTTTTGAGTCAGGGATTCCAGCAACAGCGCGGCGTCCGAAGGGCTGTCTTCCACCAATAGAATTTTTAACGGTGCCTTGTTCATGGTTTTGTATGGCCCGGCCCGCGGCTGCCATCATCGCCGGGCGTGCTTGGCCCGGATGTTTCACAACCCGCGCCAGCCTGCGCCACAGACACGCTTCGCCCGTCCGCATTGAAGGGCGTGTGAACTATCCGGGGGAGCGCGGCGGCAGCGTCACGACATACAGCCAGAACGATTCGATGGACCGCACCACGCTCAAGAACTGCTGGAAGTCAACCGGCTTGCTAATATAACAGTTGGCGTGGAGCTGGTAGGAACGCAGCACGTCCTCCTCGGCGCGGGAAGTGGTCAACACCACCACGGGAATCATTTTTAGATGGTCGTCTGCCTTCAGTTCCGCCAGCACTTCGCGACCGTCCTTGCGCGGAAGATTCAGGTCCAGCATGATCAAATCCGGCCGCGGCGCCCCGGCAAACCGCCCCTGGCGGCGGAGAAATTCCATGGCTTGCACACCGTCTTCGGCGATACTTAGATGATTGCGCACCTTGGCTTCCTTGAGGGCCTCGGCGGTGAACTCGACATCGCTGGGGCTGTCTTCCACCAGGAGGATTTCGATTGGCCGGATATCGGTTGATTTCATGTGACTTATTCCTTTTTAGCAGAGATTTCGGGAATTGAAAAATAAAAAGTTGAGCCTTGCGCCGGCTGCGATTCGACCCAGATGTTGCCGTCATGCCGCTCGACAATCTTCTGGCAAATGGCCAGCCCGATGCCGGTGCCGGGATATTGTGTGCGGGTGTGCAGACGCTGGAAAATCTGGAAAATCCGCCCGGAATATTGTGGCTCGATACCGATGCCGTTGTCTCGCACCCAAAAGAGCCAACGCTCCTTCTCCTTGCGGGCGCCGACTTGGATTTCGGGCGCCCGCTCGCTGCGGAATTTGATGGCGTTTCCGATCAGGTTTTGAAAGAGCTGCACAATCTGGGTGGCATCCACCGGCAGGCTGGGCAAGGGGTCGCTGGTGACCTTCGCGCCGGCCTCGGTGATACTGGTTTGCAGGTTGTGCACGGCGTCGCGGAGCAGCGCGTTCAGATCGGCCGGCGCAAAGGCGCCGCCCCGCGTGCCGACGCGCGAAAATGCCAGCAAATCGGCGATCAGCCTTTGCATGCGCTCGGCGCCGTCGGCGGCGCCGGCCACATATTCGCGCGCCTTGGCGTCCAGCGTTTCCGGAAAGCGGTGTTGCAGCAGTTTCACATAGCCTCCCACGGCCCGGAGCGGCTCCTGCAAATCGTGCGAGGCAACATAGGCAAATTGTTCCAAATCGCGGTTCGAGCGCTCCAGTTCACTGGTGCGTTGTTTGACCAGTTCTTCGAGTCGTTCGCGATGCTTTGCCAGTTCGGCTTCCGTCTGGAAGCGATGAACGGCTTCGCCAATTAATGGCGACATGGATTCAATGAACTCCGCGATGGCGGGCGTAAAACGGCCCGGCCGACGGTCCGCCAGATGGATGTCGCCGGCAACTTCGTCGTGGTACCGAATCGGAATGATGGCGAAGGAGGCGAAACCAAACTCCGCGCCGTCGTCACGTTGCCGGGAAGACCGGTGTTCCCGCCCGATGAAAGCCGGGTCGAACCCTGTCCAGGATTCGTACTGAGTCTCCTGGTGTTTGTTCATGATGTGGATGCCCGAGGCCTGGCAGCCGGTCCACTGGCGAATGACCTCCACCACCGAGTCAAGGTACTCTTGGGCGGAAGTCTTTTGCGCGAAGAGCGCCAGCAGGGTGTTGGTGAAATCCCGCCGGCGCGCGGCTTCCTTGGCTTCGGTGACGTCCCGCGCCGCGGCGAACACACCCTGCACCCGGCCCGCCGCGTCCTTATAAACCGTGGCGTGGTAAAGCACGTCGGTCTGGCGGCCGGATGTGTGCTGGATTGTCAGCGGATAGTCACGCACCTGGCCCTCGGCGAGGACCTTCTCGTAGCCCGCTTCCGCCTTTTGCGGCTCCGTGAAGTAGCGGACGAAATCGGTGCCGATTAACTGCTCGCGCGGCACGCCCGTCACCAATTCGGTGGCCTGGTTCACGTCGGTAACCTTGCCCTCCGGACTGATGGTGACCAGCGGATCGAGGCTGGCTTCCAGCAGGCTGCGGCTATACCTCGCCGCCAAGCGCAACTCGGCGGTGCGCTCCGCGACGCGCTGTTCCAGCTTCTCGGTGCTCCGGCGCAACGCCTCCTCGGCCAGCTTGCGCTCGGTGATGTCCTGGACGATCCCCGCCATGCGGCGCGGGACACCGGCGGCATCCGGGCGATGTCGTCCCGCGGCCCAAATCCAGCGGATCTGCCCGTCGGTGCGGTGGATGCGGCACTCAAAGCTCCAGTCGCTCCGGCTTTCCATCGCCTGCCGGAATTTGCCTTCCACCGCCGCCCGGTCTTCCGGCAGCACGTGTTCGAGAAACTTCTCATAGGTCCACTGCGGCAGCGATTCCGCATAGCCGAAGATGCGGTCGTGTTCAAGGGAATGGAAGGCGGTGTGGTCCACCAAATCAAGGTCCCACGCTCCGATGTGGCTGGTTTCCAGCGCGAAGCGCAGCCGGTCTTCGCTCTCGCGGAGCACCGTCTGCACCCGCTTGCGCTCGGTAATGTCCGTGAGGAACGAGGAGTAATACTCCGGCTTGCCCCCGGCGTCCTTCATCAGATGCACCAGCAACTCGACGGGCACGCGCGTGCCGTCTTTGCGCAGGTATTCCTTCTCGTAGCGCACGGGCTGGCCGCTGAGGTGGAGTTCCTCCAGTTTCTGCCGCTCCAATTCGCGCCATTCCGGCGGCGTGAGCGTCGTGGCCCAGTCAAAGGCGCGCAGTTCTTCCTCGCTGTAGCCGGTGAGTTGTTCGTAAGCGCGGTTGCACAGGCCAATCCGCCCATCCGGATAGCCTACGGCAAAAGGCTGGGAAGCGTGTTCCAGCACGTCAGCCAGGAATTCCTTCTCCCGGCGGGTTTCGCGCAAGGCCATTTCCCGGTTGTAGGCCGCGGCTTTGCGCCGGTCGCGACGATAGAATTCGGCGACCGCGCTCATGAACACGCCCATGCCGGCAAACAGCATCAGCCCGAGGCGCTCAACGGGCGAGGCGACGGCGAACTGTCCGGCCGGCGGCAGGATCCAGCATGCCGCCGTCAGGTCCGCCAATGCAGTGGCCAGCAGGCCCGGCCCGAAGCCGGCCAGCAACGCCGCCACCATCACCGCCGGGTAGAACGTGATGTAGGTGGGCAACCCCGGCCCGATCCACGCCGTCAATGCCAGGCGCAACCCGAATCCCGCCGCCACGGCCACGAATGCCAGGCCGTAGCGCAAAGCCCACCTTTGCCAGATGGAAGAAGAGTTGTTGCGGTTCATCGGGACCGAATTTCCCCGTTGTTTTTCACATTATGGCAGTTCCAATTAACATTGGCACGGTTTGATCTGCTTTTGAAAAAGCGGCCTCGCTGGTGTGGTAGCGGCGGACGTCTCGTCTGCCGTAAAGGGCTGGCGTCCCGCCGCCCGGAAAGAACGATGAAAGAGGCGTGCGATCTTGAAATGTTCCAGCGCATTTCGTGGGTTCAAGTGTTTTATCCGCCGGGCGGGACGCCCCGGCTCCACGGTAGGCAGGATGCCCGCCGCTACGGAAAGGCAACGGAGTGCGCCAATACCAATATGAATTGCCATAGCTTTGCCCCGCACATGATAGATATCAGCGCGCTGACGGCAAGCCACCCGCGTCGTTACCCCGCGCCGCCGTTGTTTCCGTTTTTGCGTTCCCAGCGCCGCGGTTGCCGTTCGGGCGGCGAGGTGTCCACTTTCGCGTAGTAGGTTTCCTCGCCAAACAATTGATTGGCTGCCTGCTCCAGCTCCATGGACGGTGCGACGCTGAATCGCTCGTTGGTGTCCATGAAGATGACCCCGCCGCCCGGACGCATAAAGCTCAGCAGCAACGGGCATTTGCCGGGATGCGCCGCAACCAGTTCGCGCACGGATTCAAGCTGTTCGGGCTTCAAATGCGCGGTGTGCAGGCGCAAATGCACCTGTTGGGTGAACCGCTTCGGCGCGTCCTCCAGCGGCAAAATTTCCTGCGGAAACATCTTCGGCTTTTCGTCGCCGGTGTTCACTTCGCCGATGACCAGGATGGCCCGGTTCGGCTTGAGCAACTCGCGGTATCGGTCGTAGTTTTCGTTCATGCACAGCAACTGCACGGAGCCTTCCAAATCTTCCAGCGTGACCATCGAATACGGTTTGCCGCTCTTTTTCGACACGCCGTTTTGCACCGCGGCAATCAGTCCGCCGATGCGCGTGAGGCTACGATTGGGCAATTCCGCGAGCTTCGCGGTGTTGGCCAGCGCGTATTTTTCCAGGATCGGCGCGAAGGGCGTCAGCGGATGGCCGGTGACGTAAAAACCGAGCAGTTCCTTCTCGTGGGCGAGCAGTTCGTGCTGCGGCCATTCGGTCAGGCCGCTGATGGACTCCGGCATCGGCGGCGCTTTTTCCTCCAGCGCTCCGAACAGGGAGCTTTGTCCCTTCTGTTTGTCGGAAAGGATGCTGGCGGCGCGGGCCAGCGTGCGTTCGATTTGCGCGAACAACGTCGCGCGCGTCTGCCCGAAATCATCGCACGCGCCGGATTTGATGAGCGCTTCGAGAATTTTCCGGTTCACCGTGCGGCCGTCCACGCGTTCGCACAGGTCGGAAAGCGAAGTGAATCTGCCGCCTTCGGTCCGCGCCTTGAGAATCGTTTCCACGGCGACTTCGCCGACGCCTTTGATGGCGGCCAGGCCGAAACGGATGCCGCGCAGTGGCACGGGCGTCCCGCCCGTGTGTTTCTGGTTCGCATCGAACGGGCGGGACGCCCGTGCCACTGCGCTTTGCGCCGGCGCGAAATAAACCTGGCTTTCGTTCACATCCGGCTGCAGGACCTCGATGCCGAATTCGCGCGCTTCGTTGATGTACTGGCTCAACTTGGCGGTGTCCGCCATGTCATTGGTCATCATCGCGCAGAAAAATTCAACCGGATAATTCGCCTTGAGATACGCGGTCTGATACGCCACCACGGCATAGGCGGCGGCGTGCGATTTGTTGAAGCCGTAGCCCGCGAATTTTTCCAGCAAATCAAAAATCTGGTTCGCCTTCGCCTCGGGGATGTGATTTTTCTCCTTGCAGCCCTTGACGAAAACGGCGCGTTGCTTGGCCATTTCCTGGGGTTTCTTTTTGCCCATCGCGCGCCGGAGCAGATCCGCGCCGCCGAGCGAGTAGCCCGCCAGCACCTGCGCGGCCTGCATCACCTGCTCCTGGTAAATCAAAATGCCGTAAGTCTCGCGGGCAATCGGTTCGAGCAACGGATGCTCGTATTCTATCTTCACCTCGCCCTGCCGGCGCCGGATGAATTCGGGAATCAATTCCATCGGGCCGGGCCGGTAAAGCGCCACCAGCGCCGTGATGTGTTCAATGGAACTGATCTGGAATTTCCGGCACAGGTCGCGCATCCCGCCGGATTCCAATTGGAACACGCCGAGCGTTTCGGCCTTGTTCAACAGATCGTATGTCTTCGCGTCGTCGAGCGGCAACTGGTCAATGGGCACCTCGACCCCGTGCGCGCGTTTGACCATTTCGCACGTGTTGCGGATGACCGTGAGCGTCTTCAGCCCGAGGAAATCCATTTTCAACAGGCCGAGGTCGCCGACGGGGTTCATGGCGTATTGCGTGACGAGTGTGCCGCTTTCGTCCTGTTTGAGCGGGAGCAGATTCACGAGCGGCTGGTCGCCAATGACCACGCCGGCGGCGTGGACGGAGGCGTTGCGGGTGATGTCTTCGAGAATAAACGCGGTGTCAATCAACTCGCGCGTGACCTCCTCGGACTCGTAAGCCTCCTTGAATTCCGGCGATTGCTTGAGCGCCTTTTCCAGCGTCATCTTCAAATCGAACGGGATCATCTTGGCCAGCCGGTCGCATTCGCCGTAGCTCAAACCCATCACGCGGCCCACATCGCGCACCACGCTCTTCGCACCCATCGTGCCAAAGGTGATGATTTGCGCGACGGAATCGCGCCCGTATTTCTCGCGGACATATTCGATGACGTCCGCGCGGCGGTCGTCGGCAAAATCAATGTCAATGTCCGGCGGATTGACGCGTTCGGGGTTGAGAAACCGTTCGAACAGCAGGCCGTAGCGAATCGGGTCCACGTTCGAAATTTCCAGCAGGTAAGTGACGATCGAACCGGCGGCGGAACCGCGCGCCACACAGGCAATGCCGTGCTCGTGCCCGTAACGGATGAAATCGCCGACGATGAGGAAATAACTCAAAAACCCGGTCTTCTCGATCACCGTGAGCTCGAGTTGCAGCCGGTCAATGATGGTTTTGATGGCAGCGGCGATTCCCGGATTTTGAAGATTGTTAATTGGCTCGCCCTCACCCTGACCCTCTCCCCCGGGGAGAGGGGACAGCGAGTGTGCGTCAGTCTTACTATTTGCGACTCCCGATT
Source organism: Verrucomicrobiota bacterium (assembly GCA_050013895.1). Taxonomy (GTDB): domain Bacteria; phylum Verrucomicrobiota; class Verrucomicrobiia; order Limisphaerales; family UBA11358; genus UBA11358. Next base: position 3,316 of record JBEKEJ010000070.1, on the reverse strand, counting down.
TGCCTGCCGTCGGCGAATCGTTCTCCCTCTCCCCGGGGGAGAGGGCCGGGGTGAGGGGTTCGTTCGCCCGATACGTCGGCAGCCGCGTGGGATCATCAATGCCTTCAACGACAAATTCCTTGCCTTCGGCCCTGGCATGAATCGTGTAGCGGCGGAACAATCCCTCGGCCAGCCATTGCCGCAAATACCCTTCGCGCGTAAAATGTTCCGGCGGATGGAAAACCGGGTAGTGCAGTTTACCGAATTCAATTTCGACATTGCACCGCTCGGCTACCTCCAGGGTGTTCTTCACTGCATCAGGCGTGTCAGCGAAGCGCGCCTTCATTTCCTCCGCCGTCCGCAGATAAAATTGCTCCGGCTCGTAACGCATCCGTTTGGTGTCGGCGAGCTGGGTCTGCGTGCCGATGCAGATCAGGCAATCGTGCGCGTGCGAATGGCTTTTCTCGATGTAATGAACGTCATTCGTCGCGACGAGCTTGAGGCCGAATTCCTTCGCCCACTGGATCAAATGGCGGTTCACCTTGGCCTGTTCGGTGATGCCGTGGTTTTGGAGTTCGAGATAATAATTGTCCAGGCCGAACGTCTGTTTGAACCAGTCCACGACATCGCGCGCCTTGTCAGTTTGATCCTTCATGATCAAATCGGGAATTTCGCTTGCAAGACAGCCGGACATCGCAATCAAGCCTTCCCTGTGCGCGGCCAGCAGTTCCTTGTCGATGCGCGGCTTGTAATAATAGCCGGTGAGATGCGCCTCGGTGGTGAGCTGGATGAGATTTTTGTAGCCGGTGGCGTCCTTCGCCAGCAGGCCGAGATGATGATAAACGTCGCGTCCGCCGCTGCCGGTTTTCTTTTCCAGCCGGCTGCCCGGCGCGACATACACCTCGCAGCCGATGATGGGTTTGATGCCCTTTTCGCGCGCGGTCTGGTAAAAATCTATCGCGCCATAGAGCACGCCGTGGTCGGTGATGGCGAGCGCGGGAAATTTGAGTTCATGGGCCTTGTCCACCAGCCGGTCCAGCCGGCAGGCGCCATCGAGCAACGAATACTCGGTATGCAAATGCAGATGAACAAAGTCCGCGTGCGACATGAAGTAAATTTAGCGTTTTGCCGCGAGCACACCAAGAAACAAAGTTTTCAAGCGCGGCTGAACGCGATTTTTGGAGTGCGCGGACACGTCCGCGCTTTGGTTCGACGCGACATGTCGCGTCGAACAAAGCGGCGACTTGTCGCCGCACTCCACATTTGCGGCGAGTGTCACCGCATTCCAAATTGAGACCGTGCTGAAAAATTATCTCACTCCTGGTCCGTCACCGAATCGTGGAACTTGAGGATGTCGCCCTTTTCACCCTTGAGCTCGGCTTCCTTGAACTTGATGGCCGTGCGCGGGTGCTGATTCAACATGCCGGTGAGCAGATACGGCAGATCATAACCCCACAACAGTTTCGCGCGCATCGGTTCGATGTGGTTCTGCACGCAGTCGAGCACAGGGCGCAATTTGAACTTCGGGTTGTGCAGGAAGGCGAGCAGCAGTTCCATCGTGCAATTGCCCGCGCCGCGGCCCAGGCCGGCCATGGTGGCGTCAAGGAAATTGGCGCCTTCGATGATGCCTTCGATGGTGTTGGCGTAGGCGAGTTGCATGTTGTTGTGCATGTGCACGCCCACTTCCTTGCCTGATGCCTTGCAGTGATGCAGGTATTTCTTCACCAACTCGTGAATCCGCTCGCTGTAAAGCGCGCCGAAACTGTCCACGACATAAATCGCCTTCGCCTCGGACGCGGCCAGCATTTCCAGACCCTCATCCAGTTCGCTTTCCGGCACGGTGGAGACGGCCATGAGATTGATCGTCGTCTCGTAGCCCTTGTCGTGCGCGTCCTTGACCATGTCGAGCGCGGTCGGAATCTGGCTGATGTAGGTCGCCACGCGGATCATGTCCAGAACGCTGTCCTTCTTCGGCAAAATATCCTCGTGGTAATCGCAGCGCTCGGCGTCGGCCATGACGGTGAGCTTCAGGTTGGTCGGGTTGTCACCCACGATGCGGCGCAGGTCGTCTTCGAGGCAATATTTCCAGCAGCCGAATTCGCCGGCCTTGATGTTTTTGCGCGACGCCTTGTAGCCGAGTTCCATGTAATCAATGCCCGCGGCAACGCACGTGTCATAAACGATCTTCACGATTTTGTCGTCGAAGTGGTGATTGTTCATCAAGCCGCCATCGCGGATGGTGCAGTCGAGGACTTTGATTTCCGGCCGGAACGAGAGCCAGCGGCTGGTGGCGGTGTCTTTGGTTTTTGTTGCTTTCATAATTTCCGATCAGTCTGGGACGAGCCGGGACATGGGGATTATGCGCAGAATATCCGGGAGAAGGACAGAAAAAACTGGCAGTGGCCCCGTTTGCTGTAGTGTCGAGCCTGTGGCTCGAAAAAATCGGCGCACAGCACCGACTCTACAACCCAAATTCAAACGCCATCAAAAAACCCGCCCGCGCCGGCGAGGCTTTTTGCCATGAATTGAAACAAGAACGGATGGCGTTTGCCTACTTGCGGAAAAAGTCCTTGATCACTTCCACCACGCGCTGGATTTGTTGGTCGGTCAATTCGGGATAGATCGGCAAGCTCAAACACTCGCGCGCGGCCTTTTCGGCGACGGGAAAATCGCCGGGCTGGTGGCCGAGGTTCGCGTAGCATTTCTGCAAATGCAACGGCACCGGATAATGCAGCGCGCAGCCGACGCCGTTGGTTTCCAGGTGATGCTTCAAATCATCGCGGCGCGGATGGCGCACCACGTAGAGATGATACGCGCTTTCGCCCCAGGCCGCCTCGCGCGGCAGTTGCAGCGGCGTGCCGGCCAGAAGTTCGTGGTAGCGATGCGCCACGCGGCGGCGTTCCACCGTCCATTTCGCCAGATGTTTTAACTTCACGCCGAGCACTGCGCCTTGAATGCCTTCCATCCGGTAATTGTATCCGACTTCATCGTGATAATAGCGCACGGTGGAGCCATGCTCGCGCAGGGAGCGGGCGCGCTTGTCGAAAGCGGGGTTGTTGGTCAACAGCGCGCCGCCTTCGCCGCAGGCGCCGAGGTTTTTGCCGGGATAAAAGCTAAAGCAGGAGATTTCACCGAACGTGCCGACGGTTTTGCCTTTGTATTTCGCGCCGTGTGCCTGCGCCGCGTCCTCGACCAACGGTAATTTGTGTTTTTGGCAAACCGCCAGAATCGGGTCCACGTCAAACGGATGGCCATACAGATGCACCGGCATGACGGCCTTGGTGCGCGGCGTGATGGCGCGTTCGACCCGCTTTGGGTCGAGATTAAAGGTGGCGTC
>JBEKEJ010000069.1:0-13676 GCA_050013895.1 Verrucomicrobiota bacterium | reverse complement strand
ATGTTGATGAGGCGGCGTCCGGCCGTTTCGCTGAAGTTCACCGGGAAATCGGCAATGACGAGGAAGTGATATTTTTCGGCGATGGTGCCGGCCTGGGCGTTGTATTCCGCGATGGTTTCGTATTCGTTGCGGAGATACATCTGGATGACCTTTTCCATGTGCTCGTTCAGCTCCGCCAGCTTTTCCTCGAGCTGGGTGGTTTGCGTCCAGATACGGCTGTTGATATGGGTCTCCTCATAATCGGCCAGGTGCATGAGGCCGGCAAAGTTCTGGCCCAGCCCGACCGGATCGAAAATGGTGAAGCTTAACTTGCCCGGCGGATGGGTCGAAAGGAGGCGGAAAATGATGTTGTTGATGGCCGCCACCGCTTCCTCGCCACCGGTTTTGGACGTTTCAAACAGAATGGAACCCTGGCCCGGATATTTGAGCGTGAGCGGGATGGAAAAATTGGCCGGGAACGGCAGGGCCAGCCGTTTGTCCTTCGGCGTCGCCTCGGCCAGTTTTCCGGTTTCCACGTCCATGCGCCCGAATTTCGCGGCGTTTTTGAATTCCTCCGGGAGCGTCCACTGTTTCCAAACCGGATGCTGCCAGCCGGGAAAAAGCTCCTCCGCCGCGGCATTGGCGGCGCGGAGGGTTTCGTGGATGGGCTGGATGCAGTTGTTCCATTCCCCGGCCAGCAACTGCCAGCGGCCCTGGATGTCCGCGTTCAATTTCGCGACTTTCGCCTCGTGAACCCCGGCAAGCTGTCCGGTCTGGGCCTCCATTTCCTGCTGCAGGCGCGCAACGTTATCGGCGTGCTCGCGTTCAAGCTGGCTTAATTTTGCGCGGCTGAGCTGCTCGTTCTTTTGCAGGGCGCGCGACGTTTTTTCATCAACGGCCTGCGCCCGCTGGCCGCGCGTGCCCACTGCCTCTTTTACGGTTTGCTTCCACTGCTGGTTGAGGCGGCGGGTGGTGCTCTCGAATTCGGTTTGGATCCGCTCCTGTTCCTGCCAGCAACGAGACTCGGCTTTCTCAAGGCAAACGTCATGCAACCGTCGCGCCGTCGCCAGATTGCGGGCAAGCGTTTTGGCGGTCGGCCCGACCCGGTGTCCCCCATACAGGTAAATCGCCAGCGCGATCACAAAAAGACCCGCCAGCGCCGCGCCGGTCTCGCGCAGGGAAATGGAATCCAGGCCGGCTTGCCGGAGCAGAACGGGTGAAAAGGCGAAAAGCAGCAGAAGCACAATCAAGAACAGCCACATCGGGAAAAATCTGAAAAATCGCGGCAGCGGCAATTGTTTGAAACCGTCCAACTCGCGGCGGATGGCCGCAGGCAGGCGGTGAAGTTCCTCCAATAATTGATACTCGTCCGGGGTCTGGTCGGGCTCCGGCCAGCGCCGGCGGGGGGAAAGCAGCCGGCGAAATTTGCCGTAGCCGCGAAAGGCGCTCCGGGCTTCTTTTTCCAGCAGGTCGAAAGCCTCGCGGCTCCCGGTCAGTTTGGTCTTGAAGTCCGCCAGGGTCGCGGCGGTGGCTGCCAGTTCCGCTTCGCGGTCATGCTCCGCCTGGGTCGAGCCTTCCCGTATCTTTTGCTTTCGGCGTCCTTCGCGTCCGCCGACTCCCTCCCGGACCTGCTGGGTGACAATAAGGTGGGCCTGGGTGATCAGCGCTTTCCGTTTTTCGAATTTTGACTCCCATTTCGCCTTTTGAATTTCAAAGTCCTCTTCGGCATCGGCAATGGCCACCGCCAAACGTGATTCCTGCCTTTGCTTGTCCGTATCAAACACCTTCGCTTCCGCGGCCGACCGGGTTCGGAATTCGCCGGCCAGTTTTTCCTCCCGCGCGGCAAAATCCTGAACGGCGCTTCGGAGCCGGTTCAAAAGCGCGAGCGTTTCATTTAGTCCCAGATGGCTACTCACAGTCTTTCCTGACTTTGGCCAGAATTTCGTCCAGTTTTTCGAGCACGGTGACGGTTTTCTCCACGTTGGCGAAAAGTTCGGCCATATAGCGCTGCTCAAACTCCTGGCTTTTGGCGTCCTTCCAATAATTTTTGGTCTCGTCCCACCGGGTGGCAAGCCCCTTGGTCAGTGACACGAGGCGGTTTTTGATTCCGCTGGGGGTCATGGCCGCCCTTCCTCTCCGGCGTCGGGCTTGCCTTCGACTCCGACGGGCGGGAGTGAAGCGCCGGGCGCGGCAACCGAGGCATAGGCCTCCAGCGTTTTCACCACCTGGGCCAGATACGCGACCGCGCGCGCCATGTCGGTCGTCAGGAAGCCCTGCAACTGGTTCAACTGTTTGAGCAACGGGTCCGTTTGATTCTCCAATTCCCGGCCCCACTTTTTTATCACCGACAATTTGGCCTCGCCTTCCCGGATGGCGCGCTCCGCCCGTTGCACGGACATGAGGCTGAGGGCCGCTGATCCCTGAAATTGAGAAAGCCGGGAGTTGAACAATTCCGACCGTGCTTCCTCCAGTTTCCGTCCCCGGATGCGCATTTCGTGCTCCCACACAAGCCGCCGGTCATCCTGCACCCAGGCGCGGGCGCGAAGAATCTCGTCGCACGCCTCCTCCAGGGCGGCGCGCGCGCTCTTCAAAAACACAATCAGGTTGGCCCGGAAGGATTCCACGGCCTCCACGGAAGTGACTTGGGCGCGTGCCGCCATAATATATTATCGTGCTCGTCCTCGTGCTCGTTCTCGTCCCCGGGCTTTTCGATTACGATGACGAGGAGGAAAACGAGGACGATTTCAATTGGTCAGTGTTGTTGCAGATATTCCTCGATGCGCTGCGCCTTTCTCAAAAGATAGGGCGTGTGCTCCTTGGAGAGTTCGTTGAATTTCTTCAGCGCCTTCATCGCCAGTTTGAATTCATCGGAGAACTTCTCGTGTTCCTGGTCCTGCCACGTGTCGCCGAGCGCGGTAAAGCGGGCCTGCAGCAGGATGATCCGGTTTTCCAGGTCGGTGTTGAACCGGTGCAGTTCGTCGGCAAATCGCCGCACCTTCTCGGGATCCATGATTGCCTGTGCCATTTTTTCCCTTTCGTTGGATTAATTTTCCAGCCATCAAGATAATGCAGAAGTCCCCCGGCGGACAGTCCTTTTTGTCGCCCCATGGGCGCAGGCGCGCATCTGCTTCGCTAGGGGACGAGGTGACGAGTCTAAAACTTCTTCGGAAACTACCGGGCAAGCTTAAAAAAATGCCCCGCTTCCGCGGGGCTTGATCATATTCTGAAAGATTTACTTCCGCCGGCGGCCGACAAGCAACGTCATCAGGCCGGACAATCCGAGCATCGCCAGAGTGGACGGTTCAGGCACCACCTCTGTCGTGTAGGTTGAAAACGAGGTTTCCGTCTGTGTGTTGCCCCAGCCGCTCGCACCGGTCACGTTGCCACCGAGCGCTTCGGGCGAACTGTAACCCGTCGTCGAGACCTGCAACCCGAACAACTCGAAGCTTTGGCCCGCGCCAGGGGTCAGGCCAATGTCAAGGAGGTTGAACGAGAAAGTGTAAGTGCCCTGATCGTCCGAACCGGTCGGACTCAGGTTCACACTATTAATGTAGGGGAGGCTGTTGGCGCCGCCATTGGCCAGTTGCCACAGGGCGCCGAAACCAATTCCGCTGGCCGGCGAAATGGCAATGGCGTAGTTCGGGGCAAAGCCAGAAGAAAAATCCAGAACGCTCTGCTCGCCAGGCTGGTCGAAGCCATACTGTGAAATCGCGACGCGCAGTTGGTCGCCATTGTCGTTGAAGCCGGAGGTCATGCTGAATCCGCCGGCGCCGGTCTGGAGATAGAGCACAAACGCATTGCCTTGAAGGGGACCGCCGGTCGTCAGAGTGGCAGAGACGGTGGTGCCGTTATCGGTCAACGCGAGTTGTCCTTCGCCTATTGCGCCGTTCCAAAGAGTGCTGCCATTGCCATAATAAATCTGTGCCGAAGCGGATAAACTTGCGGCCATGGTTGCGACAATGATTCCGACGATGGTTTTTGAGGTTTTCATAACTTTAATTTCGAACAGGGTTAAGGTGAATTAATTCATCGCCATTATGGCGACTGATTCTTCATATATACAATTCGCAACTTAATGTCAAGGATTATATTATTTTATTTTACAACCTTGTTTAGCCTGTGCTGGTCTCGAAAATCCGCTGCCAATCGAGGCGACGACCGGCGACACATAAATCACGCCTCTGGCTCGTTGCCATTTGCGCGGAAACGTCCTAATGTGTTTCCCGGAATATTATGACGCGCTTCTACGAGCAACTCGCCGCCGCGCTGGCGGAAAAACAGCCGTTCGTGCTCGCGCTGATTTCCGGCACGAAAGGCTCCAGCCCGCAGCGCATCGGCGCCAAGGCGCTGTTTTTTCCCGACGGCAAAATCACCGGCACGCTCGGCGGCGGCTGCCTCGAAGCCGAGGTCCACGCCCGCGCCCGAAAAGCCATGAAGTCCGGCCAGGCCGCCACGTTCGAGATGGTGCTCGACCATGTTTTCGGCTGGGACGACGGGTTGATCTGCGGCGGCAGCGTGAGCGGCCTGATTCTCCCGCGCGCGGCGGAAGCGGTTGAACTCTGGCGCAAACTCGCCGCCGTCACCGCGCCGCTCCGCTGGGGCGTCAAAAAGGACTTTTCGATCGCGCCGGTGGAGTGCGACGACAACGGCGAATGGTTTTATCAGGAAACTGTCGCGCCGCCATCCGATCTGTGGATTGCCGGTTCGGGCCACGTCGCGCAGGCCGTCGCGCCGCTGGCGCTGCAACTGGATTTTGCCGTGACCGTCTTCGACGACCGGCCGGAGCTGGCAAACCACCGGATTTTTCCGCCTGCCGCAAAATTGCAGGTCGGCGGCTGGCACGAACTCCTGAAAGTGCCGCTGCCGGAATCGCCCGCTTTTGGCCTCATCGTCACGCGCGGCCATCAGCATGACGCGCTGGTGCTGTCCGAGTGGCTGTATCAGCCGTTCGCTTTTCTCGGCATGATCGGCAGCCGCCGCAAGGCGCGCCTCATGCGCGAACAATTCTTGAAGCAAAACATCGCCACGGCGGAGCAGTTCGACAAAATCGCCTGCCCGGTCGGCGTGGACATTCAAGCGGCCAGCACGCATGAAATCGCCGTGAGCGTGATGGCGCAGTTCATCCAGAAACGCGCGGAATTCAAAAGAGTGAACCATTGAGAACCTATCCGAACTGCCGCCAGGTTTTGGACTGCGCCAGTCCTCTGGCGCTTTTTACAAGACAGCAAACAAGCCAAAAGCGGCAGAGGACTGCCGCAGTCCAAGACGCTTCGCGCCGGATTGGAAGGCAAAATTTTCAATGAGCGCCGCAAAAAAAATCCCGGCGCTCGGCGTCATCATCCTCGGCGCGGGCGCGTCGTCGCGGATGGGCCGGCCCAAACTGTTGCTGCCGTGGAAGGGCACCACCATCATCGGCCATCTCATCCGCCAGTGGCGCGAACTCGGCGCCGGGCAGATCGCCGTCGTCCACCGGCCCGATGACGCGCCGCTGGCCGCGGAACTGGACCGGGTGGATTTTCCGGCGCAGGATCGCATTGCCAATCCGCTGCCGGAGCGCGGCATGTTCAGTTCCATCGTTTGCGCGGCGGATTGGGGCGGATGGGAGCCGGAAATCGGCGCCTGGGCGATTGTGCTGGGCGACCAGCCGCATCTGCGCCCGGAAACCTTGCGCGCGTTACTGGAATTTCATTCCGCTCACGTCGACGCCATCTGCCAGCCGGAATTTGACGGACGGGCGCGGCATCCGGTGATTCTGCCGCGGCAGGCCTTTGACGGATTGAAGGGGTCGGCGGCCGGGACTTTGGAAATTTTCCTGAAACTGGTTCCCTGCCGGCGCGTCCAATGTGCCATGAATGATTCAGGTCTGGCACTTGACATGGATGTGCCGCAGGATTACAAAAGGGCAACAACGTCAAATTAGGGAGCACATGAAAAATCCGGAGCCAGAAAATTTCGGCGCCCATTCCCGGCGCACGTTTCTCAAAACGCTCGGCACCGCCGCCGTCACCGCCGCTGCCACGCGCGCGCAATCGGTCGCGGCGGAACTGGAAAAAGCCAACGCGGAAAAGACCCTCGGCCCGGGCGCGGTGCCCGTCACGCTGAAGGTCAACGGCAAGCCGCTCAAGCTGATGCTGGAGCCGCGCGTGACGCTGCTCGACGCGCTGCGGAATTATTCGAGCCTGACGGGCGCGAAGGAAGGCTGCGACCGCGCGGCTTGCGGCGCCTGCACGGTGATGATGGACGACCTGCCAATATATGCCTGCCAGAAACTCGCCATCGAGGCCCAGGGACATGAAATCACGACCGTCGAGGGGCTGGCGAAAGATGGAAAGCTGAGCAAGGTGCAACAGGCATTTTGGGACAAGGACGCGCTGCAATGCGGCTATTGCACGCCGGGTTTCATCATGAGCGTGACGGCGTTGTTGAAAAAAAATCCCCATCCGACCGCTGCCGAAGTCAAACATGCCTGCGCCGGGAATCTTTGCCGTTGCGGCACGCATCCGCACATCATGCAGGCCGTGTTTCAGGCGGCTGGCGTGAACACCACAAGCAAAACGGAGGTCATCCATGTCTAGCTGGCCAACCAACACGAAATACATCAGCCACTCGACAACGCGGGTGGACGCGAAGGCCAAGGTGACGGGCCAGGCGCGTTATTCCTCCGATATCCAGGCCGACGGCTGGCTTTATGGCATGATTCTCCGGTCGAAGTGGCCGGCGGCGAAAGTTTCCGAGATCAATCTGGACAAGGCGTTGCAGGTTCCCGGCATCAAGGCCGCGATCAAGGCGCGCGATGGTGAATTCAGCGTGAGTTTTTACGGCGAGGAACTTGCCGCGGTCGCGGGCACGACCAAACAGGCCTGCCTTGACGCGCTGCGCGCGATTGAAGTCAAGGCGCAGCCGCTGCCCTTCGCCGTCAACGAAGACGAGGCCAAAAAGGACGACGCGCCGAAAGTCTGGGAAGGCGCGGCCAACGCCCCCGTCGGCCGGCCACGCGAACAAGGCACGGTAGACCAGGCGTTTTCCGAATGCGCCGCCGTCATCGAGGGTTTTTACACGACGCCGGTGCAGATTCACAACCCGATGGAAACGCACGGCACCACGGCTTCATGGACGGATGAAGGGCTTACCTCCTGGGCTTCGACACAGGGCATTTCCAGCGTGCGTGATGGCCTGGCAGGCCCCTTGAAACTGGACCATAGCCGGGTGCGCGTCATCACCGATTTCATGGGGGGCGGTTTCGGCTCCAAATTCGGCGCGGGTGTCGAGGGCGTGCTGGCGGCGCGGCTGTCGCGCGAGGCCAAGGCGCCCGTCCGGTTGATGCTCACCCGGTTCGATAATGCGCTGGCCGTTGGCAACCGGCCTTCGAGTTTCCAAAAAATCAAGATCGGCGCGCTCGCCGACGGCACGTTGCACGCGTTCGAGATGGACAACTATGGCACGGCGGGCATTGGCGCCGGCGCGGACAGCGGCGGCGGCGGCGGCGGCGCGAACATTCCCGCGCCCTACATCTACAAGGTGCCCAACACCCGCGTGAAGCAGACGCACGTGGCCGTCAACGCCGGCTCGGCCCGCGCCTTCCGCGCGCCGGGACACCCGCCGGCTTCCTACGGCATGGAAAGCGCCATGGACGACCTCGCCGCCAAACTCGGCATGGACCCGCTGGAGTTACGGCTCAAAAATGATCCGAACGAAGTCCGGCAGCGCGAATACAAAATCGGCGCCGAAAAATTTGGCTGGAAGGCGAAATACCAAAAGCCGGGCAGCTCGCCCGGTGTGGTGAAAACCGGCGTCGGCTGCGCGGGCGCAGCCTGGGGCGCCGGCGGCCCGAGCAAAAGCACGCAGGGCGAGGCGCAAATCAATCCCGATGGGAGCATCGAATTCCGCCTCGGCGTGCAGGACATCGGCACCGGCACGAAAACGGTCATTGCCGTCGTCGCAGCGGAAATGCTCGGCCTCGAACCGCAGCAGATCACGGTGAAAGTCGGCGACACGAATTTTCCGCCCGGCCCCGGCAGCGGCGGCAGCACCACTTGCGCCTCGATTTCGCCGACGGTATATGACATCTGCGCCAAAGCGCTGGAGAAATTGCAGACGCAGAGCGGCATCGCCGACGCGCGCGGGAAGAACTGGATTGCCGCGTGCAAAAAACTTGGCGTGACCCCGCTCGTCGTCCACGGAAACTGGATTGACGGGCTTTCAACCAACCCGGCTTACGGCGTGCAATTCGCCGAAGTCGAGGTGGACACCGAGACCGGGCTGGTCACGGTCAAGAAAGTCGTCGCCGTTCACGACTGCGGCCTTCTCATTGACACGCTCACCCTCGAAAGCCAGGTCAACGGCGGCGTCATCATGGGCATGGGCTACGCGCTTTATGAGGGGCGCGTGATGGACGATTTGTCAGGCGTGGTGCTGAACCCGAATTTTGAAACCTACAAGCTGCCCGGCCTCGCGGACGTCCCGGAAATTGAGGTCGTGCTCCTGAACATGCCCGATCGCGGTGTCATCGGCATCGGTGAACCGGCCACCGTCCCGACCGCCGCCGCCATCGCCAACGCCGTCGCCAACGCCATCGGCGTGCGCGTCGGCAGCCTCCCCATCACGCCGGCTAAAATCCTGGCCGCCCTCGGCAAAGTGCCACCCGTTTCCCAAACATGAAGAATACTCCGGCATTTTTGGTAGGGACATCGCGCTGCGATGTCCCCGCCCGCGCAGTAGCGGGCGGAACAATTGCGCCGCTGAACGCGGCGCGGACGGCGCAGCGCGCCGTCCCTACCCAATTCGAGTCAACGCGCAAAAAAACAAATGAAAGCCTTTGAATACGCCACCGCGCTCTCGACCGACAGCGCCCGCCAACTCGTCGCCGACCAGGGAATGTATCTCGCCGGCGGCAACGATACGCTCGGCTTGCTGAAGGAATACCTCGTCCCGGCCCCGAACATCCTCGTCAACATCAAGTCGTTGCCCGGTTTGAACAAGATCGAACCCGGCGGCAAAACCTGGACCATCGGCGCGCTGGTCACCGTCGCGCAGATCGAGAACAGCGCCGAAATCAAAAAGACCTTCCCCGGCCTGCACGAAGCCGCGTCCGAGGTCGGATCGCAGCAGATTCGCAACGTGGCCACCGTCGGCGGCAATCTGTCGCAGCACTCGCGCTGCTGGTATTTCCGCCATCGCGACACGGTCTGCCTGAAGAAGGGCGGCGACCTCTGTTACGCGCGCCACGGTGAGAACCGCTACCACAGCCTCTTCACCGGCAACGATTGCATCAGCCCGGTCGTGTCGAACCTCGCCACGGCGTTCACCGCGCTCGACGCCGCGGCCATTGTGCTGCGCGACGGCAAGGAGACGCGCCTGAGCATGGCCGAGCTTTATCAGAAGGCCTGGGAAGACCCCGCGGCGCACAATTCGCTCAACCCCGGCGACTTGATTTTGCGCGTGGAAATTCCGACGGCGCGCAGCCGCAGCGCCTATCTGCAGGCCAGCGACAAACACGCCTTCGATTGGGCGCTGGTCAGTTGCGCGGCGGCGGCGGAAATTACGGGCGGGAAATTGAGCCGGCCGCGCGTCGCGGTGGGTTGCATCTCGCCGGTGCCGCATCAGGTCCAGGCCGCCAACGATTTTCTCGACGGAAAAACCCTGGACGACGACACCGCGTCGCAGGCGGCGGAAATGATTCTCAAGGGCGCCCAACCGCACGAGCACAACGGCTACAAGGTGCCGCTGGCGCACGCGCTGATCCGCCGGACGCTCCTCAAGCTGAAAGGATGATCATGAACCCGGTTTTCTGCAAACATCTGCGGACGAAATCACTGTATGTCGGCGCGACGCCGGAAAAGGCCTTTGCGGACAAGGAAGGCGAACAGGCCAGGCCGTGCCATTTCTGGTGCAACCTCACGCAAACCGTCGTCGGCGTGGACGACCGGCCCGCCCACAAGGACGCATGCGTCCCGGGTCGTTCTTGTTTCGAGGAATGACCGCCAGGAACCCGGCATCCGATTCATGCCGGAATGAAAGCCCCTTGATCGCCTCAGGTCCCGGCGTAAATCGCCAGGACGCTCCCCAAACTTGCCACGGGGGCGAGCTGCGCAATTTTTGCATCCATTGATTTGCGGCGATTCATCTTTGTCGCGGCCACGCCGGATTCATCAAAGTAAAAATCTTCCGAGGCCACGAGCATTTGCTTGATGCCTCTGGGCAGGTGCCGGTATCCCGGATACGTCAAAATGATGGTTCTCATTTTTCCTTTATACAACTGAACCATCAGACGCATGGGCGGCCAAACGGTTACAGGAATCCGGCAATTTCGGACTTGATGCCGGCGGCTTCCTGAATGCGCGGCATTCATTTCCGCAGCTGGCGAGGATTGCGCCGGAACCCGGACAAAGCCACGGCGGGTTGAAAGCTGCCAGCCCCCGATTCAAAAGCAGACCGGAAAATAAGCGGAACGTCCGCCAAGGGCCCGTCATCCACCGATGGCGGTCATCGGGCGGCAGGGCTGGTATTGATTGCGGAATTGGTGTTCCAGCGGCTTTACGCGCAGGGCCGATTCCAGCAGTTCGTGCAGCACCTGGTCACTAGCGCCGTGCCGCAGCGCGCCGCGCAGGTCCACTTCGATGTGGTTGCCCAGGCACGGACGCACCTTGCCGTCGGCCGTGAGCCGCATCTTGTTGCAATTATCGCAGAAATGCTCGTTCGTCAGCGCGCCGATGAACCCGACGAGCGCGCCGGTTTGTTTCAGCAAATAATACCTGGCCGGGCCGTGGCCGAGCCGGAGTTCGGGCTGCGGAACCAATTCGTCCTTTTGCGCCAGCAGCCGCATCGCTTCGCCGCAGGGCAGAAAATTCTTCTCCGTCAAAACGTCCGTTGTCGTCAGCGGCATCAATTCGATGAGCCGCAGCGGCAGGCCATGTTCGGCGGCGAACAAAACCAGCGGCCAGATTTCCGCCTCGTTCACGCCGCGCATGAGCACGCAGTTAAGTTTCACGCATTCAAAACCCGCCGCCACCGCGGCGCGGATGCCGGCCAGCACGCGCGCCACGTCGCCGCCGGTGATGCGGTGGTAAATCGCCGGGTCCAGCGCGTCGAGGCTCACGTTCACCGTGCGCAGGCCGGCTTCGCGCAAGGCTTGCGCGAGCGCGGCCAGTTTCATGCCGTTGCTTGAAAGCGCGACGGTTTCGACACCGGGAATCGCGGTGATGGCGCGCACGATTTCCGGCACGTCGCCGCGCACGAGCGGTTCGCCGCCGGTCAGCCGGAATTTGCGGAAACCCAGCCCCGCCGCCACGCGCACGATGCGGACGATTTCAGCCGCCGTCAAATAGTCCGGCTTGACTTCCCAGCCCTTGTAACCTTCCGGCATGCAGTAGAGACAACGCTCGTTGCACCGGTCGGTGACCGAGATGCGCAAGTAATCAATTTTTCGTCCAAACGAATCCATGTTGCTAACCAGCCTACAAACCACGAATGAACACTAATGTGCACGAATCCAAAAAAGTTTCGCCAAGCCTCTCGCCGGCTATCGTGGATTCAAACTGAATCCAATCCATACCCGCCCGTTCAGGTTTGATCCGTTTCGTGTTCATTCGTGTTTATTCGTGGTTAAACTTTTTCGTGCGGATCTTCGCCGCCCAAATGCGCCAGCGCTTCGCGGATGGCTGGCGCGAGAATCTCCAGGCATTCGCGCACCGCCGACGGCTTGCCCGGCAGATTCACAATCAAACACGCCCCGCGTGTGCCGGCCACCGCGCGCGACAAAATCGCCGTCCGGACCCTGGCGAACGATTGCGCGCGCATGATTTCGCCGAAACCGGGCAGCTCCTTTTCGAGCACCGCGCGCGTCGCCTCCGGCGTCACATCGCGCGCGGAAATCCCCGTTCCCCCGGTCGTCACCACCATATCGCATTTTTGCGCGTCCGCAAACTTTCTCAATGCTGCGGAAATCAATTCCACCTCGTCCGGCACAATGAGCGACTCGAATTTCACGTCAGCACCGAGAAATTCGCTGAGGACGTTCTCGATTTCCGGCCCGCTGCGGTCGGCATAAATGCCCGCCGAGGCGCGGTCGCTGATGGTGAGGCGGCCGATTTTCATGAGTGTCGCTCATGTCCGCGTCGGATCGCCGCCTTCAGGCGGCAGGCGCGCGACACAATTATGGCCATTCTGCCGCCTGAAAGCGGCGTTCCGATCCGTTGTTCAAAGCAACTCATTGTTTGACTTTCATTACCACGCGGATGCCCTCAATCCGCATCGTTTTGTCCACGGCCTTGCACATGTCGTAAAGCGCCAGCGCGGCCACGCTTACGCCGGTCAATGCCTCCATTTCCACGCCGGTTTGAGAACTCGTTTCCGCCGCGCAGAGGATTTCAATCGCCGCCCGACCCACGCGAAAACTGATCTCGACGTGGTTCAGAGGCAGCGGATGGCAAAGCGGAATCAATTCCGCCGTCCGTTTGGCGGCCTGGATGCCGGCGATTTGGGCCACGGTCATCACGTCGCCCTTCGGCAACGCCCGCTTTTTCAACGCCCGAATGGTCGCGGGCTGGCAGACCAGTTTGCCGGCGGCGACCGCGCGCCGCCACTGCACCGGTTTGTGGCCGACGTTGACCATGCGCGCGCCTCCCGCCGCGTCGAGATGGGAAAACGTTCCTTTCATCGAAATGATCCTAAACTGATTGAGATGTAGCGTCGAGCCTGTGGCTCGACCGATTCGGCCACAGGCCGAACGCTACAGTTGGCAAAAAATCCACTTCCGCGCCCGATTCCATTGGGCCGCGATTGGCCGGCACGCGAACCAGCGCGTTGGCTTCCGCCAGACAGGTCACGTCGCCGGAACTCGACCATTTGAGCGGACGCAAACGCAGTTCGCCATTCAAGAATTCCAGCCGCGCCGGCCAGAGCGTTTCGCGCGGACACGGTTGGTCATGCAATTTATCCGCAAGCCGGCCGCGCAAAAAGTCCGGCGGTTCGCCGCCGGTCAAACCCGCCAGCGCCGTCGCGACGGCAAAATGGAAGCAGACGAAATGCGAGAGTGGATTACCCGGCAACCCGAACGCCACGCGCGGGCCGCTCACCGCAAAGATCAAAGGCCGGCCAGGGCGCAAATTGATCTGGCTGAAAACGAATTCGAAGCCGAGCGATTCCAGCAGCGGCCGGGTGAAATCCTTTTCGCCCACGCTCGCCCCGCCGGAAACGAGCAATACAGCCGCATTTTCAATTTGCGATTTGTAATTTGGGATTTGCGATTTTGCCGCCGCGAAATCTTCCGGCAGGTGCGCTTGCTCCACGTCGCATGGAAAATTGTGGAGCAGACCACGGATTAAAATCGAGTTGCTGTCGCGGATCTGGCCCGGCTTCGGTCTTTGCTCCGGCGGCACAATCTCATCGCCGGTCGTGAAATGGAGGACCCGCAATCGCGGGCCGACGAGCGGATGGACGTGGCCCGCCGTTGCGAGGATTGCCAGCGCGCCGGCATCCAATTTCGTTCCCGCAGGCGCCAGCGGCTGGCCTCGGCGCACCTCCTCGCCACGCAACCGGACGTTCGCTGAACTCTCCCGGCGCACGAGGCGGATTTGATTGCCGTTACGCTCGACGTTTTCCTGCATCACCACCCGCAGCCCGTCGCAAGGCAGCGCCGCGCCGGTCGCCACGCGGACGGCTTCGCCGGGTTTGATCTGGCGCGGCTTCCAATCGGCGGC
>JBEKEJ010000068.1:0-13679 GCA_050013895.1 Verrucomicrobiota bacterium | reverse complement strand
GCGCATTTGCGTATCATTTGCATTCTTACAGCGCGGCAACGTTGCGCAGCACCACGCAAGGCTGGTGCGGCCCGTTGTTCGCCAAAGGCGCGGCCTGCACGATGGGCTGTGTATATGAACCTTATTTGTCCTGCACCCCGAATGTGGCGGCGTTTCTGGGGCGATTCGCCAGCGGTTTCACGTTCGGCGAGGCGGCTTGGGCGGCACAGCCGGTGTTGTCATGGCAAACGACGGTCGTGGGCGACCCGCTCTACCAGCCGTTCGGCAAACCGCTTGCGGAATTGCATGCCCAACTCACCCGCACCCGCAACCCGCTCATCGAATGGTCCTTTCTGCGGCTCGTGGATTTGGATCTCGTCCGTGGCGTGCGCGCGGCGCAACTGGCGAACTTTGTTGAAAATCTGCCCGCCACCACCAACAGCGCCGTGCTCACTGAAAAACTCGCCGACCTTTGCGAAATGGAAGGCAAACCTTCCTCGGCCATTGACATTTACGAACTCGCCCTCACCCGCCATCCGTCGCCGGAACAACGCATTCGCCTCCGCCTCACGCTCGGCGATAAACTGGTCGCCGCCGGACGCGAAAGCGACGCCGTTGAAAATTACAAACAACTTCTCAAGGAATCGCCTGATTACCCCGGCAAACCGTCCGTGGAGGCAAAAATGGCGGCTCTCGAACAAAAACTCGGCAACACGAACAACGCGGCGAAAAACGAATCGGGAGCCAGGTGATTTGCCGCGCCGGTTCGCGTGAAGGCAGCGTCCAAATTTGCTGTGGCGTCAAGCCTGCCGCCGTCGCGCCGTAGCGGCGCTATGGCGCGCCGCGAAGGCGGATGGCTCGAAATCGGCGCACAGCGCCAACGCTACAACTATCGAATTGGAACACTACCCGCGTGACGGCCGGCTTGCTTTTTTTGGCCTGGCGTTCAACCCTGTCCTCATGGCGACGTTTTACGATACGCACGCGCACCTCGATTATCCCGACTACGAAAAGGATTTGCCGGAGGTCATCGCCCGCGCCCAGGCCGCCGGCATTGCCAAAATGATCTCGATCGGCACGAGCCTCAGCAGCAGCGAGCGCGCCCTCCGCCTTGCCGACAAATTCCCGAATGTCTTCGCCGCCGTCGGCTGGCACCCGTCCGAGGCGTTGAAAGCGCCGTCCGACCTGCGCCCCGCCCTGCGTGAATTCGCCAGGCGTCCCAAAGTTGTCGCCATTGGCGAAACCGGCCTGGATTATCACCATCTGCCTTCTTCGCAAGGCGGCACCGCCGGAGACGACGAACGCTATAAACAGAGGCAGGCGGACATTTTCCAGCAGCACCTCGAAGTCGCCGCCGAGTTTGGATTGAATTGCATCATCCATCAGCGCAATGCCTTTGACGACACGCTGGCGCAACTCAAGCCGTTTGCCAAAAGAGTTCGCGGCGTTTTTCATTGTTTCGGCGAGACCGCCGACCGGATGCGCCAGGTCTTGGCCATCGGCTCGCTCGTCAGCTTCACCGGTATTGTCACTTTTAAAAACGGTCAGAACGTCCGCGACACCGTGGCAGCCACGCCGCTTGACCAGTTCATGCTGGAAACCGATTGCCCGTATCTTGCGCCCGTGCCATATCGCGGCAAACGCTGCGAGCCAGCTCATGTGAGGGAAATTTCCGAGGTCGTCGCGCAGGTCAAAGGCTGCTCGCCCGATGCGTTGAGCGCCGCGACGTGCAAGACCGCCGGGGAATTTTTCCAAAAACTAAAGAATGGCAGTTCCAACTGACATTGGCGCGGTTTGATCTGCTTTTGGAACAGCGGCCACGCTGGTGTGGTGGTGGCGGACGTCTCGTCTGCTGTAAGGGCTGGCGTCCCGCCGCCCCGAAAGAGCGACGGCAGATGCGTGCGATTCTAAAATCTTCCAGCGCGGTTCGTGGGTTCAAGTGTTTTATCCGCCGGGCGGGACGCCCCGGCTCTACGGCAGGCAGGATGCCCGCCGCTACGCTGCAAATTTAGCGACTCGCCGCCGTGATGCCTTTCTTGTATCTGTTCCTGACAGAATGAAACTCCTGAAGGACCCGCAGCAACCGTTAAGCTGGTGGAAATCCTTTCTCTTCGCCGTGCTGGCGTTGGTTTGTTTCCACCTGGCCTACGCCCCGCTGCAACATCCCGCCTTTGGTTTGTTCATTTTCGGCTATGCCTACTTCTTGGTGCAATTGACAAACCAGAAAACGGTTCGCCGCGCGTTCTATTTTGGCCTGGCCGTCGGATTTTTGTGCGTTGCTCCGCAGTTAAATTGTCTTTGGGAAATTTTCCGCGCCGCCGCGATGGTGCTTTGGCTGGTCCTGGCATTCTGGATCGGATTGTTTGTGGCGATCGTCTGCGCCTGCATCCGGCGCTGGGGAAAAGTCAGGACGATGTGGCTGGTACCCTTCATCTGGACGGGATTGGAGTATTTTCGCAGTGAACTTTATTACCTGAAATTTTCGTGGCTGAACGTCGGATATGCGCTGCCAGCGCAGATGAGTGGTTTCAGCGCGTATCACATTGGAATGTATGGGCTTGGCTTTTTGGCATTTGCCGCCGTCACGATCTATTTTTACCAATCTCTGGTTAAGGTCTCCCTGGCGGGAACACTCTTGTTAGTCCCGATTGGGGCCATGATCTTCTTGGTTTGGTTGACTTCCTTTGTCCAAACGAAAACGCGTGACCGTCCGACAACACCACTGACCATTGCCGGCGTCCAATTGGAATTCCCCACCGAGAATATCCTTCCCGAAATCCTGGATCATGCCTTGGCAAAACATACCAACGCGCCAATTTTCGTCTTGAGCGAATACACGCTCGACGGCCCGGTGCCCGAATCGTTGAAACAATGGTGCCGCGAACATTCGCGTTTTCTGGTCGTCGGCGGCAAAGACCCGGCCGGAGCGGACAATTTTTACGACACCGCTTTCGTTGTCGGCACAAACGGCGAAATCATTTTCAAACAAGCCAAGAGCGTTCCCATTCAATTTTTCGAGGACGGCCTTCCCGCGCAGAAACAGGAAGTCTGGAATTCGCCGTGGGGCAAAATCGGCATCTGCATCTGCTACGACCTGAGCTATGCGCGCGTGACTGATCGGCTTGTGAAGGCAGGCGCGCAACTGCTCATCGTCCCGACGATGGACGTTGAAGACTGGGGCCGGCATGAACATGAACTTCACGCGCGCGTTGCGCCCGTGCGCGCGGTGGAATACGGCATCCCGATTTTCCGCCTCGCCAGTTCCGGCATCTCGCAAGCCGTTTCAGGCAATGGCCGCGTTGTTGCTCAAACTTCCTTTCCGGGCAGCGCTGACATCTTGTCTGCAACCCTCCAGTTGCCGGTGCGGGCATTGCTTCCGATAGATAGATTCCCCGCGTTGTATTGTGTCTTTGTTGTTGGGGCAGTTTTGATTTTGCTCACGGCCATTTCGCTCCTGGAAAATCATCCCAAGGTGCGAAACGATCCGTCAAAGTGACGTAGCGGCGGTCGGCAGGGACTGTTTCAAAGCAATTTCTCGTCGGAGGGGCGACTTACACGAGCCCCCAATTTCAAAGGCATTCGATCAGTCAGGGGCTCGTATAACTCGCCCCTCCGATACTTTTGAGACAGTCTCGGAAGCCTGTCTTACGTCCTTCCTACCGCATTCCCGGCCCAAGTCGCTGGCATCGAACTTGCGTCACCCTGCGGCAATTATTGACGGCGTAATAAGCGGTGAGCGCGTGAACAATTCGCAATGCTCCAGGCAAATGGACGATGTAATTTATGAAGATCAGCACTCCGATCACACTGGCCGCCCTGGCCATTTCGTTGACCTCCTGCGCGACCCCGAGGCCGCCGCAGGCGTTTCACAAAACCGACAATACTGCGGTGGTTATTGCGTCTCTGGATGACAAGACAGGCCAGATACTTGAACCCACAGCCTCTGCCCGGGAGGAAAACGATGCGGTTCTGGCACAAGCCGTGGGCTTGACTCCACATCAGACGGCCGTCGTGATTCTTGAAAATTACACCGAGCCCCGGCTTGGCGAGCAATATCGTGACCGTGGCACACCCTGGTTCGTCGGGCTGCGGAGTCTTGGATATCAACACATTGTCTTTCTTCGAGGCACAGGCGTCACCAATCCCGAAGGCTTGCTGACCCTCGTCGAATACTTTTGATCAAGTCGGCACGGCCTGACAGCGCGTTTTAGCCCGAACTCCGCAGTTGAGGGGGAGCGCACCCGCCCCCGGGTGCGGTTTTCCGCGCCCTCGCGGAAAACATCGGACGCGGCGAAAATTCCCGAACTCCTGTGTTTGTCACGCGCGCAAGAGGCCGGACGCGAGGCGCGATGGGGAGCGCACCCGCCCCCGGGTGAGGTTTTCCGCGCCCTCGCGGAAAACACCGGGCGCACCGAAATTTCCCGAACTCCAAAGTCCGTCACGCGCGCAAGAGGCTGGACGCGAGGCGCGTCCAGCCACACCCGAGGCGGGTATGCTCCCCTTTCTTCATTGAACCACCGGCTCCGACTGACGGATAATCGCCGGAATGATGGCCGAGGGACTGCAATTGCGCGTTCACGGCGACGCTTCGTTGCCGACGCTGATCTATCTGCCCGGCTTGCATGGCGATTGGACACTCATCGGCGGCTTCCGCCACGCGCTCGGCGGCCGGGCGCGCTTCGTGGAGGTGACCTATCCGCGTACGCTGTCCTGGTCGCTGGACGATTACGCGGCGGCCATTGAAACCGGATTGGAACAACAGGGCATCACGAGCGGGTGGCTGCTTGGTGAATCCTATGGTTCCCAGCCCTTGTGGGCGGTGGTCGCGCGCGGAAAATTTGCGGCGCGGGGCGCGATTTTGGCGGGCGGCTTTGTGAAACATCCCCTGCGCCGGGCGGTGCGGCTGGCGGAAAAACTGACGGGCAGGATTTCGAACGCGTTCTTCATCCGGATTATCTTCGGCTACGCGAAGATTGCGCGGTTCCGATATCGCCGCTCGCCGGAGGTACTGGCGGCGATTGACGAATTTGTCGCGCGCCGCACGGAACTGGACCGCCGCGCAGCGCAGCATCGCCTGCATTTGGTTGCCGCAAACGACCCGCGCCCCATCGCCTCCCGGACGGCGTTGCCGGTGTTTGGCTTGAGCGGCTGGCTTGATCCCATTGTCCCGTGGCCGTGCGTGCGGCGCTGGCTCAGAAAAAACTGCCCGACCCTGCGCGATTACAGAGTCCTTCGGAGAGCGGACCACAATGTTCTGAGCACCGCGCCGCGCGAAGCGGCGGAGCAGGTTTTGAAGTGGATGAACCAGCAACGATAGCGGCAGACGTCAGTCGCCTCATTATTGACCCAGTTTGAGCGCACTAACGTCCGCTGCTACGCACGAACAGGAATGTTTTGCCATTTGCCGCCGGCTGATTCCGTTTTATATTGCGTCCAACAAACGTATGACCAGGCAACAGGTTCTCGACCTCTATTTTCTCGATGCCCGGCACAAGCTGATTGAAGTAGCCGCGTTCCTTGATCGCGCCGAACGTGCCAGCGGCAGGGACGATTTTCGTTTGAAGGCGTTTCGCGCCGCGCTCGGCAAACTGAGCGGCAATCAAAAGGAAAAGGCCCGGCGCGTTTTGATCGTATTCAGCGACCCGACGGCGAAACCGGTTGCCAAAGCGGCGCGCAAAGGAGCGGTTGGAGCTTTTTACGGATAACCAGGCCCGGATGAAAAATCAATTTAATCCCCGAATTACGCAAATTTTCGGAAATCGTTTTCCGTATCCGTTTAATTCGCGTTCATTCGTGAAACTGGCGGATTTTTATGAGATATATTGAGCCCCACGCCCACATGGTCAGCCGCGTCACGGATGATTACGAACGGATGGCGCTCGCCGGTTGCGAAGCGATCTGCGAACCGGCGTTCTGGGCGGGCTTCGACCGGGGTTCCGCCGCCGGGTTTTACGATTACTTCCGCCAGCTCACCGAGCACGAGCCGGGGCGCGCGGCGAAGTTCGGCCTCAAACATTTCTGCTGGCTGTGCATCAATCCCAAGGAGGCCGAGGATGTGAAGCTGGCCGGGGAAGTGATTGCGTTGATCCCGAAATTTCTCAACCGCCCGAACGTGCTGGGCATCGGCGAAATCGGTTTGAACAAAAATTCGCGGAACGAATTGAAGGTGCTCGAAATGCAGGTGGACCTCGCGGCGCGGCATGACCAGTTGATTCTGGTCCACACGCCGCATCTGGAGGACAAGCTGAAAGGCACGCGGCTCATTCTGGGCGTGTTGAAGGCCGACAAACGCATCCGGCCGGAGCGCGTCATCATTGACCACGTGGAGGAGCACACGGTCGGGCTGGTCCTGGACGCGGGCCATTGGGCGGGCGTGACGCTTTATCCCGAAACGAAAGGCACGCCGGCGCGGGCGATTGACATTTTGGAAACTTACGGCAACGAACGCCTCTGGCTGGACAGCGCGTGCGATTGGGGCGTGAGCGATCCGCTGGCTGTGCCGAAAACCGCCAGGGAAATGAAAAAACGCGGGCACCTGGCTGCCGCGATTGACAAGGTGATATTCCAGAACCCGAAACAATTTCTGGGCCAGTGCCCCAAATTCAAAGTCAGTTGAAACGTTGACGCGCGGAATGTTCAGGGGGTTTCTTCCTGGAATTTTGGAAGCCGCCTCAATGCTTGAACGTTTTAACCTCTTAACGGAAATCAGTACGCCCAAATGGTTCCAGCGGAACTGACGGGCATCCATCGGTTGTTGCCGATGAATTGCAGTTCGACCGCCGTGCCCTGGCTGCCGGAAATGGTGCTGTTGGTGCTGATGGTGCAGGGCAACACGTTGACACCGTAGTTATAAATGCCGCCGACAGTGCTGCCATTATTGTTGACCGTCGCAGCAAACTTGCTGCCGTCACCCGACATCCAGGCACCGGACCAAAATTGATTGCTGCTGGTGATGGACGTCCAAGTCGCACCTAAATTCGCGGAGGCATAGAGCAGGCCGTTACTCACGGCCGTCACGAGCCGGGTGCAATCACTGGAGACGGCCAGACAACTCAAATTGGCAGACGGCGCAGGAATGTTGAACCAATTGAAACCGGCGTTGGTGGATACCGAAATGCTGCCGCTGTTAAAGGTTGCAAGATTGGTTCCATTGCCGGAACAGGCAATATTGTTGGTAAAGATTCTGCTTCCATCTGCCGTGCAAGAAATGGTCGTGGCGCTCCCGGAAACGACCGACCAAGTCGCGCCACTGTCGGTGGACATGTCAATGGCGCCGGCGACTGTAACCACATAAACAATTTGTCCATTGGCTGAACAGGCAACGGACTGGCAAATAGCGCTGAAAAGACCAACCTGACTCCAAGTGTGACCGGAATCGGAGGAAGCCATAACACCTTGCACGCCGTTGCCCACTAAATACATCCGAGTGCCGTCCATCGAGGCGGCAACGTCGTGGTAATTACCGCTGCTCGGCGGCTCCATGGGATAGCTGTTACGGTAGCTGGCAAGGTTGCCAAGGATGGACTGGCCGGAACTTTCCTGGACCAGCCAGCCTCCCGCACCCGCGCCGGAAATGCGCACAATGTCACCCACATGGGGTGAAGTCGGCAAGGTAACCGTTACCAATTCTGAATTGGTCAACAGATAACCGTGGTCAATATCGGCCTGGACGGCCGTCCCGTTTGTGGAAATCCAGCCTACGAGGCCATTGCCGAAAAAGCTGCCGACAAAACTGTTTCCCCAGTTGGTGAAGTTGTTGGGGCCGGTGAAAAAATTGGTGCCGGTAAAAACGTTGGCCCCCGAGAAAAGATTGCCGCCGGTGAAATTATTGGAACCGATGAACGTCTGGTTGCTGTTCACAAACGCGGTATTGGACGGCAATTGATTGTCCGCCAGGACCCCGGTCAAATTCGTCACGTTCACATTGGTCACTCCGCCGCCGTTGCCGCTGAACGTGCCCTTGAAAGTCCCGCTGAAAATGTTCCCGTTGTTGGTCAGGGCCACGGTGTTGGTGTAGCCCGCAAATGCGCTCGCCGGCAGGGTGCCGGACAACTGGATCGCCGGCAAACTGCCCGACAAATTGCTCGCCGTGTTGGCGAAGATGGCATACGGCACCGGCGTCAATGGCTGACGCGGACTGAGCACAACAAAGGCGTTGGTGCCGCCGTTGGTCCGCACGCCAACTTCCAATAAGAGCAGATTGCCGCTAAACACACTGCCGCCAAAGTCCAGCGTCGTGGTGAACAACCCATTCGTCACCGCCACGGCGCTGTTGACAATCGGTCCGGCGGTAAGATTGGGAAGCGTATTGGTCCAAACATAAAGATTGAATTCCATATCATAGGAACCATTCGCCGGATTCCCTCCATCATTTAGCCTTCCTTGGTAGGTAAAGGCAGTCCAAGAAGGCAGCACCCAGCCCACCACGAGGAACAAAGCGGACAACAGAAGCGACAAGGAAACAATTCTCTGTTTCACAATGCGCCTATTCTAAACCAACACCCCGGGCAGTTCAATCAAGAAGTGTTGGGAATTCGAGCCAGGGACGGCTTGCCGGGAATTTTCAAAGTTTCGGAGGAGCCCGCTCTGCCAGCCCCTGTTCTCCGGGGCGTGTATTCAAAATCAACGGTCCATGGAAAATGGGCTTGGGATCTGCCGGCAGCTTTTGGACTGCGCTGGCAGAGCGCAGCGGCGACAGCGCTCTTGCTGGAACAACTTCAGCCGCCGGCTTGTTTCCAGATTAATGTCATTTTGAAAACACGCCACGGTCGGGCGCTTGGGAAGTCCGCCTTCTGGATAAATGGCCGGCCAGCGTGCGGGCTACTGTTCCAGCCGGAAAAACAAATTCCCCGTAGGCGGGGTGATGGTCACGCGGTTCGTGCCATTGGCGGTGGTGATGGAATAACCGCTGATCGTCCAGCTTCCCGTGGCCAGATTGGAATTTTGCAGGAGCGTGTAACTGCCTGTGTTGGGCCAGGAAACAACCACGCTGTTCGGCCCGACAAACGTGATGGTCAGGTTTGGCAGGCCCGGCGTTTGGACGGCAGCGATGAGGCTCCAAAATCCGCCCGTGAGCGAATAATTGCCGCCGGTCATGGCGACCCCCGCATCCGGCTGGCCGATGGTGCCGCTGACGGAATAGACGCCGCCAGTGCTCGTGCCGCCGCCGCCGGCGATTTTATACCAGTCAATGGAGTATGGCTGCGCAAAGCCAACGGCAGGCAATGACAGGCACAGGATTAAAACGATTTTTCCCACAGCCCTATTTCTAGATTGTTTTTACCTGTTTTACAAGCTTCTTTCCCCGCTGTGTTCCGACAAACGGACTGGCATTGAACGGGGCGGCTTCGCCGCGACAGACTGGTTTTGGCCACACGAACCGCAACGCCATTTATTTCGGCAGCAGGTCGGCCACCAGCGCGCGTTCTTCCTTCAATTCATTCACGGTAGCATCAATTTTCGCGCGGCTGAAGTCGTTGATCGGCACGCCTTGAACAATTTCCAGCTTTTGACCGTTGCTGCGAACAGGGAATGAACTGACCAGACCCTTTTCAACGCCATAGCTGCCGTCGGAACAGACGCAGACGCTGTGCCAGTCGCCGGCGGGCGCCGGCTCAGTGATGGAACGGACGCTGTCCACAACGGCGTTCGCGGCGCTGGCGGCGCTGGACGAACCCCGCGCTTTGATGATGGCGGCGCCCCGCTGCTGCACGGTGGAAATGAATTCGCCTTTGAGCCAGGCCTCGTCGGTAATGACGCTGGCCGCCGGTTTGCCATTGATCTTGGCGTTGCAAAAATCTGGATACTGCGTCGCAGAATGGTTGCCCCAGATGGCCATGTTGCTCACGGCGGTCACGTCCACGCCGGCCCTTTTCGCGAGTTGCGCCCTGGCGCGGTTCTCATCGAGACGCGTCATGGCAAAAAACCGGTCGCGCGGCACGTCGGGCGCATTGTTCATGCAAATGAGGCAATTGGTGTTGCAAGGATTGCCAACCACGTGGATGCGCACGTCGCGCGCGGCGTTTTTTTGAATCGCCCTGCCCTGCCCGATGAAAATTTTCCCGTTGATGCCGAGCAAGTCCTTGCGCTCCATGCCGGCCTTGCGCGGCACGCTGCCGACGAGCAGCGCCCAGTTCACCCCGCGAAAACCTTCGTCGAGGTTCGCCGTGGGCACGATGCCCTTGAGCAGCGGGAACGCGCAGTCATCGAGTTCCATCACCACGCCGCCGAGCGCCGGCAGGGCGGGTTCGATTTCGAGCAAATGCAAAATGACGGGCTGGTCCGGCCCGAACATCGCGCCGGAGGCAATGCGGAACAGGAGGGAATACCCGATTTGGCCGGCAGCGCCGGTGACAGCAACGCGAATGGGTGCTTTGCTCATAAATGAAACGGGTGGCGATTATAATTGCCGCGGACGATGGCACGCAAGAGCGGAACACATCTCTTGCTCGTCCTCGTCGTCGTTCTCGTCCTCGATCTTCTGTTCTCGATTAGGAGGCCGAGGAGGAGGACGAGGACGATTTATATTTTAACTGGCCGGTTCCTCCGTCATATCAAACCGCTCGAACAGTTTGCCGAGCAACATCACGCCGAAGCCGGCTTCCGCCGCCAGGATAATGGTCGCCGCGAGCGACGCCAACGGCACGGCGGCGGCCGGAAACAGCAACAGGAGCACATCGAGCACCGGCAGCAGGAACGCCGCACCGATGGCGATGGGCAGAAACAAGGCTTCCTGTTTGACGGGCAGATAAAAAACAAGCCCGGCGCCAACCAGCAACAGCAGCCATTGAAACACCGCCAGCACGGCCACCGGCGCGAGGATTTCGCCCAACGCAATCTGCCAGCCGCGCATCGGGAAGGTTTTCAGGACCTCCGCCAGCGGCAGGTCATTCCGAAAATCCAGACGCAGCAGTTGCGGTCCCGGCAGCAGCGAATGAAAAGTTGGCCGGACCAGGGTCTTCAGTGTTGTCCCGCGCTATCCACCAGGTATAACACGGCATCGCCGGTAAACGGCGCACTGAACGACTGGGAGGGCGAACCGGCAGCAATTGGATTTCGGGATATCGTCTCCCCGTTCGCGGGATTGAACCACTCGACTGCCAATTTCCGCGAGTTCGGCATGGCCGATAGATCCATCGTGAATGAGCCTCCGTAAGGAGCGTAAGCCAGGTACTCCGCGCCGACGGACGGGGTTTGGGCAAGACAGTAGTGTGTCGAACAGAGAGTGCTGTTCGGAGTGACGTTGGCCAGATTGAGTTTGCGTGAATAGCGCACGATATATCCGAGATTGTTCCGGAAATTGTCCCAGCGTGGGTCCGGCTTGCTGCCGATGCCGTTGACAGGAGCAGCGCATAGATTCCGATTCTGACGCGGGTAATAAACAAGGTACGGGTCCATGAACAGAATTTGATTTCCGGTCATGAAATTCTCCCAGGCATAATTTCGGTTCGTCTGAGGCGCATCGTTCCACATTCCGAAGTAGCTGTGGTCGCTGTCATTGATGTTGACCTTGCAGGAGGGTTGGCCGGTTCCGCACGACCTGGCGGGAGAAATCCTGGCCGCCGGGGCCACCCAATCGGCATCCGAGTTGTAAATGATCGAATCCGCCGCGCCATCGAGCGCGGCGTATCCGATGGGATGTTGAAACCTCTTGCTCGCTTCGTACGTTCGGATGTACGAAATCAAGTGGTCATTCCACCAGATTGACTTGGGCGGAGCTTCCTCGGAAACAATCCACAGCACGTTTGGCAAATCGTTCAGCGTGTCTATTGTTTTCTTCACGTAGGCTTCCTGGAATTCAGTAATCTCGTTCGTCGCAGTCATGGTCACGGACGCGACCGCACTCTCAACGGATCCACCGCGGTAGCCATCATCGACTCCATTGACGTTGTTGGCCCCGGTAAAAGGGTAGCCGTCTGTTGAACAGCGATAGCGCAGCAGAAACTCACCGCTGAACAGATAGACGCCGACATAGATGCCGGCGCTGCCAAGGGCTTGGACGCGCGAGTGCAAACGATCGAAATAAGCCTGGTTAAATTGTGTCAGATTGAATTTCAATCCGCCATCCGTCGCCAGTCCAGGCCCTGTTCTCATCCACGGAAACGGACTCACAGCGAAATCCGGCGGGGAGACTTCCGTGGTCGGCAGGCTCCGAAATTTCGGCAATTCAATACACCACAACAGAGTAAAATTGTGTCCATGCGCTTTAAGGAAGCTGACGAACGCATCGAAGTCCAGCGGTTGGACAACCCCTTTGCTCCCCCAGTCCTGCAACGTGTTCCACGTCTGCGATCCGCACAGGATGAGTGGCGTGCCGCTCGCGTCCTGGAAGTAATTTGGATTCCTGGACTGTCTGAGCGGCGCTGTGATGGGAGCCGACAGCGCGCGATTGTTGTGGTCCATGTCTTCCTGAGCCAGTGTGAGACATGTACTCCAGCCGAGAACGCACCAGCCGATGACGGTGACAGCGACTGCACCACCAAGGCCACGCCAGATTGAACGCTTGAAAGCCATGACGTGTGAAGTGGCCTGACGATCCAAAGCTGAACCACGCCGACCGGCGAGTGGCTCGGCAAACTCAATAATCGTTGTATAATCCAAACCATCCATAAGCTCAAAACGCAGTCGGCGTTGGCTCCACAGTGCGGTTTCAGGCGGTTTGATGGTCAAAAAGCAAATTCAGCGTTCTTCGGCTGCAGCGAATCAGGAAACGCCACCCCAGGAACATCAAAACAACGCCTATCATTTTGGCTGTTCCAGGCTCTGGAACTGGCTGTGCATCCAATTCAAACAGCAAGGAATATCCGCCCAGCGAAGGCGCTCCAAAAGTCTGACCACCATCACCACTTTGAGCAACGGCAGTTGTATCAACCGTTCCGGCAACACCGCCTTCAACCAACGAATTGTCGCTCGCGAAAGGAACCCAAAAGCCGCCAGTAGGCTGGTCATTCCCTAGACAAAACCAGTAGGTGCCTGGTCCTAAAATAAAGCTTGCATCTACAGGTGCGACAATATTTGCGAAATTGAAACCGGTTGGAATATCATTCGGGTTCATGGTAAAAGATCCCAAAACGGTCATCCCCGGTCCTAAGCCGCTACCTTGAGCATTACGAACCTGTAACAAGGGGGACCCGGGCATCGTCGCTAAGTCCCCGAGGTTAATCTGAGCTTGAAAAATATCCCATGTGCCACTTGTGATCGTAAATTCCTGAGCGTAACCATAAGAAGGGTTCCCAAAATCAATTGCTGCGCGAGGGTTTGCCAAATCCCCGACAATTCCCGTGTACATAGTAAGGGCGTATGCTTGAGGTGCAGCTGCCCATTTTATCGCCAGTAATGCCAAAATAGCGACGCGAACCGTTGCTTTAGGACGAAAATGCGAACCTCTTGTTTTCATAAGTGTATTTAAGTTGATTACGCCTAACGGCGGAGCTCACGCACAGCCGCGTAAGCGAGGCCATGAAATGATACGAACTTCATATAAAACCACAGGCGATAAAACTGAAGCGCCTGCGCCTGTTGCGTGCAGCGATCTGGTTAGGCCGTCGCTTGGTCATTTTTCGCTTGGTTTCCGTGCCGATGCCGATGACATCCGCCAAAACCCAAGCAAGTTTATCGTCATAAAGAAAAAAGTCACACTCCCGGGCTCGGGAATCGGAACCACGCTCACGGCACTCAGATAGGGCCATGCGCCAGGAGAA
>JBEKEJ010000067.1:0-26004 GCA_050013895.1 Verrucomicrobiota bacterium | reverse complement strand
GTGCCGATACGTTCGAGAGTGGCCAAATCCGGCCCGGCAATCTTGATGCCAACGGGTGTCTTAATGCCGGTGGAAAGCATGTCAATGCGCGTCTTGATGGGCATTGTCCAGGCGTTGTTCAGGCCGGGGATTTGCACGGCATCATTCATTGCCGTTACCAATTCGTCCGGCGTGCGGCGGCGGTGCACGATGATGCTGCCGTTGTCATCCTTGATGTCCACGGCGGGCCACTCCGGCTCCGGCTTGAGGCGGATGGTGGTTTCAATCATGTCCAGCGGCGCGGGATCGGTGGCTGTTTCGGCGCGGCCGGCCTTGCCAAAAACGGTTTCCACTTCGGGAAAGGATTTGATGATGCGGTCGGTGACTTGAATCAGTTCACGCGCCTTGGTGGGGGAAATGCCGGGAAACGTCGTGGGCATGTAAAGCAGGTCGCCTTCGTAAAGCGGCGGCATAAATTCCGAACCGATGTTTTGATACGGGAAAAGCTTGCCGGTGGAAAAAGCAAATTCCTGCAACCGGCCTGGTGGCAGCAGCCGCGCCACCAGGGAGTTCCAAGGGAAGAACACCCAGCCGACAATGAGGCCGCCGCCCACCACCACCAGCCAGCGATACCGGATCGCCAGGTCCACAACCGGCCGGTAAAGCCAGATCAGAAAGCGGTTGACCGGATTGGTTTCCTCCTTCGGAATTTTTCCGCGGATGAACCAGCCCATCAGCACCGGGGCCAGCGTGATGGACAACAGGGCCGCCGCCGCCATCGAATAGGTCTTGGTGAATGCCAGCGGTTTGAACAGCCGGCCTTCCTGCTCCTGCAACGTGAAAACGGGCAGGAACGAAACGGTGATGACCAGCAGCGAATAAAACAGCGCGGGCCCGACTTCGATGGAGGCGTCGCGGATGATTTCCCAATGCGATTTTTCCCCCCGGTCGCGCTCCAGGTGTTTATGGGCGTTTTCGATCATGATGATGACCGCGTCCACCATCGCGCCGATGGCGATGGCGATGCCGCCGAGCGACATGATGTTCGAGCTGATGCCCTGGCCGAACATCACGAGGAACGCAATCAGCACCGCGACCGGCAGGATAATGATTGCCACCAGCGCGCTCCGCAGGTGCAACAGAAAGGCGAGGCACACGAGCGCGACCACGATGCTTTCCTCGATGAGTTTTTCCTCCAGCGTGGCAACCGCGCGGTCAATCAACGCGGTGCGGTCGTAGGTGACGGTATATTTCACGTCGGGCGGCAGCGCCTTCATCGCCTGGTCCAGCCGCTGTTTCACGTCTTGAATCACCTTGTAAGCGTTCGCACCGTAGCGCACGACGACGATGCCGCCGACGGTTTCGCCATTGCCGTTCAGGTCGCTGATGCCGCGGCGCATGTCGGGGCCGAACTGGATGTTTGCGACGTCGCGCAAGAGGATCGGCACCCCGTTTTTGCCGGCCCCGACGGCGACTTTTTTCAAATCGTCGAGATTTTCAATGTAGCCCTTGACGCGCAGGATGAATTCGCGTTCGGAAAGTTCGAGCGAACGCCCGCCGACTTCGCCATTGCTCCGTTCGATGGCCCGGCTCACCTCGCTCAGTGAAAGGTTGTAGGCGCGCAATTTCGTCGGGTCCACCGTCACCTGGTATTGCTTCACGAAACCGCCGATGGACGCGACCTCCGAGACGCCCGGCACGGCGGTGAGTTGATATTTCAAATACCAGTCCTGCATCGAACGCAGGTCGGCGAGATTGCGGTTGGTGGAATTGAGGGCATACATGAACGCCCAGCCGACGCCGGTGGCGTCCGGGCCGAGCGTCGGCGTGACGCCCTTGGGCAATTGCCCGCTGATGCTGCTCAGATATTCGAGCACCCGGCTGCGCGCCCAGTAAGGATCGGTGCCGTCGTCAAAAATGACATAGACGAACGAGTAGCCGTAGAACGAATAACCGCGCACCACTTTCGCGCGCGGCACGGAAAGCATCTTGGTCGTGATGGGATAGGTAACCTGGTCTTCGACGATGTTCGGCGCCTGGCCTTCCCACGGCGTGTAAATGATGACCTGCGTGTCGGAGAGGTCGGGGATGGCGTCGAGCGGGATGTTGCGCACCGCATAAAGGCCACCGAGCACCAGCATCACCGTCGCCAGCACGACGATGAATCTGTTCCTGAGCGAGAAATCTATGGTGCGTTGGAGCATGGGAATCCCTCGCTATTTCGCGGCATCCGCGACGGGCACCAGATTCATCCCGCACTTCGGACATTTGCCCGGTTTGTCGGAAATCACGTCGGGATGCATTGGACAGGTGTAAAGCTGCCTGGCCGCCGGCTTCGTGCTGGACAGTGCCGCGGTATCCGGCGGTGTTGAATTTGTGGATGCGTCCGGCGCTGCCATCACGGGAATGAGCGTCATGCCGCAAATCGGACATTTACCGGGTTTGTCCGAATGAACGCTGCTGTGTTCGGGCATCGGGCAGGTGTAGTAAAGCACTTTGCCGCCGGGCTGAAGCTGCTTGAGTTCACCCGGCGTCACCGGCACCAGCGCCATGCCGCAGATCGGGCAGTTGCCCGGATGATCGTAGGTGATGGAGACGTGCGCCGGCATCGGGCAGACATAAACCACGGATTCCTTTTCCGCGTTGGCGGATGAACCTTGCTCCGTTTCATTTGTGACAGGGGGGGGCGGCGGTTCCGCAACGGCGTTTGCCGGCCCGCGCATTTTTTCAATCGCCTCGCGCAACTGGCTTTCCGAATCGAGCATGAACTGGCCGGACGCGACCACGCGTTCGCCCGCCTGCAAACCGCTGATGACTTCATAACGGTTGTGTTCGGCTTCCGGGCCGAGCACGACCGTGCGCGGGTCAAATTTGCCGCCGGGCAACGCGACAAACACGGTGTTTTTCTCGCCGCTGCGCAGCACGGCCGAATCCGGCACCAACAACGCGGAAGGCTCCAGTTCGGACGTGATTTGCACGGAAACGAACATGCCGGGCTTGAGGAAATACCCGGGATTCTCAAACTCCAGGCGCACCCTGGCCGTGCGCGTCTTTTCGTCCACGTCCGGATACACATAGGTGACGCGCCCGCGGAACTCGCGGTCCGGCAGCGAGGAAAGTTTGACCGTCGCCTCCTGGCCAAGCTGGACGTAAGGCAGATCCTGCTCATAAACTTGCGCGAAGACCCAGACGATGCCGAGGTCGGCCAGCCGGTAAAGCTTCATGCCCGCGTCCACCATCTGGCCTTGCACGGCGTTTTTCTCAATCACAAAGCCGTCCGCCGGCGCGAGAATTTCCAGCGTCTTCCCTGGCTCGCGCGCTCCCGCCAGCGCGGCGATTTGCGCGTCGGAGATGTCGAAGAATTTTAATTTTCCCAACGCCGCTCTGCGCAATCCGGGCGCACCGGGGTCGTTCGTGGAGTTCAGGACCGCCAGATATTCGGCCTGGGCGCTGTAGAGTTCCGGCGAATAAATTTCAAACAGCGGCTCGCCGCGATGGACGAGTTCGCCGGTGGCGTCCACGTCCAGTTTTTCGATCCAGCCCTTGAACTTGGTCGTCACGTCCGCCAGCGCCGTCTCGTTGTAATCAACCGTGCCGACGGTGCGGACGGTCCGGCGCAACGGACCGCGCGTGACTTCCGTCGTCTGGATGTTCATCAACTGGATTGTCGCCGGATCAATGGCGATGGCGGACGATACCGCGGACGGCGCGGCGGCGTTCGCCGCCTTGTGGACCGGCTCCAATTTCATGCCGCAAATCGGGCAGTTGCCGGGATGATCCTGGATGATCCACGGGTGCATCCCGCAGGTGTAGAGCGTCTTCCCGGAGGGAGCGGCGGCGGTATTGGTCGCCTCCGGTTGGTTTGAATTGTCAACGGCGAATACGCCCAGGCCGGCGGCCACGACGAGCAGTGTTCCGGCCAATATCAGTTTCGATATCGATTTCATAAAAAATTTCAAGGTGGAACGGTGTTTGACCAA
Organism: Verrucomicrobiota bacterium; assembly: GCA_050013895.1. GTDB lineage: Bacteria > Verrucomicrobiota > Verrucomicrobiia > Limisphaerales > UBA11358 > UBA11358. The sequence continues at coordinate 22,045 of JBEKEJ010000067.1, read as the reverse complement.
AGCGGCGTGTTTGCCGGCGGCAGCCCGGCGACCATGATGGATAATTCGGCCAGCGCAATTTCCCGGTCTGTCCGGGTTTCGGCGGCTTGAAGCTTCAAATCCAAAAGCGCGCGTTCCGCGTCCGTCAGGCTGGAAAAATCCATCGTGCCGGCGCGATAACCGGCCTGGACGGCGGCCAGGGATTGATCTGCCCGCGGAATGAGGTTGTCTTCAAGCAGCGCAAGGTTGCGGCCGGTTTCGCGATAGGCGAATGACTTTTCGGCGAAGTTCACGGCAAGATTAATTTGCGCCGCTTTCAACCGCGACTTCGCGGCCATTTCATTCGCTCGCGCCTGCGCGATTTCCGCCGCGATTTTGTCGCGCCAGACGGGCAGGCTCATGCTCAACTGCGGCCAGTAAAGCACGGGCGATGCCTTCACGTCCGCCATCAGCGCCGCGCTGAAATCCGGCACACGTTCCTTATAGGCCACGGCAATCCCCGCTTCAGCGGCGCGCACGTCAGCCTCCATCGCTTTGAGTTGCGGATTGCGCTCGAACGCCACGCGGAGCAGTGCGTCGGCATCGGGATTCTCCCGGCTCATTTCAAAATGCGCGGGTGTGGGCGGGTCCGGCTGCCCCGGTGTCAGACCCAGCGCGGCCTTGAAATTTTCCAGCACTGGACGGCGTGAATCCTCCAGACTGGCGAGGCCGGCGCGGGCCCGATCACGCTCGCTTTGGACCCGCAGCGCATCGGGCAAGGCCGCCGTGCCCGCCTCGTTTTGCGCCCGGACGACGCGCTCCTGATCTTCCAGCAACGCCAGCGTCTCCCGCTTGATAGAAAGCTGTTCATCCAAGAGGCCGAGCTGGTAATAAGCGCGTTTCAGATTGAACGCGGCTTGCAATGCGGCGCTTTCAAACCCGGTGTATTTGCCCTGGCTTTCGGCGGCGGCGACCCGGGCGCGCGCCGTGAGCTTGCCGGGGCCGGGAAAGTTCCACGCAAATCCCGGCATGAGCGACGTGACAACGTCCTGAATATAAGCCTGGAAGGTCAATTGCGGGTCCGGCAGCGAGCGCGTCACCGTGATGTTCTCGACGGACGCCGACCAGTCGTAAAACGCCGCTTCGACCGCCGGCGAGTCCAAGAGCGCGAACGCAAGGAAATTGCTCAGGTTCGAATCCGGCGTCAATTCAGACAGCGCCGGCCGGCTGTTGCCGGGCCGATATTGGGCAGCAACCGCGCCGAGATCGCGGCGCGCCTGCTTTTCGCCCGGGGCCGGGACGCCCCGGCAACCGGCGAGTGCCAGCCCGGCGGCGGCAAACAAACAACAGATGGCAACTGGCTTCATAACATGACTACGATCGACATTTCACAGACAAAACAAATCCACGGACGTAAAACAAACGGAAACGCAGCGCGCCGGCGATGGACACACCACGGGCGTTCAAAGGGTAGGAGTCAGACGAGCCGGGCGCAATTCCGCGCGTAAAGCGGCGCGGCAATCGCCATCAACAACGACGCGGCAGAGGCGGAAACTCCGGGCGCCTGCACGCCGGGCAAAGTCCAGGCCAATGCGCCGGGTGCGAGGGTCAAAAGCTGAATTTGGTTCGAAGCCGGAACCGGAGCCACAGGGACGGGCTGCGAGTCTGGCGAAGATGGCGCGGCGCAACATGCCTGGCCGCAATGGCAGCAGGCATGTGCGACGCGCGTGACGCCGGCCGCCGGTGCTGGGGCGGGGACAGCAGGCGTCCACGCCAGCAACAGGCTGCAAACAATGGCCCACGTCGTTTTCACGTCTTGAATTTCATCCACCGGCCAAATAATGGCTAGAAGGTTTTTGACGTATTACTGTCAATTTTTGGCTTTCTTATCAGCCGCCCGGATTTTAGCGACGTATTTGGCCGGGTCCTTGTCGAAATCCTTTTTGCAGTTCGGGCAACAGAGTTTAATTTCCTGGCCTTGATACACAAAAATGTAAGGCTTGCCCATTTCGCCCAGCTTGTCGCCGGACACCGGGCAGGTCGCCAGCAAGTCGGGCTTGGCAGGAGCAACCGAATTCGTGTTGTCCGCCAGGCCAGTAAATGGCGAGGTCAGGAATGGAACGGCCAGCGCAATGGCCACAAGTACTTTCAGTTTTTTCATAATTAATGCCGAGTATGACATTTATTATACACCGGTCATCGAATATTTCCTCAAAAAAACTTTCTGCGGGATTTTCAATCAGCCGGGGTAAGAGAGATACAACCAATCGGCGGCGCAAAATAAGGCGCCTCCAGAAACGAACGAAAATTGAAAATGAACATGAAAACACGAAACCTCCTCCTATCCATCGGCGCGGCCACCTTGACCGCGATCACCCTTAATGCCGGCGCCTATGACCTCGCGCTTTCCCCGCGCGCCGCCGCCAACCAAATCAAGACGGTTCCCGGCGCCACCGTGGCCCAGGCCGCACCGGCGACGGCAATTGCCCTGTCGCCGCGCGCCGCCGCCAATCAGACTCCAAAAGTTGCCGGCGTGGCGAACGACGTGAATCCGGCCATGAATTGCCGGCACAATATGACGGCCAGCCCGAAGGCCATTCAAGCGTGTGAATCGAATCCCGTGATGCCGTGTTGCAAGGCCACCGCGACGGCCAGCACCACGCCTTGATCCCCGACCGGGTTGTCTTAGCCCTGCGAAAACAGTAGATTACGGGCGGCGGACGAAAATCTCCGCCGCCCCAAACCGATGAAAAAAGAAAACCTCAATCCTGACCCAAGCTCCGCCGGAGGCTTCGCCGAGGGGGGTGACGCCCGGCTCGGTGAGCTCCTGCGCGCGTCGCTCCCGTCGCCGGCGTTGCCACCCCGGTTCCAAGACGGCGTCTGGCGGCGAATCGAAGAGGCCGAAGCGCCGGCGAAATCCGAATCCTGGCTGGACGCGCTGGCCGTGCTGGTGTTGCGTCCGCGATTTGCGTTTGCGACCGTGGCCGCGGTGGCATTGGCCGGGGTTCTGCTCGGCGCCTACGATGGCACACAAGTCGCGCGGCAGGACGCCCAGGCGCGCTACCTCGCGGCCGTCGCCCCCAACCCGCTGCGTTGACGGCATGAACCGCTCGCTCGTTATCGTACTGGGCGCGCTGGCCTTAGGCGCGGCGGTTTTCGCCGGCTTCTATTTTGCCGGTCAGCGAGCGTGTGTGGCGGAGATGACGCGCCCGGCGGATGATTTAAGCTGGCTGCGTGATGAATTTCACCTGGGCGACGTCGAAATGGCACGCATCCGGCAACTTCACGAAGGCTACAAACCGAAATGCGCCGAGATGTGCATGCGCATCGCCGCCAAGAAGGCCGAGGTCCAGGCGGCGCTGGCCGATGGAACCAATGTCACCGCTGCCGCTCAGCAAGAGCTGACCGAACTGGGCGAACTTCGCGCACGGTGCCAGGCGCAAATGCTCGAGCATTTCATGGAAGTCAGCCGAGCCATGCCCCCGGATGCCGGTCACCGTTACCTGGCCAAAATGAAAAGCCTTACCCTCGGTTTCCACGAGGAAATTGAGCAATCCATGACCCCCGCCGCCGGCCATGAGCATCACCAGCCCTGATGCCCGGCCTTCGCCGGAAACTTCCGCCTCCGATTCACTCCGGCGCGACGAGTCGGCGCGGCAAGCCGAAGTCCGCGACCGGGCTGATATGGAACGTCTGATTGCCGGCCACGACGCCGCGCTCAACGACCTGATGGAGCGTCACGCGACATCCGTCTTCCAGTTCCTCTGCCGCAGAGTCGGCAACGAGGAGGATGCCAATGATCTGGCGCAGGAAACCTTTGTGCGCGTCTTTCGCGCACGGACGGGTTTTCGGACGAGCGAAAAATTTTCCACCTGGCTTTACACCATTGCCGCCAATCTGGCACGCAATCATTTCCGCTGGCGCGCGCGGCATCCGAACGTTTCGCTCGAAACTCAAACCGGGGACTCAGAACAAACCCTCGGCAGCACGCTTCCCGCGAACGAGCCTGGGCCAAACGAACAGGCACTGGCCGCCGAACGTGCCGCCGCCGTTCGCGTTGCCGTCGGCAAACTCCCCGAGGAGTTGCGCGAAGCGATTGTATTGTGTGAATGGGAGGAACTCCGCGTGGCCGACGCGGCTGCGATTCTGGAAACCACGCCGAAAGCCGTCGAATCGCGGTTGTATCGCGCGCGCCAGATGCTGCGCGAACGGTTGAAATCATGGCTGTAATTGGGGCGGGGCCGGGTGTCGCCGCCCCGTTTTTCGAGACAATTTGGGTCGCCGACACGGCGACCCTCCTGGAAAAATCATTTGCAAAGTCGCGCCGGGCGGTGGACTTTTAGCCCGGAAGTCGAGGATTGAAAAAGGAGCGATTATGGCGCATGTCGTCACCAACAAATGTGTGGGGTGCAAGTTCACCGATTGTGTGGAGGTCTGCCCCGTGGCCTGCTTTTACGAATTGGACGGTCAGGTCGTCATTCACCCGGAGGATTGCATTGATTGCACGGCGTGCGTGGCGGAATGTCCGGTGGAAGCGATCTACGCCGAGGCGGACGTTCCCGAGCAGTTCAAGGCGGACATTGAATTCAACGCCGTGCAGGCCAAACAGATCAAGGATTCCGGCAAGGAAGCCATCCTGAAGAAAAAGGAGCCGTTGCCGACGGCGGCGCAAAGGAAGGCCGAACTGGGATATTGAACCCGAAAATCTCGTGGGACAGTTTGCCGAGACTGTCTCAAATCAATTTCTCGTCGGAGGGGCGAGTTACACGAGCCTCCATTTTCAGAGGCATTCGATCAGTCAGGGGCTCGTATAACTTGCCCCTCCGATACTTTTGAGACAATCTGCCGGCCCGTTCCACGTTGCTTCGGCTTCGAATTCTGCCAGTTCAGTCCCCGCCTTTTCCCATTCTGCGTTCGCCCCGGCCAATCGCTCGTGGGCGTGCATCAATTCACGGTTGATTTGCACCGCCCGCCCGCCCGTTGCGTAAGTCTCCGGCTTCTCCAGTTCCGCCGTCAATTGCTTCTCGCGCGCCTCCAGGTCCGCAATTTCCGTTTCGAGCGCAGCGATGCGGTCCTGAATCGCGCGTTTCTTCCGCGAACGCGCCTGCCGTTGTTCGGCCTCGATGCGGCGTTGCCCTTTGCGGTCAATCGTTGGCGTTCCATCGGAGGGCGGAGTTCCGTGAGTCTCCGACTTTGAGCTATTGGGACTCGTATAACTCGTCCCTCCGAAACTCGAGGTCAGCGCCGCGCGGGCAGATTGCGACGTTTTGTCGAGGTAATACTGGTAGCCGCCGGTGAAACGCCGGAGCCGGCCATGTTCAACACGCACCACGTGGTTGGCCAGCACGCGGATGAAATGCACGTCGTGGCTGATGAAAATCAACGTGCCTTCGAACGGCTGCAACGCCTCGATGAGCGCGTCCACGCTCGCCAGGTCGAGGTGCGTCGTCGGCTCGTCCATCAGCAGCAGGTTCGGCGGATCGAGCAACAGTTTCACCAGCGCGAGCCGGCTTTTCTCGCCGCCGCTCAACACGCTCACGGCTTTGAACACATCATCGCCCCGAAACAGAAAACTGCCGAGGACGGTGCGGACGAACTGTTCGGTGATGCGTTGCGGCGTTTCGAGCGCCTCCTGCAACACGGTGTGGTTGGGATTGAGCATGGCCGCGCGATGTTGCGCGAAGTAACCGGATTTCGCATTGTGCCCGAGCCGGCGCTCGCCCGTCTGCGGTTGCAACACCCCAGCCAGCAGCTTCAACAACGTGGATTTGCCCGCCCCATTCGGCCCGACCAGCACGATGCGCTGTCCGCGCTCGGCCTCGAAATTCAGATTGTCGTAAATGAGTTTGCCGGTCGAACTTCCCTCACCCGGCCTGCGGCCACCCTCTCCCATCGGATGGGCGAGGGACGGGGTGAGGGTCGGTTCGCCGTAACTAAACTTCACGTGCTTCAGCGTGATGACGCGATGGCCGCTGCGCTGCGGTTGCGGGAAACGGAATCCGACCGTCGGGCCTGGCCCGTCTGGCGTTTGAACCATGTCTTCCTTGAGCCGCTCGATCTGTTTCATTTTGCTCTGCGCCTGCGCGGCCTTGGTGTTCTTGGCGCGGAAGCGGTCCACGAACAGTTGCATCCGGTCAATCTCGCGCTGCTGCGCCTTGGCCGTGGCCACCATCGTTGCTTCCGTGGCCGCGCGTTGTTCGAGGTATTCATCGTAGTTGCCCGTGTAACGCAGGACTCGCGACTGGCGGATTTCGGCGACGTGCGTGCAAAGGCGGTTGAGAAATTCGCGGTCGTGTGAAATCAGCAAAATCGCGCCGGGATAATTCCGCAGGTAATCCTGGAACCACAAGAGCGTTTCGAGGTCGAGATGGTTGGTCGGCTCGTCGAGCATCAATACATCCGGCTCCTGCGCCAGCAGCCGCGCGAGATGTGCGCGCATCACCCAGCCGCCGGACAACTCACGCGCGGGACGCAGAAAATCCGACTGTTTGAAGCCGAGATTTGCCAGAATCTGTTTCGCCTTGGCGACGAACTGCCCGTCGTGCTCGTGGTCGTGCGGCACGGCCACGTCGAGGACGGTTTCACTGCCGGCGGGTTCGCTTTCCTGGGGCAGGTAACCGAACCGCGTGCCGCGGATGAACGTGACCTCGCCCGCGTCCGGCGATTCCTGGCCGAGGATGATCTTGAGCAGCGTGGATTTGCCCGCGCCGTTCGGCCCGACCAGCCCGACGCGCTCGCCGGACAGGAGCGTGAGCGAGACATCGTCAAATAACTGACGACCGCCAAAAGACTTGGAAAGCCCAGCAACGGTGAGCATGAATTAAACTTTCTCCACCGATGGGCCGCGACCAATCGTTGCCACAATGCGATTTTCTAAAGCCTTTGAAAGTTCTAGAAGCTTATCTTCCTCCCAAAAAATTGTGCTCAACTGACGAATGTCGAAATGCCGGTCTTTTTCGTCGCTCTTTCGGCAAAGCCAGACAACTTCAAGGCCAAGCCCCTTTGCAAAACCACCCTCAAAATATACTCCATTTCGGTGGCCGGTTAAATCAGCAACCAAAAACTTGCTTCCACGAATTCCAGCAACAATTTCGTCGGTGATGTCATTATTGTGTTCTTTTTGGTCTACACGAAATGGTTTGTAGCCAGCGTTGGAAATTCCGTCCTCTATTGCAAGCCAAGCGTTTTTCAAAGAGTCGTCGAACCACATCGCGATGAAACCAATTCGGCTATCTGGATTTCCATGACGAAGTGAATCTAGATATGCCCATCCTTTTGGGCTGATTGAGTATCGGCTGTCGTCTCCAAGTTCAGTGACGAGTTCATGCCGAAGCAAGAAGCCCATTTCATCACACAAATAGTCGCGAATAAAAAAGCGAAGTTCGCTGGTATCTGCAAGTCTGCCAACAGCCAAGAATTCCAAAAGAGCACTACTTGATAGATCTGCAATTTCTCCTGGTTTTGGAAATTGTCGAGCGAGCTGTAAAAGGATTTTCTCGGCTTTTTCCCCCACAGTAAGGCTCCTTAGATGGCCCAACTTTGAAAGGTCACTGATTGAAATAGAACAGCCCTGGTTTTCTCTTATCCAGCCAGAAAGATTTAATATTTGTTCTTGTTTGAATTTAGCTGCTGAATGAAGAGCAATCCAACCGGTCTTAAAAAAACCGCATCGAGGGCAATTAACGTGATACAAACCGCCTCCCACGTCAGGAGTGATACTCGCTGACATACTGCAAACAGGACAATTCTTATATTCAGAGCTTACAGCCACAAAGAAAGAATTTACTTCGGTTTCAATTGCGGGAATAAAATCACGTCGCGGATGCTTTCCTGGCCGAGCAGCATCATGCACAAGCGGTCAATGCCCATGCCCATGCCGCCCGCGGGCGGCATCCCATGTTCGAGCGCAACGAGGAAATCCTCATCGAGCTTCTGCTGCTCGCCGCCGGCCTGATGCTCCAACCGCTCGCGCTGCTCGATGGGGTCGTTCTGCTCGGTGTAGGCCGGCGCGATTTCCTGGCCGTTGATGCAGCATTCGAAGACTTCGACGGTCGTCGGGTCGTCGGGTGAAACTTTGGCCAGGGGAATCAACTCTTTCGGTGCATGGGTCACAAACGTCGGATTGATCAGAGTCGGCTCGATCAATTTTTCAAACACCGCCTGCGTGACTTCAAAGTCCTCGTAGTCCTTCGTAATTTCCGCGCCGAGATCGCGGGCGCGCCGGCGGCGTTCGACGGGAGAAATTTCAAACCAATCCGCGCCGGCCTTCTCACGGACGAGGTCCTTGTATTTCACGCGCCGCCACGGCGGAGTGAGATTGATCGTCTTTGTCACTTTGCTTGATTCGATGTTCGATGTTCGATGTTCAGCGTTCGATGTTTTTTGACCCGGGGAACTTTTCCGCGACGTGGCAAATCATCGCCTGCACCAGTTCCATCATGCTCTCGTAATCGCCGAACGCCTGGTACGCCTCGAGCATGGTGAATTCGGGATTGTGTTTGCGCGAAAGGCCTTCGTTGCGGAACACGCGGCCAATCTCGAACACCTTGTCCACGCCGCCGACCAGCATCCGCTTCAACGGCAGTTCCAGCGCGATGCGCAGGTAAAAATCGCAGCCGAGCGCGTTGTGATGCGTCTTGAACGGCTGCGCCGCCGCGCCGCCGGGAATCGCCTGCATCATCGGCGTTTCCACCTCCACAAAACCGCGCGCGTGGAGAAAATTCCGGATCTCGGCAATGATCCGGCTGCGCTTGAGGAAGACGTCCTTCACCTCCGGGTTGGCCATCAAGTCGAGGTAGCGCTGGCGGTAGCGGATTTCCGTGTCTTCGAGTCCGTGCCATTTGGCCGGCGGCGGGCGCAGCGTCTTGGCGAGGATGACGAAGCCGGTGATTTTGACGGAAATCTCGTTAGTCCTGGTGGTGAACATTTTGCCCCGCACGCCGATGAAATCCGCGAGGTCGAGATGCGTGAAGAGGCTCCATTGCTCGTCGCCGAGGACATTCTTCTGCGCATAAATCTGGATGCGCCCGGATTGGTCGCGGATGTCCATGAACATGGATTTGCCCATGTCGCGGTGCGCCGTGATGCGGCCGGCAAGAGCGACTTCGCGGCCTTCGGTGTAATTCTTCCGCGCGTCGGCGCACGATTCGGCCGGCGTGAACTTGTTTTTGAACGGGTCAAGGCCCTTGGCGCGCAACGCCGCGAGTTTGGCCCTGCGCTGTTCAATCAATGAATTTGTGTCGTCCATCAGGATTTTGGAGTTAAGCACAGCCCGGGCGTTTTTGCACGCGCAAACGAGTCCAAGTCACAGCTTAATCTTAATCGTCATCTTAATCCGCCGTTGTGGGAAAATTAAGATCAAGAGCAGGAATATGATTAAGATGCCACAAATCTACTGGTGGAACCAGTTGTAGGGATTCGGGAAAACCGGCCAGTCAATCGAGATTTCAGAAACGAGCATGAACAGGATGATCCCGGCCAGCATGAAGAATTTTGCCGGGTTGCCGAAACGGGCCAGCGCGCGGTCGAGCCCGAAAACAAAGAGCAGCAGGAACGGAATCAGCGCGCCGAGCAGCAGCCGGCCGGAGGTGAAATACGGGTGCGCGCGCGACGGATAAAAACAGTCTTGGAAATCGTAAATGATGGAGAGCCAGCCGAAGAACACAAGGGTCGCAGCGAAGCAGCCGAAGGCGAGCGACAGCGTCTGCCACTGCTGCGTGGTCGTGACGGCCGGACGCCGGAAAAGCGCGGCCAGCGTCAATGCGAGCAGGCCGACGGACAGAATCGCATAGACCGAATCCACACCATGGATGGCGAGCGGCTGGCGGTGCCACAACATTTCGCCCTGCCACAGCGTCGCCAAATTGCCGGACAGAAATATCCATAAACCATGCGGCGTGAAAATCGGATGCGGCCACCATTCAGCGAACGGTTTGTGCGTCCAGCCCAGGAACTGGATTTTCGCCTCCGAGCCGGTGAAATCGCCGAAGACGATTTTGCACCACGCGAGCCAGAGCACCATTGGCAATCCGGCGCATATCGCGAGCGAAAAAACGGCCGGAGCCGCCGCACGCAATTTTTCAGCCCTGAACAGGCGCCACGTCTTGAACAGCACGGCCAAAGCCGAGATGGCCAGTAGCGGGAGGTTGGTGATTTTGGTCAGGAAAGTCGCCGCCAGCGCCAGCCCGGCGAACATCCCCAGGAACGCGCCCGGCCGTTCGGCCTGCAGCCACCGCATGAGCAAAATGAACGCCACACCGAAACAGAGCGGCGAGAGCACGTCATTTTGAATCGAGTAAAGCGCGGTTTGAGGCATGAACGCCAGCAACGCCGGCACGCCGAGCCGCAAAAACAGGTTCTCCGGAAAAACCATCCGCGCGGCCACATAGCCCAGCCACACGAGCACGGCGACAATAAACACATTCAGGAAGCGGACCCAATAGAGCAAGTAACCGTCGTGAAATCCGCACACCTTGCCCAGGCGCCACCACGCACCCGCCAGCGTGTAATAGAGCGGCGGCTGCGAAACTTCATAGTTCGTCACGGCCCGCCAAGTCGCCGTTTTGGCGATGAGGGTTTGACGGACTTTTTCCAGAGGCTGCTTCCACGGCGGCGGTGGAAACTGCCCATCGGGGAAGTTGGTGGGGATGCCCACATACTCCGGCGAACCGTAGAGCACAATATAATTCACCGCCTCGTCGGACACCGGCTCCAGGGGGCGCAGAACGCGTCCTTGCGAGTATTTCACCGCCAGATCGAAATGGATCTGCTCGTCCACGTTGTTGAAAAAGGGAAAAGCGGCGGAAAAAACAAAAACATGCACCGCCGCCAGCAGGCACAACAGCCAGACGATGGCGCGCCCGCGCGTCCCCGGGATTCCGGGAGCCAGGTTGGAATCGGCGTTGCTCACAAAATTCGCGATCAGCTTAAAACTCTGTCGTCAATGCTCAGAGGAATTCCCAGCGATCAAACATCGCCGCCTGACCACGGGGCTTCCCGTCTTCCGACAGCAGATTCCAGACCGTCGCGCGGCTGATGCGAAAACGCCGGCCGGTTCTTGAAATGCGCACGCCGGAATAATCGTCAATGAACCCGCGCCGCGTCACGGTTTCCAGCAACCGCGCCCGTTCCTCGCGGCCGGGCGCCTCGGCGGTGAGCCGCGACGGCGTGCGCGTCAGTTCGGCCCAGGACATCTCCCAAAGTGTCAGCGCCGCGCGATTGCCATAGTTCAAAACCGGATCGGCCTCCGTGCCGTGCGACACGACTACGAACGGCGCTTCAAATACCTTCTGCGCCAGCTCCATCGGGCTGAAAACGCCGGCGAACAACTCGTGTCCGGTCCAATGCTTCAAGCTGCGCGCCAGACAGGCCGTCTGCGAAATCACCGGGTCCGTTTTCCAAATCGCATCCACTTTTTCAAATTACAATGCCCGTTGCAGCGTGTCCGCCAACTCCTCGTGGCTCAACGCAATCGGATTCGCCTTCATGCTGCTGGCGTGCGTGGCTTTCTCCACCAACCCGGCAACGTGCTCCGGTTTGATGCCGTAGGTTCCGAGGCGTGGGATTTGCAAATCAGCGACCAATTGACGAACCCATTCCACACCGGTGTCCGCCGTTGCCGGCACACCGCCGGCCAGCAGCCGCGCCACCTGGTCATAACGTCGCAGCGCTTCGCCATCGGGCGCGCGTTGCCGGAGCGCCTGGAGGTTCTCGCTCATCACGTGCGGCAACAGCGCCGCGCATATCGCGCCGTGCGGCGCGGGAAAACTTCCGCCAATCGGCCCGGCGAATCCGTGGACGGCGCCAAGACCCGCGTTGGCCAGTGCCAATCCACCGAACAGGCTCGCCACCGCCATGTCCTCGCGCGCCGGTTTGTTTTTGCCATCGGCAAACGCCACGCGCAGCGACCGCGCGGCACGGCGGATGCCCTCCACGCACAAACCATCGGTCATCGGGTTCGCGCGCGAGCAGACGAATGGCTCAATCAATTGTGTGAGCGCGTCGAGACCGGTGCTGGCCGTCAGTGCCGGGGGCAAATCGCAAGTCAATTCCGGGTCAATAATCGCCACACGCGCCAGCATCATCGGACTGCGCAAGCTCACTTTCAACTTGTGTTCCGGCGATGACAACACCGCGTTGCGCGTGACCTCCGAGCCGGTGCCCGCCGTCGTCGGGATGGCGATAAACGGCGCGGACGGTTTCGTCAGCGCCTGGCCGCGCCCGATAATTTCCAAGTAATCCAACAACCCGCCGTCGTTCGCCAGCATCGCGGCGACGGCCTTGGCCGCGTCCAGCGCGCTGCCGCCGCCAAAGCCGATGACCATCCCGCACTTTTCCTTTTTCGCCCGGGCCGTGCCTTGTTCGATCCTAGCAAGCTCCGGTTCGCCGGCCACGGAAAAGGTTGCGGCGTCCACACCGGTTTCGCGAAGAATTTCCAGCAATGGCCCGGCGCGGTTCGCGTCGCGACCCGTCACGACCAACGCGCGTTGGCCAGATGCTTGGGCCATGGCGCCCGCCTCGCGCAGCGTGCCCGCGCCAAAAATTATTTTCGTCGCCGTTGCAAATTCAAATTTCATCGAGTTGTCAAGTTTCCCCCAACACTCACCGCTGCGTTAGAGTTCAAGCTTCAGCTTGTCCCGAAGCACGGTAAAAAGTGAACTCCAACTGCATGCCGGGCCGGAGGCCGGCGCTCCGCACGGTTTACGAAGCGGCGTCGACCGGAAAGACCTTGTTGAACTTCACGCTGAAACGCGGTTCGGCCATCATCGGCGCCACCGCGTCGCGCCAGGCCGGATAATGCTGCGTTTTCTTGTGCGCGTCGGCGGCTTCGGGGTCGCGATAAACCTCCACCAGCACAAATCGCGTCGGGTCGTCCTGCTGTTGCAGAACGTCGAAGCGCAGGACCCCCAGTTCCAGCAAGCTCAGGCGCGCGTTCAGGCGGGTCGCCGCCTTGAACGCCTCCACCCGATCCGGTTTGACATGAGCATGAACGTGAACCACCAGCATAATTTCCCTTTCGTTTGAATTGAAATCGTGTTGCTAGCGATAGAGCGAGAACCCCACCCGGAACGCTTCTGACCGCTGGTTATACTCCAACAGGCTCTCGCCGTAGCCGGTGAAGTACTGTGCCTGCAGGTACAGGCTGAAACTGCCGAAAATTCTCATCATCGGGTAAGTCAGGTCAAGTTGCAGGCTGCCGTGATTGGCATCCTCGCCCATCCGGCCCAGTGCCGAGAATTGCAGCCCGCGCTTCCAGCCCACGATGGCCCGCGAGTCCGCGTAGCCCCGATAATCCGCAATGTCGGGGTTGTCGCTCAAATCCCCGAGATAAACCCACGCCCGCGGTTGGAGCGTGAGTTGCAGGCCGTCGTCCCGGCCAAGGGTCAGGGTCGGCCGGAGATACGCGGTGTTCATGCTGCGTGAATTTGCGCCGTCCTTGCCGTTGGATTCGTGCTTCAACCCGCCTTGCAAATCGAGTTGATACCAGTCTGGCGGCTGCCCGCCCGCGACCCGATTCCAAGCATACAGAAATTCCGGTTTATAACTGGTGTCGAAAAAAGGGGCCGAGGGCGCGTTCCAATCCCACAGCGAAGTCTGTGTGTAGGCCACGTTAAAGCCCTTCAGTGCGGGGACCTTCGTCGCCAGCGGTCCTTCGTTGTTCAGCAATTGATACATGAAACTGATCTGGAATTTCGCGTTCGGCGATTTCGTGCCCGCAATGAAATAGAATGGCTCGTAACCCGAGATGTGCTCCTTGAAGAACCGCCCGGCGTCAAACGGTTTGCCCGGCTCCAACGGCTCGACGTGCTTGACCAGCCGGTTGAAGGCCGATTCCCCCTTCTGCTCCGTTTCACCGGCAACCGGAGGCGGAGCGGTGGTGTCCAGCACCACCCGGTTCGCGCTCAATTGCGGAAACACCACCACCACCTGTCCGGTGACCGTTTCGGGAACCGGCAGGAGATATTCCCGGCGGACAAAAGCGCCTGGTGCGATCTTGAGTTCACCCGCCTCGGCGGGATGCCTCAGTTCCAGCCAGAATTCTGACGCGCCCTGCGGCGAGACGATGCAGCCTTGAATTTTCTGCGGAAACGCCCAGGAAACCTCCCGGCCCGACGGATTGAGCACGTTAAGCCAGAGAGCTGCCCGGCTGCCGGACGGCACCGGCTCCGAAGGACCGGTGAATGTCACTGTCAGGTCCTGCCCGGGCGCACGGCCCGGGAGACCGACGAACCAAAAAAGGATAAAGATCATCCGGGCGATTCGCCGGGTGACACCGCCGGCTTGAAGTCTCATGCGCTGACGCTATCAATGCCCCGCGAGAGCCGACAACATAATTCGGCGCCCAGGCAACCGTAAATTCCGCCGCGCAATTTGGATTGAAGCGGCGCGGCGATCCTACCACACTGGCCGGACCCGATGGGCGCGCAATGGAAACAAGCCGGGCGCGAAATCAACGCGCAGAAGAAAGGCCAGATGACCGCCAAACTGGTCCGCGAAATCATGGTCGCGGCCAAGCTCGGCGGGCCCGATCCCGATCTCAATCCGCGTCTCTTTGCCGCCGTCGAAAAGGCCAGGAAAGCCTCCGTCTATCGCGACACCATCGAGCGCGCCATCAGAAAGGGCGCCGGACTGGACACGGAAAAGGTCAATTACGAGACCGTCATCTATGAAGGGTTCGCGCCCCACAAGGTGCCGGTCATCGTGGAGTGTCTCACTGACAGCCGCAACCGCACCGCGCCGGAAATCCGCAATCTGTTCAAGGCCGGCTCGCTCGGCCAGCCCGGCAGCGTCAGCTTTTTCTTCAATCACCTCGGGGTCGTCGAAGCCACGCATCCCGACGCCGGGCGCGACGCCGAAGCCGACGCCATCGAAGCCGGCGCGCAGGAAATCGAGCCGCTCGAAGCCGAGGAAATCCCCGAGGGCCAGAAGGGCGCGCGCTTTCTCACCGAAATCAAGGATCTCGACCACGTGGCCAAGGCGTTGAAAGCCGCCGGCTGGAACGTCCTCGCCTCGGAAATCCGTTTTCTGGCCAAGAATTTTGTCGAAGTCAGCGCCGCCGACCGTAAGGACGTCGAACATTTCCTCAACGCCCTCGACGACCACGACGATGTGCACCGCGTTTATGCGGCGCTGAAGTAGCGCGGGCCAAGCGGGCGCAACTTCGCACCACCACCATCCCGGCCAAAGGCCGCGGAAAGGAACGCCGCGTTCACGCGGCAGCATGGCAGAATGGGAGCCTCTGCCGGCTGAAGCCGGCGTTTCTTGGTGGTGGTGTCAAATTGCACCCGGGTCGAGCGCGTCTGCAAACCAGCTATGGACATTCCCGCCGCCATCAGCGATAATGATTGTGTTCCCGCCTAGCGAGCCGGTTCAAGGGATTTTCCGACCTGGAAATTTTATGATCAAAAATCAAGCGGCCATCGCGCCGGCGGCCAATCCGCCCGCGAACAGTGAAACCGAACAGCAGCGGTTCGAGCGCATCCTGTCAGGCGACCAATTCAAACCGTTGAAAGCCGTGTTCGACCATCTCGGCATGGCCGTCCCGGTGCTGCGGGGGTCGATCATCACCACGAACTCCTACCAGATGTTTTTGGGCAAGCTGGGCTATCGCGTCATTCTCGTGCCACAAATCCACGAGCAGGATTGCTACTCCCGCCTGGGGCCAGCCGGCGGCATCCGGGCCGTGCTGCCGGTTCACGACATGGCCACTTACAGCACACTGGTCACGCTCGTGAATTTCGATTCTACAGTGACCACCACGCCCAAATCCGTGGATTTTTTTTGCGACCAACTCGCCGAATTCAAAACCCAGTTGATGAAATAAATCCGGAAACGCCGGATGAGTCCGAAGGACGCAAAAGAACAACCTGTCGTTTCAACGGCGGAATTTCCGTGTGATTACGTGGGGCTTGAGACATTTGTCGGATCGTTGACTGCGAAGATTCCGTTTCTCACGGAACTGCTGGTGCCGGTGATCGTGCGGCTGAAGGACAAGTCAGGCGAAATTTGCCCGAAGGAGTCGGCAGCAAGACCGGCATGGCCCCGGTTGTGATTTCGGCCCGGGAACCCAGCAAGACCTCGAGCCGTGAAGTCGCGCGGCGCAATTCCGATTCCGCCGGACCGGCCCCCTCGGGTACAAAACGCAGAACGCAACCGCCGTCTTCGTCTTGGCGCAGTTCATAGTGGAGGATGCCGGACAATTTAACAAAGCACTGATCCACCTGCCACGTGGTCACGCGGCGGCCATCATCGGCGCGAAGCGCGTCGCGGGCGCGGCCATGGATCGCGAAATTCGTTCCGTAAGGTTGCACGCACTGTTGCGCCAGATCGCCGATGCGATAGCGGAGCAGGGGCATGTAATCGTTGGTCAACGTCGTGACCACCAGGTCGCCGGTGCCGTCCGCGCCGGCCCCTACGATTTCGAGAAACGCCGTATCGTAGCAGGGCTTCATTCCGCCGCGCTCGTTTTCCATGAGCAAATGGCCGGTCTCGGTCGAGCCGTACAGATTGAAGACCGGCACGCCAAAGACCCGCTCGAGAATCCGGCGATGCACCACGCTGACGAATTCATAACTGCACAGCACGAACCGCAGCGACGGGAATTTTATCCCGCGTTGTTCGCAAAAAAGCGCAAAGCGCGCGCCATGAACCGGGTCGAGGTCAAGAAACTGCGGCGACCATTCGGCAATTTCCCCCGCCATCCGCGCCAGTTCCCGGTCGTCCAAAAGAAACGGGATGCGCGCGAGGTTCACGAACAGGGTGTTGCCCACCGTCCGTTGTTCGCGTGACATCCAGACCGTCGGACACGTCAGGCCGTTGCAAGCTGGCGGCACCAGCGTCGCCCGGCGGGCGTCGGGATGGTCGTCGAGGACCCGTGCGACGAAGGCATTCAACCGCAGCGCGCGTTCCTCCTGCTCATCCCACCAGCCCCGGCCGAAAATCACCGGCAGCCGTTCCTCGGACGTGCCGGAGGTGTGTTCCACTTCCACCAGTTTCTTCGCGAGCAACCTTTCGAGCGTTTGACCTTCCGGGAGAAAATTATGCGGAAAACCGTTGCGCATTTTACTTTTCGCCAGCAACGGTAAACGCCGGAAGCCCGCCAGGGTATCAGGCTCAACAAAATGATTTTCCACCGGCGCCAGTGAATCGTGGTAGAGCGGCGTCGCCCGCCAACGAGGCAGAAGTCTGGCCAGTCGCGGGAGTTGGCCCGCTTCGCGAATCAGTTCCGGTGTCGCCAGCATGGCCGCAATATACACGTAATTTGCCGGATGCAAATGCCAGAGGCGGCGCCTGGGGAAATCGGCGCAGCCAGTCGCCAGCCTCAGCAGGGCGACAGGCTTGTGGCTGCGCGATTGAAATGAATTCAAGCTCGGCAGTGCCTCAATTTGAATTTGAGGTAGGGTCATCGCGCTGCGGTGACCGCGCCGCGTGCAGCGGCGCAAAGGGAAGCAGCCCATACAGTTCCGCCCGCTGCACGCGAGCGGGGACGCCGCAGCGCGGCATCCCTGCCACCCGCAAATTCAGTCACTACCTCAAGCTCAAGCCCATTGCCTTGACCGGTTCGGTTGGTGTAAATTCCCGCTCGGATGCAGACAAAAATCCCTGAAGCACTAGCCAGCCAGGTGTCCCAGACCAAATGGGGCAAAATCCTCCTCGCCACGCCCGTGGTGATGACGGTCATTGCGACCTTGCTCGCCGGGCTGGCCTCGAGCGAGATGACCCGCGCCCAATACGACCGCGCTCTCGGCGCGCAACTCCAGTCCAAGGCCGGCGACCAATGGAGCTACTTTCAGGCAAAGAAACTCCGGGGCGCGATGCAACAAAATTCACTCGAACTCCTTGCCGCCACCGCCGATGTCCGGCCCATCGCGAATCCCGCGCTGGAAACAGTTCCCGCCCCCGCCGCTCTCAGTTTGGATTCAAAGGTCGAAGCCGCGCTGCAAGCCATCGACAAACAAAGACCTGAAACCGAGATTGCCGGCCTTTTGAAATCCGTGGACGACCAGGCCCTTGCGGCGGCGTTGCAAGCCGCCAAAGACAACGCCCTTGCGTTCGACGCCGCCAATGCTCCGGCCGGTCAAGCCCTCGATCAACTGGAAAAATCCCTGCCCGCCGGCGACAAGGCCGCCGCCCGCGACCTTACCGCCGCCCGGATGCGGTACAACGCCGCGCGTTACGACGCGGAAGCGAGGGTGAACCAATCCATCGCCAACCTCTACGAATTGCAGGTGCGCAAAGCCAACATCTCGGCGGAACGCCATCACAGGCGCAGCGGAAAGTTTTTTTTCGGCATGCTGGCCGCGCAAGCCGCGGTGATCGTTTCCACCTTCGCCATCGCGGCGCAGAAGCGGAGCTTCCTTTGGCTGCTCGCGGCGGGGGCCGGCCTCGCTGCCGTCATCTTTGCCATCTACGTCTATCTGCGCGTCTGATTCCGCAGTACGGGGAAAACGAATGACGGTTTGTCGCTTGCGCCGGGAATGCGAGTGCTTCAATTTCGCGCAAACCAAACGACATTGCCATGAATGCATATCTCTTTACCGCCGGTCTCACCCGCACCCAGGTCTGCCCGACTCCCGGCCGGGGCGGACAAATGGTTGACAGCATACGGACGTGGGATGCCTGCGCGAGCGCGGTTATTTGCGGAGGCGAAGCGGAACAGGCGCAAAAGCGGTTCGATGCCTGGTGCCGTCAGACTCCGGAAGGACAAAATCCGCTCGAAACGGAAATCAAGAAGGTCGTCGCCGCGCAGTTTGTGGACCAATTATTCACGGAATCGGGTGGCAAGCCGCTGGATTGGCCGCAAATTTCGCAGCAGGTCAACGACATTTTGCAGGCGACCCCCGTGGACGACTTCGAACAAGGCTACTGGGTGGACGTCAATCAGGCCGTGCCGCCGGGGAAAATCAGTTTCGATGTCGGATCGCTGAAACGCGATTTGCAGGAAGACATCCGGTCCGGCTTAAACTGGTCACCGGACAAAAAGTTTTTCTTTCTCGTGAGCGTTCTGAGCCCGCTCCCATCGCCGGCCGTCTATCCCGATGAATTGGAATCCGACAGGCCAGACTGTCGGGACACTGAGGATGAAGATGGAGACCGTGAGGAAAAACCGGATTTGGATGGGTTTGTGGCCACGCTGCCTGAAATGAGGGACAAGGAGGCCGCGGCGCTGGTGGAGGCGTGCAATTCCGTGGTCGCCGCGTGGCTCTGGCGGAAATATGCCGCTGGTACGCGGCTGGCCGCGAATGAAATCCAAATCACCCCCTGTTGCAGCATCGTTCCGGTGGAATAGCGCGGGGAAAACAAAGGACGGTGATAAAGTTTGAGCGCATTGTCCGCGTGCCGCCGGCTGGACGTCACCCACGGGCCAATCCAGCGGTCGCGCCAGCCTACTTGGAGGGCTTGGCGTTCCAAACCGCCATCGCGTCCGCCGAGCCTTGCGCGCGGACACCGTTGTCGGTCAGGATCTCATCGGTGGCAGCGAGCATTTGCGCCCGCGGGAAAATCATGGTTTCGCCATAACGGGTGTTGCACTCGATGGTGATGAACTCGTCTTTGGCATCGCGCAAAATTTCCACGAGATGATTAAGGTTTTTGACCGGGATGCCGTTGACCGCCTTCACCACTTGCGACCGCGGACTGCTGTAACCCTGGGCCAGTTTGTGCGGGAAAAAGGGCGAGGAAATGACCACCAAACCTTCGCCGGGAAACGCGGGTTGGTCCGACATGCGCGTGATCAGCGGATTGCCCAATTCGCTGAAGCGCGACACGATGCTCGCCGCATATCTTGTCCGCAGATAACCACCCAGATACTCCTCGGTGGCAGCGGAAAAGACCAGCGGTCCGTAGATAAAATAGGAGGGATAAGCGCCCTTCAATCCGGGGATCAACCGCGGATAATTGGCTGAAACGGGCAGGTGGATTTTCAGCTCTTTGCCGGCACGGACAATGGTCAGCGGCACGGCGCCATTGGTGGCGACATGCTGGATTTGATATGGGAATTGCACCCGCAGGTCGTCTCCCAGCTTGATCATGCCCTGGTCATCCACCGGAATGCCACCGATTTGGGTGATGACGTCCCATTCCTTCAGCGGGTAAGCCGGATCATCCTTGTAGGGCTTGTGAACCACCATTCCGGCGACGTTCGGGGGCAGCTTGAGGAACGAACGCAAAGCAGGATTCTCCAGCGTCTGCAGGGCGTCATACATGCCGGGCTTGCCGTCATAATGACCGTCGGCGATGTCCTGAAGGAACAAGTCTATCTCTTCACTGGGGATGATGTAACCGATGTTCTCGGCGTCATTCAGGCGGCTGAACGTCAGCCCGATCATCTTGTCGCCCACGACCGCCGGACCGCCGCTGTTGCCGGGGTTGATGGCCGCGTCAATCTGGATGCGCAGGCCGAACACCGGAAAGTTGTACGGGGTGAACTCCACGCGCGAAACGATTCCCTTGGTAATCGAAAGACTGTTGCCGCCTTCCGGAAATCCATAGGTGAGGACCGTATCCTTGATGCCCGGCAAGGTCTTGGCCCGCGCCAGCGGCGGATGCGTGTCGAAGAATTTTTCATCATCCAATTTGAGCACCGCCAGATCAATTCCTTGGGCGATGGCCTCAACCGTGGCTGAAATTTTATCCCCGGCCTGATTCGCCTGGATTTGCACCTGGCTGGCATAATCCACGACATGGGCGTTGGTCAGGATGCGCCTGCCTTCGATCACCACGCCGCTGCCGGTTTGGTCTTCCGGAGACTGTTTTGTCCACGGTTTGTAAAGATCGGGGTAACGCACCGTGGCAAAAATCTTCACGACCGAATTCTCAATGGTGCCGGAACCGGCGCCGGAAGTGGCGGCACTCATGGTGGCGGCGGACGCTGGCGGTTCGGCGGCGTGGCAGCAGAGACACGAGGCGAACAAGGCGGCAACCATGAGCCGGGTGGTTTTGGAGCCGGCGAAAATTGAGGCAAATTCCATAGGTAAAGCGATGCTAGGTAATGGGCCGGATTCATGCAAAGGAAATGTCGTCCCGGCGATTGCGGCCATCGGCAAAAACCGGCGTAAACTCCCGCTTGACATGCCTTTTGCGGAAAACGACAGTCCCAAAACTTGTGAAGACGTGTTTTCACTTAGTTGCACGTGTTCCCTCCGGCCCATGAAAGGATAAAGAATGAAGATTGCCAGAATGACCTGTGGTGTCGTGTTACTCTGCGCGATGTTGAACTTAATAACTGGCGTGAATCCGGCAATGGCCCAGACGCCAGCCAATACAGCGCCAGCGGCGGCACGCCAAGCACCGCCCACTCGCGATCCGAACACGCCCGGATACGTCACGGCCAGGGAATTGCCCGACGGCACCGTTCCGGCGCCGGACACCGACGGAAACTTCATCATCGGCCCGACGCACAACCGCGCGTCTGAAATGGTTGTGCAGACAAATCTGCCGCAAGGAACGGTGTATAATTTCACCATGAGCTCGGCTGACAGCAAAATTTATCCCGGCATCGCGCGCGAGCCTGGCACTTTCGGCACGGTGGATCCCGCCGACCCCGCCAAACTGGTGGTGACCACCAGCCACCCGGCTCCCTACACCCGCCGCCTAGCGGTTTATGTTCCCAAACAATACGTCCCCGGCACGGTCGCGCCCTTCATTGTCGGGGCGGACGGACCCGATCGCGCGTTATTCACGGCTTTGGACAATCTGATCGCCCAGCACCGGGTGCCCGTGATGATTGCCATCTCCATCGGCAATGGAGGCGGCGACGCCCAGGGCAGCGAGCGCGGGCTGGAATACGACACCCTGTCCGGCCGGTATGCGAAGTTCGTCGAGAAAGAGGTGCTGCCACTTGTGAAGAAACAATGCCACGTGAAATTAACCAGGGACCCCGACGGTCGGGCGACGATGGGCGGCAGTTCCGGCGGTTCGTGCGCCTTAATCATGGCATGGTATCACCCGGAACTTTACCACCGCGTTCTCACTTATTCGGGCACCTATGTGAACCAGCAATGGCCGCCGAACGCCAAAACCCCGCACGGCGCATGGGAATTTCATGAACATCTCATCCCGAACAGCCCGGCCAAGCCGCTGCGAATCT
>JBEKEJ010000066.1:0-13773 GCA_050013895.1 Verrucomicrobiota bacterium | reverse complement strand
GGCGAATACATGAATAATCCCGGGGCCGATCCCGCAACCGGGTCCGCCAACAATCAGGGATATTGGGGCGGCATCACGCTCGGCAAATCCGGCAAGAAAGGCACCTGGGACATTTCCTACCGTTACCAGTATCTGGAAGCCGACGCCTGGTATGATCAACTGGTGGACGACGACAATGTCGCCTTCTACTCCAACCAGGTTAACGGCGCCCCCAGTCTTTCCGTAAGCAGTTCGGGCGCGATCATCCCCCTCGGCGTCTATGGCGGCACAAACATCAAAGGCCACCTGGTCAAATTCAACTACTCGATCACCGACGCGCTGACTTTCTCGCTGACCTGTTATGTCAACGACCTCATCAACCCGGCTTTGAACGTGCAAAGCGTAAACTTTCCTGCCGGGGGATCGGCAGGGCAACCCCGGAACAGCATGCTTCACGTGATGGCCGACCTGATGTGGAAATTCTGAACGTAACCGAAATGTCACTAACCATTCTTCGGAAAATCCATCAACCTGAGAAATATATGAAAAAAATGATTCTACCCATCCTCGGCATTGGCGGCTTGGCAGCCGTGGTTCTGGTCATCGCCAACGCCAAGCGTCATCTCGTGCTCATGGGCGGCGTGGCCTTGCTCGCCGCTCAGACCAACGCCCAGACGCTCATCAATGGGGCCGGTTCATCATTCGATTATCCGGCCTTCACCAAATGGTTTGAAAGCTATGGCAAAGTGGATCTCGATGTTCGCTTCAACTATCAGTCCATCGGTTCCGGCGCCGGGCAGAAGCAATTGCTCAACCAGACCGTGGATTTTGGCGCGTCCGACGCGCCAATGACCGACGAGTCCATGTCCAACGCGCCGGGCAAAATTCTCCACATTCCCGTTGTTGCCGGCGGCGTCGCCATCATCTACAACCTCAAGGGCGATCCGAAATTGAAGCTGGAGAGCGGCATCATCGCCGGCATTTATCTCGGCAACATCACCAAGTGGAATGATCCGAAGATCGCGGCTTTGAATCCTGGCGTGGAATTGCCCGATTTGCCGATTGTTCCCGTGCATCGCTCCGACGGCAGCGGCACGACGTTCATCTTCACGGACTATCTCAGCAGCGTCAACTCCGCGTGGGCGGACACGGTTGGCAAAAGCACGTCCGTGCGATGGCCGGCCGGTATTGGTTTGGGCGCCAAAGGCAGCGAAGGCGTCGCCGGACAGGTCAAACAACTTCCCGGCGCCATCGGTTACGCTGAACTGGCTTACGCCGACCAGAATAAGATCCCTTACGCCGACGTGAAGAACGCCGCGGGCAATTTCATCTCCCCCACGCCGGATTCCGTCAGCGCCGCGCTGGCCACCGCAAAAATCCCCGATGATTTCCGGTTCTCCATGGTCAACCCGCCGGGTGACAAGGCATATCCCATCGCCGGCGCTAGCTGGGTTCTGGTTTATCAGCACCAGAAAGACGCCGGACGCGGCAAGAAACTCGCCGCCTTTTTGAAGTGGGCCGTCACGGACGGCCAGAAAATTTCGGCCACGCTCGATTACGCCCCGTTGCCGGACAATGTCCAAAGCCGGGAGCTGGAACTGATCGGCACAATTAGATGATGACTTCGCTCCGCCGCCCGGTAGTTTTATGGGCGTGAGCCGGACGGAGAGCGTTGTTCCTCCCGCTCTTCGTCCTTTTTTGCATTATATGGCGAACATCGAACATCGAACATTGAACATCGAACAGCCAATGTCGCCGGGCCCGCTTTTCCCCGATTGGATGTTGGGGGTTGGCTGTTGGCCGTTGGCTGTTGTTCTTCCTTCTTTGTTTGTCGCGCCTCCGCGCTAAAAATGGAAGCGGCCATGAACCCTCAATTTAGCATGCCAGCGCAAAGCAGCGGACACTTTGGCGATCGCGCCTTCAAATGGCTGACGTTGCTCATGGCGCTGGTCATTTTCGCGCTCATCGCGCTCATCATCCGCGAGCTCACACAAGGCTCCCAGCTGGCCCTCCATAAATTCGGCTGGCGCTTTCTAATCAGCAGCGAGTGGGACCCCGTCAATGGCGTTTTCGGGGCGCTGCCCTTTGTTTTTGGCACGCTCGTTTCCTCGGCCATCGCGCTCATCATCGCCGTCCCCATCAGCATCGCCACCGCCGTTTATCTCACCGAACTCGCGCCTTTGTGGGTGCGTCAGCCGCTGGTCATGTTCATCGAACTGCTGGCCGCCGTGCCGAGCGTCATTCTCGGTTTGTGGGGCATCTTCGTGATGGTGCCTTGGCTGCACAATCACCTTTTCCCGATGTTCCGGGCGACGTTCGGTTTTCTACCGCCCTTTCAAGGCCAGGATTACGGCCCCTGCATGCTGGCGGCCGGCATCATCGTCGCCATCATGATCATTCCCATCATCACGTCGGTTTCGCGCGAAATCCTGCGTTCCGTGCCCGGCCTGCAGCGCGAGGCGGCCTACGCGCTCGGCGCGACGCGCTGGGAAGTCACGCGCATCGCCGTGTTGAGCTACGCCAAAAAAGGCCTGTTTGGAGCGGTCATTCTGGGATTGGGCCGCGCCCTCGGTGAAACCATGGCCGTCACGATGGTCATCGGCAACACGCCGCAAATTGTCGCGTCACTCTTCAAGCCCGGCTACACGCTGGCCAGCGTCATCGCCAACGAATTCAACGAAGCCACCGGCAATCTGTATCCCAGCGCGTTGTTCGAACTCGGTCTCGTGCTGCTCGGCGTGACCGTGGTGGTCAACGTCTTCGCGCAATTGTTGTTGAAAACATTCACCGGTCCGTCCGTCAAACCCCAAAACTGATATGCCATTTTCGATTTTCGATTTGCGATCTGCGGTTGGGCCAATGCGGCGCGGCTCCTGTCCAATCCGGGTCAAATCGTCAATCGTCAATCGTCAATCGTCAATCCGATGACCGCCCCCAATCATCGCTGGCGCAATTTCAAGAACGCCGTCGTGCAGACGCTGACGTTCGCGTGCGCGATTCTGGTCGTCACGCCGCTGCTGCTGGTGTTCTATCATCTCATCAGCCAGGGCTTCAGCTCCATCAACGGGTCGTTCTTCACCCAATTGCCCAAGCCGGTCGGCGAGGCCGGCGGCGGGATGGCCAACGCGATCGTCGGCACGTTCATTTTGCTGGGGCAGGCCGCGCTGTTCGGCGTGCCGGTCGGCGTGCTGGGCGGCGTGTTCCTTTCCGAATACGGCGGTTCAAGATTAAATTGGTGGATTCGTTTCGCCGCCGACGTGTTGAACGGCGTGCCGTCCATCACCTGGGGCATCGTGGTGTATGCGCTGCTCGTCGTGCCCATGCGCGGTTTTTCCGCGCTGGCGGGCGGCGCGGTGCTGGGCATGATGATGATTCCGCTCGTGATGCGGACCACGGAGGAGGTTTTGCAACTGGTGCCCGGCGGTTATCGCGAAGCCGCGCTCGCGCTGGGCATCGCCAAGTGGAGAACCATCGTGCAAATCGTCGTGCGCACCGCCCTCAAGGGCATCGTCACCGGCGTCCTGCTCGCACTGGCGCGCGTCGCCGGCGAGACCGCGCCGCTGCTGTTCACCGCTTTCGGTAATCTGGGTTGGGCTCACAAAATGACCGAACCCATCGCCGCCCTGCCGCTGCAAATTTTCATCTACGCCATCTCGCCCTACGACGACTGGCACCGGCAGGCCTGGGCGGGCGCGCTGGTGTTGCTCGTGCTCGTGCTGGCTATCAATATCGGCGTGCGTTTCCTCACCCGCGACCGTTTCCGCCAGCGCATTTGAAATCGGAAATGATCATGCCCGAGACCACCAAACAGACAACCGACGCCGCGCCGGAGCAGATATCCTCGGGCGCCCCCGCCTTGACCGTGCGCCGTCTCTCGGTGTCTTTCGGCGACAACCAGGTGCTCAAGCACACGTCGCTCGACGTCGCCGCCCGCGCGGTCACCGCCATCATCGGGCCCAGCGGCTGTGGCAAATCCACCTTCCTCCGCGCGCTCAACCGGATGCATGAGCTGACTCCCGAGGCGCGTGTGGAGGGCGAAATCCGGCTGTTCGGCGAGGACATCTACGCGCGCAACGTCGAGCCGGTCGTGGTGCGCCGCCGCGTCGGCATGGTCTTTCAAAAATCGAATCCATTTCCGACCATGTCCATCGTCGAAAACGTCACGGTCGGCCTGCGCTTGAACGGCATTCGCAATCGCAAGCTGCTCGCCGAACGCACCGAGCAATCGCTCCGCATGGCCGCGTTGTGGGACGAAGTCAAGGACCGCCTGCACGCGCCCGCCGTCAGCCTGTCCGGCGGACAGCAGCAGCGCCTGTGCATCGCCCGCGCCCTCGCCGTGCAGCCGGAGGTGTTGCTCATGGACGAACCGGCGTCCGCCCTCGACCCGCTGGCGACGGCGAAAATCGAGGATCTCATCCTGGAACTGAAAAAGGATTACACGATTGTGATTGTGACGCACAATATGCAGCAAGCGGCGCGCATGTCCGATTACACGGCGTTCTTTTACCTGGGCGAACTCGTCGAGTTCGGCACGACGAGCAAGATTTTCACCAGCCCGTCGCAAAAACGCACGGAAGATTATGTGACCGGCCGGTTCGGATAAAAATGAGTCCACAGTTCACAGTCCCGGGTTGCCAGTCACGTTCCGTGGCGCGGCGCTTGACTGTGGATAGCGGACTGGAGACTGTGGACTGAACATCATGGAAACGCACTTTGAAATGGAATTGGACGGCCTGAAGCAGAAACTGCTCCTGATGGCCAGCCACGCCGAGACCGCCGTAAACCAGGCCGTGCAGGCGCTCGTCCAGCGCGATCTCGACCTCGCGCTGCAGGTCAAGGAAAACGACCGCGTCATTGACCAGTTCGAAGTGGAGATAGATGAACTGGCCATTCAGCTTCTCACCAAGGCGCCGTTGGCCACCAACCTCCGCCTGGTCACCGTGGCGATGAAAATTTCCCAGAATCTCGAGCGCATCGGCGACGAAGCGTCGAAGATCGCCAAGCGCGCGCGTGATTTGAGCCGGGAAGCGCCGCTGAAAATCGCCCTGGACCTGCCGCGCATGGCCGCCCTGGCGCTCGACATGGTCAAGGCCGCCCTCGACGCGTTTGTGAACCGCGATTCCGCCGCTGCCCGCGCCATCATCCCGCGCGACAAGGAGGTGGACGCGCTCAACAAACAGATTCACGAGGCTCTCGCGCAGCACATGGTGGCCAATCCCGGCATCATTGGCCGCTGCCTGAACTGGATGGTCGCCGCCAAAAGCCTCGAACGCATCGCCGACCACGCCAAAAACCTCGCCGAAGAGGTCGTCTATCTCTGCGAAGCGCAGGACATCCGCCATCCCGGGGCGAAAGGGCAGGCGGCGCCGGCCCCGGGCGCGTGACAAGCTTGCCAACCATTCTCTTTGCGCGCGTCTGCTATGACTGAGGAGGTTTTATGGCAGTTCCAATCAACATTGGCATGGTTTGATCTGCTTTTGGAAAAGCAGCTCCGCTGGCGTGGTAGCGGCGGACGTCTCGAGAGTGTCTCAACACAATTTCTCGTCGGAGGGGCGAGTTACACGAGCCCCCATTTTCATGGGCATTCGGTCAGTCAGGGGTTCGTATAACTCGCCCCTCCGATACTTTTGAGACAGTCTCGTCTCGTCTGCCGTAGAGGGCTGGCGTCCCGCCGCGCGGAAAGAACGATGGCAACTGCGTGCGATTCTGAAATGTTCCAGCGGTCCGTGGGTTCAAGCGTTCTATCCGCCGGGCGGGACGCCCCGGCTCTACGGCAGGCAGGATGCCCGCCGCCACGGAAAGCCGACGGAGCCCGCCCCTGTCATCATGAACCACCGCGCCAATTGAAACATCCAACAACCAACTTCCAACTTCCAATGAAGCAAACTTCCCTCACGTCAGCGTTCGGTGTTTTTCGGCCCGCCGCCGTCAAGCAAACCGCTTGACATGTGCCGCGGTTCGTGTGACGTTCATTTCGTCATTTGACGAAATAACCAGATATGCGCGAATTCATGGCCGTTACCAGGGCGCTCGCCGACCCGAATCGGGTGCGGATTCTGCTGGCGTTGCGCCGCCGGGAATTGTGCGTGTGCCAGATCACCGAACTCTTCGGCCTCGCGCCGTCCACGGTTTCCAAACACCTTTCCATCCTGCACCACGCCGGCCTCATCCAGTCGCGCAAGACCGAGCGTTGGGTTCATTACCGGCTGCCGGACCCGGCCGCGCCGGCGGCCGTGCGTGAAGCGCTTGATTGGGTCAAGAAATCCCTCGGCAGGTCCGAAGAAGCCGCCGCCGACGCAAAGAAATTGAAACAGGTGCTGAAAACCGACCTCGCCGAAATTTGCCGCCGCCAATGCCGCTGATGAATTTGCCAAAACATCTTTTATGAAAACGACCACCATCGATTCTCAACAAGCTGTCCGCGAAATGGTGCGCAAGGGCTACGCCGCCATCGCGACCAGTGAAACTTCCAGCAGGTCCCGTTCGTGCGGTTGTGGCGGCGAAAAGATTTCACCGCATGACCTGGCGCAAAAGATCGGTTACTCGTCCGAAGAACTGGCCGCTCTGCCCGACGGCGCGAACCTGGGCCTTTCCTGTGGCAACCCCGCCGCGCTCGCCGCGCTCCAGCCGGGCGAAACCGTGCTCGATCTCGGCAGCGGCGGCGGTTTCGACGTGTTCATCGCCGGACGCAAGGTC
Source organism: Verrucomicrobiota bacterium (assembly GCA_050013895.1). GTDB lineage: Bacteria > Verrucomicrobiota > Verrucomicrobiia > Limisphaerales > UBA11358 > UBA11358. The sequence goes on along the minus strand of JBEKEJ010000066.1, from coordinate 7,098 downwards.
GGCGCCGCCGGGCGCGCCATCGGCGTGGACATGACGCCGGAGATGCTGGCGAGAGCCCGCCGCAACCTCGCGAGTTACCGCCAGCAAACCGGACTGGACAATGTTGAGTTTCGCCTGGGCGAAATCGAGCATCTGCCCGCCGCCGACAACAGCGTTGATGCGATCATCTCGAACTGCGTCATCAATCTTTCGCCGGACAAACCGCAGGTGTGGCGCGAAATGGCCCGTGTGCTCAAACGGGGCGGGCGCGTCGCCGTCTCCGACCTGGCATTGCTGCGTCCTTTGCCTCAGGCCGTGCGCGAGATGGTGGAAGCGTTGATCGGTTGTGTGGCGGGCGCCGTGCTGGTGGAGGAAACGGAACGCCTGGCGCGCGAGGCAGGGTTGACGGACATTGTGCTCACGAAAAAATCCGATTTCCTCAAAGCCAAGGCGGATTGGAATGACCCGCTCTACCGGAAAATCGCCGGGCACTTGCCGCCGGGGACCGAGGCGGTCGATTTTGTCACCAGCCTGGAAATCCAGGCGCGGAAGGCGGGAGGCGATTGTTGCGGCAGCGATTGCTGCGCAAAGGGGCTGAACGAACTTTGAACCTCATGCGAAATCCTCACGATCCGGCATTGGAGCGTTCGCCCCTTGGTTCGGAGCACCGGCCTCCGGCCCGGCGTGCTGATGATGCCAAATCGAGCCGGGTCGGAGACCGGCGTTCCCCCGCACAGCCGAAACACCTTGCGCCTGTTGAGCGGTACCTCACCGTTTGGGTGTTTCTGTGCATGGTCGCCGGTGTCGCGCTCGGCAAACTGGCGCCGGCATTCACCGCGCAATTGAGCCGGCTTCAGTTCGGCCAGGACTCGCATGTCAACGTTCCCATCGCCGTGCTCATCTGGCTGATGATTTACCCGATGATGCTCAAGGTGGATTTCACGGCGCTCGGCGGCATCGCGCGCAAACCAAAAGGCCTCGCGGTGACGTTGTTCGTCAACTGGCTGGTCAAGCCGTTCAGCATGGTGTTGCTGGCGTGGCTGTTCATGCAACACCTCTTCGCGCCGTGGATCGATCCGGAGACGGCGAAAAACTACACGGCGGGCCTCATCATCCTCGCTGCCGCGCCCTGCACGGCCATGGTGTTTGTGTGGAGCTACCTCACCGATGGCGACCCCGTCTATACGCTCGTGCAGGTGGCGGTGAACGATCTCATCATGCTGTTCGCGTTCGCGCCTATCGTGATGTTTCTATGCGGCGTGGCCAATGTGTTCGTGCCGTCAAAGGTGCTCATCACGTCCGTCGTGGTGTTCATCGTGATTCCGCTGGCGGCGGGCGGGCTGACGCGCGCCGCGCTGCTTAAATCGCACGGCAAAGACTGGTTCGAGCAAAAGTTTTTGCCGAAGTTTCATCCGGTGACCATTGTCGCGCTGTTGCTGACGCTCGTGCTCATCTTCGCGTTTCAGGCCGAAAACCTCACCACGCGCTGGTTCGCCGTGCTCCTGCTGGCGGTGCCGATTGTCATCCAGGTCTATTTCAATTCATCGCTCGCGTACCTGCTGATGCGCCGGTTCAAGGTGCCGCACAATGTCGCGTCGCCCGGCGCGCTCATCGGCGCGAGCAATTTCTTTGAGCTCGCCGTGGCCGTGGCCATCACCCTGTTCGGCCCCGGCTCCGGCGCGGCGTTGGCCACCGTCGTTGGCGTGCTCGTCGAAGTGCCGGTGATGCTCTCCGTCTGCCACGTCTGCAACCGCTCGCGCGGCTGGTATCAAACAACTCTTTCCGAGGCTCAAACCGCGAATTGACAGAAATGCACACGAATTCCAAACCCACCATTCTGATTCTTTGCACCGGCAACTCGTGCCGCAGCCACATGGCCGAGGGTTTTTTGCGCGCGGCGGCGGGCGAACTCGTGAACGTCCGGAGCGCCGGCTCAAAACCCGCCGGTTACGTGCATCCGCTCGCCATCCAGGCCATGGCCGAGGTCGGCATTGACATCTCAAGTCATCGCTCGAAACACCTGAAGGAATTCCTGGACCAGCCGGTCCACACCGTCATCACTGTCTGCGGCAACCTGGACCAGGCCTGCCCGATTTTTCCCGGCCAGGTGAACCGGCATCACTGGCCATTCGACGACCCGGCCAAAGCGACCGGCGGCGAAGAGGAAATGTTGGCGTGCTTCCGCCGCGTTCGCGACGAAATGCGCCGCGTGTTCGAAGCTTATGCCGCTGGTTTGCAGGATGGCAGATAATAAAAAACATCGAACGTCGAACGCCGAAGTTTACCACGCGAACGACAAAAGATTCGATGTTCGATGTTGAATGTTGGTCGTTCGATGTTATTTAAACATTGCGCCGGCATTTAGAGGATACCCCGCCAGAAATTCCACCGCGCTCATCCTCCGTCCGCCCTCGCGCTGCAATTCCAGGATCCGCAACGCGTCGTTGCCGCAGGCGACAACAATGCCCGTTTTGTCCGCTGACAAAATGGTTCCGGCTTCGTCGGATTTTTCGACCACTTCGGCTTTCCAGATTTTCAGCAAGCATGGTTTTGGAACGCCGGTCTCCGACCCGGCTCGTTCCGCAATACAAGGTTCCAACGGGCCGGGTCGGAGACCGGCGCTCCGCAAAAACGTGAACGCTCCCGGCCACGGCGTGAAGGCGCGCAGCCGGTTCCAGATCGCTTTGGCGGGCAGGTTCCAGTCAATGCGCCCGTCTTCCTTTTTGATTTTGGGCGCGTGGCTCGCGCCCTCGGCGGGCTGTGGCTTGGGTTGAATTTTTCCGGCGACATAATCCGGAATGGTTTCCACCAGTAATTCCGCGCCAAGTCGCGCCAGCCGATCGTGCAGCGTGGCGGAATCGTCCGCCGGCTGGATCGCTGTGCGCCGTTGCGCAACAATCGGGCCGGTGTCCAAACCCGCATCCATTTTCATGATGGTGACGCCCGTCCCGGCGTCGCCATTGGCCAGCGCCCACTGGATCGGCGCGGCACCGCGATACCTGGGCAGCAGCGAGGCGTGGACGTTCAGGCAGCCGTGGTGCGGCAGGTCCAGAATGCTTTGAGGCAAAATCTGTCCGTAGGCGGCGACGACGATGAGGTCGGGCTGCCGGGCGCGCAGTTCGGCGATGAACATTTCGTCACGGGCATGTTCGGGCTGGAGCACGGGCAAATCCAGACGCAGCGCGAGCGATTTGGCCGGCGACGGCTGCCGCTTGAGTTCGCGGCCCCTGGGCCGGTCGGGTTGCGTGACGACGGCAGCGACCTGCAATTCTTGTAAGCGCGCCAGTTTTTCCAGACTGGCGCAGGACAATTCCGCCGTGCCCATGAAAACGATCCTCATTTACGGTTTAAGATATACGATTCCGGTGCGTGTTCGTCTGCCTGTGCCAATCGTAAATCGTAAATCGTAAATCGTAAATCTCTCAGCGAAGCTTCACGACGTGTTTGAGGATGTCCAAAAACACCCCGGCCGGCGTTCCGTCGGCGTTGATGCGATGGACGACCTTCCCGCCGTAAAATGTGAGCACGGGCCTGGTTTCGTGCTCGTAAATCTTCAGGCGGTTGCGGATGACATCGAGGTTCGCGTCGTCGAGGCGGTTTTCCTTGATGGCGCGGCGTTGCAGGCGCTTCACCAGATTGTTCTGGTTGGCGCAGGTGAGATAAAAAACGGCGGCCACGTCGAGCGTGTCGCCCAACATCTCCGCTTGCGCCAAGTTGCGCGGGATGCCGTCGAGCACGAGCGTGTCCCCGGCGGGGTGAAACCGCCCCGTCTTCGTGCTGGCGTCAATGAACCGCCGCCACAACTCGACCGTCGGTGCGTCGGGCACCAGCCGGCCGCGGCTGGAGTACGCGATGAACGTTCTGCCGAGCGGGCTGTCCGGGCGCAGGCTGCGGAACACGTCGCCGCAGGCGCAGTGGAAAAAATTTGGAATGGTGCCGAGGATTTTTCCCTGCGTGCCTTTGCCCGAACCGGGCGCGCCAAAGATGAGAATCGTCCGGTATTTCATGGCAAAAGCAGGAGCCCGGTGTTGAGCGTCGAAATTTGAAATGGGTGCGATGAGCGCTGCGTTTTCCCCTCGACCTTCGACGCTCGACTCGTTTTCATGTATCCTTGTGTTGGAGTTGAACCTCTTGGATTTCCCCGAATGGAACCATCACCTCCTGCCGCACCGCGCCCTGCAGGATCTCAAAGTGCATGTCGCTCGCCGCCATGCGCGTGATGCGGTGAACCTCAAACTGCCCGCGCGGCGTTGTTACGATCAACACCATGTCCTTGTCCGCTTCACGCCGGATGAGGCCAAAAAAACCGGGAAACTTCGTCTCAAAAAACCGGCGGTTGAACATGAACTGTCCGCGCCGGAAAATCTGCGGTTCGGGCTTCTCGGCGGACGTCGCCTGTTGCCACGATGAGGAGGCAATGTGAATTTCACCCGGCGGTTGCATCAGTGCCGGCATTGGCGCGCCGCCCGGCCCGGCCATCGTTCCAGCTTCGGTCTCCGCAACCGGCTCCGCAACCGACTCGCCCTGTGTGGGCAGGGACAGAAAAATAATCGGTCCCAAAACCGGCAATACGGCCGCCACCCCCATTACCGCGCCGACGGGCCGCGCGCGAAAAATGGCGATCTCCATCGCCGCATAAAGATTCACCGCGTAAATCAGGAACATCACCGCCAATCCGACCGACGACGAAAACAGCGCGGCGAACAATGAGGTTTTCGGCGGCTCTTGCAGCCGCGACACCTCCTGAACTTTGAGTTCCGCCTTTGGATGCCGTTCCGACGGCGGGATGATGAACGGTGCGACGAACGGCTTGATTTTCGGATTTTGCCCCAGTTGCTTGAGCGCGTCCTGCGAAAACCTCGTCCAAGTCACGTTGGTATAAGCGTTCTCCGGCGTGCGGATCAGGACGCCGTTGTCGTCATACTTGACGACGTCCCCGACCACCGACGTGCCGTCGGTCAACGGCAGCGAGTCCGCGCCCGCGGCCAGCAACAGCCCGCCCAGCCAGAATCCAAAAACGATTCCCAGGATTTTGCGCATAGGACTTTTCTAGCAAATGCCCGCGCGCCGCGAAAGCAAATTCAACGCGCCAAAACATAGGCGGCCATCGGCCGCGACGTGTGTAACACCAGGCACCGCACTTCACGAGCGAGCATGGTGGTTGGTTCGCCTGAACCCGAATTCCAAAGTTGGGGAGCGCACCCGCCCCCGCCTTCGCCTCCGGCTTCGGCGCGGTCGCGTCGAAGCGAAGCGCAGACGGATCGGGTGTGGCTGGACGCGCCTCGTCCACCCTCCGCAGTGCCACGGAGGACGGGCGTCCAGCCTCTTGCAAGCGTGACCGACACGGGAGTTCGGGAAATTTCGATGCGTCTGATGATTTCCACGCTGCTGTCCGCGCTGGCCAGCTTGGCGCGCCGCGGAAGGGCGCGAACAACTGCGCCGGGGGGGGGCACGGGGACAGGACATGACTGGCACTCTTGGAGTATCTCGCGGCGTTTTCCGCGCGGGCGCGGAAAACCGCACCCGGGGGCGGGTGCGCTCCCCGTCAACATTAGAATTCGCATAAAGTGCTATCCGCCGCGTTTCCGGCTTGTTGGCCGGACGCCGACCCCGCGTTGGTAGTCATCGTCGTAGCGCGTGATGTCATCCTGTTGCCAGTTGCCGAAGGCCACTTCGAGCACGCGCACCGGTTTGTCACCTTCGCAGCCCAGCCGGTGTTTTTTGTTCGCGGGAATCCAAATCTCGTCGCCCGCTTTCCGAACGCGTTCCCGTTCACCGAGCTGCACGACCGCGCCGCCGTCAATGACGATCCACAATTCGGCGCGGCCGGTGTGCGATTGCAAACTCAAGCGTTGCCCCGGCAACACCGTCATCAGGCTGACGGTGCAATCCTGGTTTAGAGCGAACTGTTTGAACGAGCCCCACGGACGTTTGACGAAGCCGATGGCGGGTTTTTCCGCCGGTATGGGTTTGGTGACGTGGTGGATTCTTGGCCTGGCCGGTTTCATTGATGGTAAAGTTCTTTGACCGTGTCGTATAATGCGCAGACGTTCCCGGCGGGGATGTCGTTTTGAAAATGGTTGGCCGGGGCGACAATCCAGTGGCCGCCGGAGAAGTCCCGGCAGAGTTGGCGCACGCCCTGCCGCACGTCTTCCGTGCTGCCGCGTAACAGCTTGATGGTGTCCGCCGCGCCATGAAAACAAATGTCGCGGCCAAAATCCCGCACCAACTGCGCCGGCTCCATTCCCGGCACGGGCTGGACCGGGTTCAGCACATCGATCCCGGTCTCGATCAGGTCGGGAATCAGCAGCCGGACGTTTCCGCAGGTGTGGTGGAAGATGCGAATGTGCGGCGCTTTCTTTTTGATAAACGCATTCATTCGGGCGCGACCGGGTTTGAGCAGCCGGCGAAACGCGGCTGGTGAAATCAACGGCCCGGCGCCGCCGGCGTAGTCGTCACCCGTTTCGATGACGTCCAGATATTCGCCGCAGGCATCGAGGTAAAGTCCGTATAGCTCCATCTGATGATTCAGGATTTTCTCGTTCAGCGCCTCGATCAAGGCGGTCTCCTCAATCAGGTCCATGAAATACTGCTCCATGCCGCGCAACGCGCAGCCGATTTCAAAAAATCCCATGGTGGCCGAGCGCCCGATCACGGCATGGCGCCCGTCTGCATGCAACCGGCGGGCTTCATCGCGCAACCCCTCAATCCGGCGCGGATCGTTGATCATCGGGACGGAGTAGGCCTCGATTTCACGCCAGCCCGCATCGCGCAACGGCCAGCTCACCTGCTGAAAGTGTGATCCGCATTTCGCGTGTTCAATGCCCCAGTCATCCACGATGCGGCCATCCGCCGCCGCGGGTTCGGTTTCCGGCAGTTGCCGCAACCACACGCGCCGCGCGTCGATGTCCAAGGCCGCCAGCAACTCGTCGTTGTAGAGGCCGACGTTTTGCCCTTTCCGGAACGAACGGTCCGGGCTCGTCACTCCCTTGTGCGCCTTGAGCCGGGCAAAGACGCCATCGAAAAGACCGCAGGCGGTTCCCATCAAATCGAACGGCGGCCGGTCGGTGGGCTGGCGGTTGACAGCCGCGAGATATCTTTGCCTGGCATTCATGGGTT
>JBEKEJ010000065.1:0-13873 GCA_050013895.1 Verrucomicrobiota bacterium | reverse complement strand
GCCAAGAGCGTCGTGATTGACAAGGAAAACACGACCATCGTCGAAGGCGGCGGCAAATCGTCCGACATCCAGGGCCGCGTGAATCAAATCCGCCGCCAGATTGAGGAGACGACGAGCGATTATGACCGCGAGAAATTGCAGGAGCGCCTGGCGAAACTCGCCGGCGGCGTGGCCGTCATCAACGTCGGCGCCGCGACCGAGACCGAAATGAAGGAAAAGAAGGCGCGCGTCGAGGACGCGTTGCATGCGACCCGCGCGGCCGTCGAGGAAGGCATCGTGGCCGGCGGCGGCGTGGCGTTGATCCGTTGCCTGCCCGCGATTGAATCGATCAGGGGCGCGAATGAAGACGAGAAGATTGGCGTGGACATCGTGAAGCGCGCCGTTGAATCGCCGACCCGCGCGCTGGCGGCCAATGCCGGCGTGGAAGGCTCGGTGGTGGTCGAGGAAGTCAAGAAGCGCAAGGGCAACGAAGGTTACAACGTGGCCACCGGCGAATACGAAGACCTCGTGAAGGCCGGCATCGTGGACCCGAAGAAGGTCACGCGCACCGCGTTGCAAAACGCCGGTTCGATCGCCGGTCTGCTGCTCACGACCGAATGCCTGATTGCCGACATTCCGGAAAAGGAAAAGCCGGCCCCGATGCCCGGTGGCGGCGGCGGCATGGGCGGCATGGATTATTAAGGCAGATGTAGCGTCGGCGCTGTGCGCCGAAAAATCGAGCCACAGGCTCGACACTACACCAAAGAATCACAAGCGAGGCTGGGAGAAATCCCGGCCTCGTTTTTGCTTGAAAATGAATGTAAAGAATGCTTGACATATGACAAGGATGCTTTACACTGCTGCCATGAACACAAAACCTCCTGTTCCCGACGAGTTGATCATGTTCGACAGACAGTTTTCGTTGCGGACGGCTTTGAAAGTATGCCGCTGGTGGCTGGCGGCTTTTGTCATTTCAACCGTTTTTGATTTGGTCTTGCCAGACTGGAAGATACATCCGCCGTTGCGTTGGCGGGTGACAATTGTCTTCGCGGAATTTATCGCCATTCTCCTTTTTGTGTTTGATGCGGTGAAATTTGTCCGTCAGATGGACGAATTGCAGCGGCGCATTACAACAGCAGCGCTCTTTTTCTCGGTGAGCGCGAGTTTCTTCGTCTTCGTGCTTTGGCTCCGTTTGGAACGCGAAGGATTTTTCAACGCAGTCTTTGGCCGTCCCTTTCCGCCTTTTTCCACCACAACGTGGGGTATCGCAAGCGTCGCTCACGCTTGCGTGCTGCTGGGCGGGTTTTATGGTCTCGGGTTCTTGATTTTCAAACGCCGCTACAAATGAAAAACAAATTACGCGAACTGCGCGCGGCGAAGGAATGGTCGCAATCCGATCTGGCCGACAAACTCAGCGTCTCGCGTCAGACGGTCAACGCCATCGAGACGGAGAAATACGATCCGAGCCTGCCGCTGGCTTTCAAAGCCGCACGCCTTTTCAAGCGGCGCATCGAAGACATTTTCGACGACAATGGAAAATCATGATTCGCCGCGATTACCTTTTGCGCCAGATCGAGCAGTTTGTCGGGACGCTGGCGAAGATTGCCGGTCTCACGAAAGCCGAGCAGTGGCAGGAGGCTTCCACTGTGACTGCCGGAGAATTCCAACGGCTGACGGGCATGGACGCCGCCGGGGTGGTCCGGATGTCCGAAACGGAATTGCTGGCCCGGTTGATCCAAGGCGAACCGACCCAAGTTGTCGAATCCAAGGCCTTCATGCTGGCGACATTGCTCAAAGCAAACGGCGACCTCATCGCCGGTCAGGGCCGGCCGGAGGAGAGCCGCCAGTATTACCTGAAAGGATTGCACCTGCTGCTCGACACCGTCGGGCGCAACGAAGTCACCGAGCGCCCGGATTTCGCGCCCACCGTCGAAGCTTTCCTGACCGGCTTGCGCGACGCGCCGCTGCCGGTCATGACCAACGCGATGCTCATGCACCATTACGAACGGATCGGGGAATTCGCCAGGGCCGAGGACGCGTTATTTGGCCTGGTGGACGCCGGGCCGGACCAGGTTGAACTTTTGGACTTTGGCCGATTGTTTTACCAGCGGTTGCTGGGATTGGATGACGCCGCGCTGTCGGAAGGAAATCTGCCGCGCGCAGAAGTGACGGCCGGGCTTGCCGAGTTGGACAAACGCAAAGCCCGGCTCCGCCGAACGACGGGTGATGCTCCCATTGGTTCTTAACCATGGGCGCGAGCGAGGCCGGCTGAAACGGTCCGGCCGCGGTTCAATTTCCGCAAAGAAATTCCCAACAAATGGTGAACAGGGATTGTTACTTCTGGTAACATGCGTATTGGACATATAATCATGAGCCGGTTTGGCAAAGAGCGTTGCGGGATGGAGCAGTGGCTGGGATTCGTAATTCTGCTGTGTCTCGCGGGCATTGCGGCGGGCGTTTTTCTTAAACAATTTTCCTTCAACCCCGCCGTCCTCGCCGCCACCGCCGCCGCGCCCGAAGCGCCTAAGCCGGCTTCCTCCCTTCAAAGCGGAACCATGCCAACGCTCCCGCCGGAACTGGCCGCGTCCAGCGCGCTGGAAACGTTCTCGGCGGACAATCTCTACGACAAAGTTGACGGCAAGGCTGACCTTTATCTCACGGCCGGCTTTGTCCAATTGCGCTGCCAGCGCTTCGCGCTCAAGGCGGCCCAGGACACGTGGATGGAATGGTTTGTCTATGACATGGGCAGCCTGCCCCCGGCGTTCTCGGTGTTCAGCCTGCAGCGCCGCGCAGAGGCGCAGACCCTTGACCTGACATCCTTCGCCTACCAAACCCGGAATGCGCTCTTCTTCGTCTGCGGACGTTATTACGTTGAGGCGGTGACGGCGATGCCCACGGAACCGATGATGGCGGCAATGCGGGCGATGGCACGGCAGTTCGTGACGGCAAATCCGCCCGACGCGACGCGCATCCCGGAACTGGAACTGTTTCCGCCGGAAAATCTGGAGGTTGGCAGCCAAGGTTTGCAGGTTGCGGATGCCTTTGGCTACGACCGGTTCACCAATGTTTTTACCGCCAAATACCGCGTGGACAATGCCGAGGCGCTCGATTTTTTAGAGCTGGCAAAAACCCCGGCTGCCGCCGCGGCCTTGCGTGATGCCTACCGTTCCTTTCTGTTGGCGAACGGCGGCAAGGAGATTGAACCCGGCGCCGCGCCTTCGTTGGGCAAACCCATCAATTTCATGGACAGTATCGAAATCGTTTTTGCGGAGAGCAACATGGTGGCGGGGGTTCATGCCGCGCCGGACGCCTCCTCGGCGGCAAAGGTCGCGCGCTCGCTGGCCGACAGCCTGCGGAAAGGAAAAAATGAGTGAATCCGGCCAAACCAATCCGCTTGACCGGCGCGATTTTATCGTGCGTTCGGCCAAGGCAGGCGCGGCCATTGTGGCGGCAGGCGGGGTCGCTCTGTGGTTGCACGACCGCAAAGGCCCGTCGGGAATTGTCGCCGATGCAGCGGTGTCTCTGCCGGATTTTTCCCTGTCGTCCACCGGGCCGAAGCTGAGCATCGTCACCGGCGCGGACCGCGTGAAGACCGTCAACCGCGCGCTTGCGGCCCTCGGCGGCATCGAGCGGTTCATCAGATCCGGCGACCGCGTGGTTCTCAAGGTCAACGCCGCCTTCGCCTCGCCACCCGCGCTGGCCGCCACTTCGCATCCCGATCTGGTCGCCGAAGTGGTGCGGCTTTGCCTGCGTGCCGGGGCTGCGTCCGTGGTCGTGACGGACAACCCGATCAACGACCCGCAAAGCTGCTTCGCGCTCACCGGCATCGCCCGGGCGGCGGAATCCGCCGGGGCGAAAATCGCCCTGCCCACACCGTCTTCATTCAAACCAACGACGCTGGCTGATGCCGCGTTGATCAAAAACTGGCCGTTGTTGTTCGCGCCGTTTCGCGGTGCGACCAAACTCATCGGCCTCGCGCCGGTCAAGGACCACCACCGCAGCGGCGCGTCCCTGACAATGAAGAACTGGTATGGACTGCTGGGCGGACGGCGGAACGTTTTTCATCAGGACATTCACACCATCATTTTCGAACTGGCGCGGCTGGTCCGCCCCACACTGGTCATCCTCGACGGCACCACGACGATGCTGACCAACGGGCCGACCGGCGGTTCGCTGGACGACCTCAAGGCCACGAACACGATGATCGCCAGCACGGACGCGGTGGCCGCGGACGCGTTCGGCGCGACGCTGCTGGGCAAGACCGCCGCCAGTCTGCCATTCATCGGCAAGGCCGCCGCCGCCGGACTTGGCGCCGCCGATTTTGAATCCTTGAACCCGCTAAGAGACCATGTGGATTAAATCCGAACTCCGACGTCACAAGACTGACCGTGGTAGAGACATCGCGCTGCGATGTCCCCGCCCGCGTTCAGCGGGCGGAAAAAACGGTGCGGGCACGGAAAAGATTAAATTCATTATGCCGCGCCCGAACGGCGCGGAGACGGCGCAGCCCGTCCTCCGTAGCAGTACTGCGGAGGGTGGACGCGCCGTCCCAACCAGCTTTGATTTTCGAGCGGAACCGTCAAACGCTGGACGAAAGGAGCGCTGCCGATGAAAATCGTCACCGTCCGCCGCATCGCGCAGATTTTTTTCTTCGCGCTGTTCACGTGGTTTTGCGTGGTTACGAGCGTCGGCGACCGCTGGTGGCAACTGCGCGGCTGGCCGGTCAACTGGCTGCTGCAACTCGATCCGCTGGTGGCGCTCGGCACGTTGCTCACCACCCGGACAATTTACGCCGGACTGCTTTGGGCGCTGCTCACCGTGGCGCTCACGATTCTGCTGGGCCGCTTCTTTTGCGGCTGGGTGTGTCCGTTCGGCGCCTTGCATCAGTTTGTTGGCTGGCTGGGGCGGCGGCGCAAAAAACACGCGGAGCGCGTGGCCATGAACCAATACCGCGACGGCCAGGTGATTAAATACTACCTCCTGATCGCCATGCTGGCGGCGGCCGGCGGCGGTTTGCTGGCTGAACTTCTGCGGTGGCCGGGCGAAAAACCGGCGGCCGGCCTCATCGTGCTGGCGGCGAGTCTGGCAGCGACGCTGTGGTTCGCCACGCGGAAAGTGGCGGGTGGCTGGAGGCAATCCGCCGAATGGTGCGCGGGATTGCTTTTCCTCGGCACAGCGCTGGGATTTCTCGTCCGGCCGGAAGCGCTTGTCGCGTCGTCGTTGCAGACGGGTTTGCTCGATCCGATTCCGCTCATGCATCGCTCGATGAATCTCGTGGTGCTGACGGCCTTCGACGGGCTCGCGACGGCATCGCGGTTGTACATTGCCGCGTGGTCCATCACCACCGTCTTTCTCGCCGCGCTGCTTTTGAATTTGTGGGTGCCACGATTTTATTGCCGTTTCGTCTGTCCGCTCGGCGCGTTGTTTGGGGTGTTGGCGCATTGGACGCCGTGGCGCATCGGCAAGCGCCAGGGCGAATGCACCGGTTGCGAGATGTGCGAAAACAATTGCGAGGGCGCGTGCGATCCATTCGGCAAAATCCATCCCCACGAATGCCTACTGTGCATGAACTGCCTGCGCGCCTGCCGCCAGGCGCAAATGGCCTACGGCCCGCACCGCTCGGCGGCGGGCGAGGTTCCCTCACCCGGACTCACCCGGCGCGGTTTTCTCACGGCGGCGGTTTCGGGACTGGCCGCCGTGCCCGCCGCGCGGCTCGGCGGGTTGCTGAATCAAAATTGGAACTCCGGCGTGGTTCGTCCGCCCGGCGCATTGGCGGAGGAGGATTTTCTACAGCGCTGCATCAAATGTGGCCAGTGCATGAGAGTCTGCCCGACGAATGTGATTCAACCCTCCACCCTGGAGGCCGGCTGGGAGGGAGTGTGGTCGCCCATCCTGAATTTCCGCGTGGGAACCAGCGGCTGCCAGCTCAACTGCATTGCGTGCGGCAACGTCTGCCCGACGGCCGCCATCCGGCCGCTGTCGCTGGATGAAAAGCTCGGGTTCGGAAAATTTGCCGAGTGCGGGCCGGTCCGGCTGGGCACGGCGTTTGTGGACCGTGGGCGCTGCCTGCCATGGGCGATGGATGAGCCGTGCATCGTCTGCCAGGAAAATTGTCCGGTCAGCCCCAAGGCGATCTTTGTCCGCGAAGAATTTCAGGTCGTCCGCGACGGCGCGCGCACGGTCATCGCCGTCGCCGCGGACAGTCTGACGCTCGATGGCGCGGGGCTGCGGCCCGGCACGCTGGGCACGGGTGATTATTTTGTCCGGCTGGAAAACACCGCCGGCGAACGCCGGTTGATCGCGGACAATTCCGGCCAGGACGTGAAGGTCGCCGGGTTGTGGGCGGAAGCGCCCGCCGTTGGCAGCCGGGTTTTCCTTGAAGTGCGCCTGCAAAAGCCTTGCGTCGATCCCGCGCGGTGCATAGGTTGCGGCATTTGTGAACATGAATGCCCCGTAAGCGGCTTGCGGGCCATCCGCGTCAGCGCGGAAAACGAATCCAGAAACACACGGCACTCGCTTACGGCGAGGGCCTGAACCAACAGAGAAAAAAGATATGAAAGACAACAACGTTTCGCGCCGGGATTTTGTCAAGACCCTCGGCGTTATGGGCATCGGCTCGGTGGTGGGCGTCGGGCAGGCGTTTGCCCAATCCAATGCTCCCGCCGCCGCCAGCGCGACCACCCCCCTCAAGCCGGTGAAAGTCCCCACCCGGCCGTTCGGCCGGACGGGCATCCAGGTTTCCATGCTCGCCCTCGGCGGCATCTTTGACATCGAGTCCAACCAGCTCGTCCTGAAACAGGCGATGGACTGGGGTGTGACCTATTGGGACACGGCCGCCGGTTACAATGGCGGCAGGAGCGAGGGGGGCATCGGAATGTATCTGGAGAAAAACCCGCAGGTCCGGCGGGATATTTTCCTGGTGACCAAGTATGACGGCGGTGGACTGACGGAGGCGCTCAACCAGTCGCTGGAAAAGCTCAAGACCGACTACGTTGACATGTATTTTTTGCACGGAAGCACCGGCGGCTTTAAGGCCGACACGAAAGCCTGGGTGGAAAAAATGAAGGCGGCAAAAAAAATCCGCTTTTTCGGCTTCAGCACCCATTCCAACATGGAAAATGATCTTCAAGCGGCCGCCAAGGCGGGCTGGATTGACGGCATCATGTTGAAATACGACTTCGGCCTCATGCAGACCGACGCCATGAAGGCGGCGATGGACGCCGCCACCAAAGCCGGCATCGGCCTGACCGCGATGAAGACCCAGGGCGGGGCGACGATCAAGACCGAAACCGAGGCGGATTTGAAGATGGGCGGCCATTTCATCCAGCGCGGATTCACCCAGCACCAGGCCAAGCTCAAAGCCCTGTGGGAGAACCCGCAGATCGCCACCATCTGTTCGCAGATGCCGAGCACGACCATCCTGCAGGCGAACGTCGCGGCCGCGTTGGATAAGACGACGTTGACAGCGGCGGACCACGCGGCGCTGCGCGAATATGCGGAGGCGACGCTCTCGCGGCAGTGCGCCGGCTGCACGCGGTTCTGCGAAGCTGCGCCCGGCCATCAGGCGCCGATCGGCGACGTGATGCGCGCGCTCATGTATCACCGTTCCTACGGCGACCACGATTTGGCGCGGACGACATTCCGTCAATTGCCCGAAGCGGCCCGGCGGGGACTGGCCGGCTTTGATTACGCGGCGGCGGAACGGGCGTGTCCGCATGGCCTGCCCATCGCGCAACAGATGCGGGAAGCGGGCGAATTGTTCGCGTAATTCCGGAAATTCCTGGCAACCAGGCCGGAAGCCATTCCGGCCTGGTTTTTTGCGCCATCAAAATTCAGCAGTGCCTTAATTTGAATTTGAGGCAGGGTCATCGCGTTGCGGTGACCGCGCCGCGTGCAGCGGTGCAAAGGGAAGCAGCCCATACAGTTCCGCCCGCTGCACGCGAGCGGGGACGCCGCAGCGCGGCATCCCTACCACCCGCAAATTCAGTCACTACCCAAAATTCAATAAAATTGATGTTATCTTGACCATCACGGCAAAATGAAGGATTATATCCTCGCCGAAATTTTTGGGGGCGCACCGGTTTCGACCTGGGGAATGCGCCAGAGGCGGCATGCCGAGGACGATGCGTTGGCCTCGTTAATCATCGCATCAAACAAAACAGCTAACGAAGAATTAGCTCTCGCGGCCTAAGGCTGCGACGTTCGCCGGTGGACACCTGCTACGCCGGATGAACGCCATGGCAGGCATGGTTGACGGCGGGGACCGCGCGTCGTTGGCCGAGAAAATTCCATGCGGACTAGGCAGTGCGATTCGAGTCCGGACGCCATCGCATCGCAGAAAAAATTCTCCGGGCTAAGCATGTAGTCGCGGCTGGTTTGTTTGCCAGGGACGCGGGTTCAACTCCCGCCGCCTCCACCATTTATTATTGTAAATATACAGTATTGACAAAAATCTACCCATATTCTATCATGTTGGTAGATGAAAGCAGATGAATTAACCGCCGTTCCTACCGGGGAGAATACTCCGGCCCCGAAGAAGGAATCCTCCGTTGAGGAGTTCAAATTGTTGGGCATCACCGTCCGCATCCGCCCCACGCTCAAAAAAGGCAAAACGCGGTATGTGCTGGATTATCGCGTCAAGGGGCAGCGCAAGTTGGTCTGGCGTTCCACCTTGGCCAAAGCCCGCGCCTGCGCGAAAGACGCGATTGAAAAGATTTCCGAAGGCCAGGCAGAAGTCCTCAAACTCAAGGCTGGCGACGCCTATTCCTACATCCGCGCCCGTGACGCCCTGATAAAGATGGGGAAGATAGAAAAAGGAATAGACGGGGTTGTTATTGAATACGGCGAAGCGATTGCCCTGCTCCAAGGCAAAGCCTCTGTGCTGGAGGCTTGCCGGTTTTGGCTCAGTCGAAACGACGTCCCTTTGCCGCACGTCACGGTGGCCGAAGCGGTGGAAGAATTTAAGCGGCAATGCGCCGCCAATGGAAAATCCAAAGTGAGGTTGAAAGAAATCCACACCGTCATGGCCAGCTTCAAAAAAGCTTTTGCCGTAGAAATTCAAACGCTGGAGCCCAAAATGATTTCAGATTATTTGACCGCGTTGACGGTGGCCGAGCGCACCCGCCGGAATTATCGGAACGTGATCGGGTATTTCAACCGTTGGCTGGCGTTGCGTGGCTATCTGGTGAAAGGCACTGATCTGCTGGACGGCGTGCAAAAATATTCGGCCCAGATGCACGGCGAAATCACCACCTACACGGCCGACGAAATGCGCCGGCTGATTGCCGCTGCCGATAAACGGATTTTGCCGCTCATTGTCATCGGTGGTTTTGCCGGCTTGCGCCACGCCGAGATTCAACGCCTCGAATGGGAGGACATTGACCTGGCCGAAGGCTTCATTGAAGTCAAAGCGCACAAGGCGAAAACCAAAACGCGGCGGATTGTGCCGATCAAAGCCAATCTGAAAGCGTTCCTGCTGCCGCTGGTAAAGAAGAGCGGGAATGTGGTCACGGTTAAGAACACCAGTAAAGAACTGGGAAAGACAGCGGCCAAGACAGCGGATGAAGCCAACGCCGTCAAGGCGCTGGAATGGAAACACAACGCGCTCCGGCACACCTATATTTCCGCCCGCGTTGCCGAGAGCGCGGATGTTTCCCGTGTGGCGGATGAGGCTGGCAACAGCCCGCAGGTCATTCGCACGAATTATTTGAAGCGGATGAGGCCGACGGCAGCAGCGGAGTGGTTTGGAATTGTGCCGGAACCAAAAGCCGATCAATAATACTTTAAACCGGGTCACAAAAAAGGCGGCCTATTTCTTTTTGAGGAATTTGGGGCTTATATTGATTGGCTTTGTCTTAGAAAAACGGTTCACAACCACTTGGCCATGATCATCGAGAGAAACACTTTCAATATTTTGTTCCTTGAGTTCGGACTTGGAAAACGGCTTCAACCCCCTTGCGGCAATCTTCTTTTTTTCTTCCTGTTCCAGGACATCGTAAAAGCCTGAAACACATTCCAACCAAGAAAGAGGCTTGTCCTTTTTCACATCAGCCTCAAGTTTGGGAGTCCGTTTGGTGGAGTAAATAGCCTTGCGGTCGGCCTCGGTGACGTGGAATTGTTTTTCCAATTCGTCAAAGGCTTTGGAAAGTTTGTAGACACAAAGATCCGTGTCGTCGTTGATGTAGGCCCGAATGAGGAGGGCATGAAGCCGGTCGATAATTTGATCTCGATAATATATGGCCATTTCATTCCCCATTTGCGGATCTTTTCTGATGGTATTGATGGCCTGAAAATACTCAAACGTTGCTTTGGTGTAGGGTTTGCCTTGGATGTCAATCGGAGGCTTGGTGACATCGTTATCCAAGAGCCAGGCGAGGTTGATGCCGGTCTTGAGCGAAGCCAAGCCCGCCAGCTTCTCGCTCAAATTTAAATTATCCAATTCAATGGCCTGAATGGTCGGGGCCGAACAATGGAGGACGGCAGCCATTTCTTTTTGCGTCAATCCGACCAGGATTCGCAGGACCGCCAGCGTGTGACTTTGAGATGACCTTCTCATAATTTTTCAAATCATAGCATATACGCATTAAATATCAATGTTTTTATTGAACTGTATATGCAATGCGAATATGTATTCGGCAAGATGATGCAAACAGAACAAGAAAACAACGATTGGCTGGCCGGAATGGTTGACGGGCCGCGCTTGCTGGAAAACTTATTTCCGAATCCTGCGTGCCGGCCATCCCTGCGCTGGCTCCGCTCCAACCAGCAGAATTTGCCCCATGTGCGCATTGGCCGGCTGATTTGGTTTAACCCGCGACTGGTCAAGACTCACCTTGACGCCCGCGCGATGAGCAAGGTGAAGGGCCAGTGAAACTGAAAGCGCCCAATCCAATGGATCGCGCACTGGAGTATCTGAAGACATTCGAGTTCCGGAGATCTATCGCCTGGGCCGTCCGGCTGATGAATCGCTACACCGCCGCCGAAGCGACCGCTAATGAGGCATTGGCCAGCGCCATTTGCCTGTGGGCGAATCGGAAAGCCGGAAAGGTGACGGAATGATGCAAACCATGACGAACGACAATCCGTTGGCGAAATTAACGGCACAGCTCGGCGCCGATGTTTTTTTCGTGCCGTGCGAGTGGGGCACAAAGAAACCGCTGGTAACTTACACGGAGCGGCCATTTGAGGACACGAAGAGTGACGCCTACCGCTCGGTGCTGGGCGGCAGCGAAACAAACTTTGCCGTTTATCTCGGCAAAGCGTCGGGCGGATTGTGCGCGATTGATTTCGACACCGACGAGGATTTGGCCGCGTTTCTCTCGCTCAATCCGAAGCTGGCGGCGACGACGCGCTCGCGCGGCAGTCGCGGCGGCATGGTGTGGGTGCGCGTCCAAGGCGAATACCCGGAAAGTTGCAACCCGGAGCACAAGCATTTCGAGTGGCGGGCCGACAAACGGCTTTCGACGATTTACGGCCGGCACCCGAAGGGTATGGATTACACGCTGCTCGTGGATGCTGCGCCGGTGGTGCTGCCGTTCGCGGAAATCATCTGGCCGGATGGTTGGGAACTGCCGTGGGTGGGCAAGGCCGCACGCGACGCGGCGGCGGCGCTGGCGAAGGAATACGGGCAGCCATTTTACATCAGCAAGGAAGGCCGCGTGACTGGCATCAACGAACGGTATTGGGCCGCACTTTATGCGCGAGAGAATCGTGTGCTCTTTGATCCGGATGAAAAATCTTTCTTCCGTTACGATTACGACAGCGGGCTGTGGCTGACGATTACGCCGGAAAAAATCCGCGATGACATTTCGGGCCGGATTCTGGACGCGAGCCGCGAGGCGCAACAGTTCACACTGGAAATTCAAATCACACAAAACAAGCTCAAGGCCGTGGTGGGCGCGCTGATGGGTCTCGCGGAGAAACGCGGCGCGTTTCGCACCAAGGGCCGGTTTGTCCACGTTGCCAACGGGGTCATCCGCTTTGCGGACGATGGCGACGTGCTGTTCGGCGGTTATTCGCCGGAAGATTATTCCCGGAACAAATCGCCGTTCGCTTTTGACGGGGCGGCGGAGTGTCCGCGCTTCCTGAAGGAATTGATTCACCCGGCGGTCAACGCCGATGATGCCGATCTGCTGCAACGCTGGGCGGGACTGGCTGTGTTCGGCTATAATTTGCCGCAACGGTTCCTGATTCTCGACGGCACGCCCAACGGTGGCAAGGGCACGCTGGTGCGCATCATCCAGTCGCTTGTGGGCCTTGAGAACACCTATGAATTGCGGACCGAGTGCCTGAACGAACGATTTGAGACGTATCGGTTTCGCGCCAAGACATTGCTTATCGGGCCGGACGTGCGGGGCGGTTTTCTCATGGAAAAAGGCGCGAGCAAGCTGAAGGTTTTGGTTGGCGGCGACCCGCTCTCCGGCGAGGGCAAAGGGTTGAACGGCGATTTTCCCATGTTCGGCACGTTCAACATGGTGATGACATGCAACTCGCGCCTCCGCATCCGGCTGGAAGAGGATGCCGGGGCGTGGCGCCGGCGGTTGCTGATTGTCCGCTATGAAAAAGAACCGCCGGCCAAGCGCATCCTGGATTTTCATGTCCAGCTTCTGCGCGAGGAAGGCAGTGGGATTTTGCGCTGGGCACTGGCCGGTTTCGTGAAACTGCAAACGGAATTCGCTGAATTGGGGGATTTCAAGCTGACGACGGCTCAACGTGGGAGGATTGATTCATTGCTGGCCGAGAGCGACAGCCTGCGGCTGTTCGTGCGCGAGGGATTGGAGCGGGACGAACACGGCGACATTACGACAGGCGAATTTCAACAGGCTTACGCCGAGTTCTGTGCCGACCGGAGCTGGAACGCGCTGCCGATCACCGTCGTCGAACGCATGGCGGCAGACGTGATGCTGGATGAATGGCAGGTCGCCAAGAATCATTGCATTGAGCGCGACGGTAAGAAATCGAACCGGGGATGGAAACGGGTGAAATTGCGCGATGCCGGCGAACCGGAATTTGGGCTACAGGCTGAAACATGAGCCTCAACGTGGCCAAACTCGAAAAGGTTCGGGAACTGGCCGGCGGCATCGTTCAGGCCAGATGCCCGGCCTGCGCTGAAGGCGACAACGACCACACTGGCGAACATCTTCGGATTTATCCCGATGGCCGGTTCGGTTGCTGCGTCCATCCGAAGGACGGCGAACATCGCAAACGGATTTTCGCCCTGGTCGGGGACCGCAAGCCGGGAAATTTCAGCCCACGGATCCAGACGCCGCCAGCCATGCCGGCGGCACAGTCGGTCAAGACCGCCTTGACCAGTTTTGTGGCTAGGACGCTTAGGACGCCATTTTCCGAGTCGGTTTCAACCGAGACAAAGGCGTCCCAGCCGTCCCCAGCGTCCCATGACCCCGACGGCAGTCAGCGAGAATTACAAAGTAAATACTTTAGGACGCTTAGGACGCCTTTTCTCAACCCTCGCGCATATGGGAAGGAGAATAATATACCCGTGTATATGTGTAAGGACTTGGAAAGTGGCGTCCTAGCCGTCCTAAGCGGTGAACAGCTGCCATTTCTCACCGCCGGTGGCGATTTGTCCATCCCGTTTGATTCGGATCCGAAGTATCACTGGTGGAAGGGTGGGCAGAGCGTGGCCAGCACCCGCGCCGAGGTCTTGGCGCGCGTGGCAGCGGCGGCGGCTGGACAGAACGGTTAGGCAAAGGTTATGCAAGGGTGTGGTAATTGTGGGGAAAGAGTGGGGTATATGGTCAGCCCGGCACATTTCAGACGGTTGCACAAGAGTTGAACAAAAGTGTGACGGATTGGCTGAACGGGTGGGTGAAACTGCTGCAAAAGGTGGGTGACCCGGAAAACGGCATTCGGGGGGGGGGCCAAAGAGTATACC
>JBEKEJ010000064.1:0-13907 GCA_050013895.1 Verrucomicrobiota bacterium | reverse complement strand
ACGTGCTTGATGGCGCCATCCTTGCCGGCGGCGTCCATCGCCTGAAAAATCAACAGGACGGCCTCGCGGTTGCGGGCATAAAGCAGGCTTTGGAGCGCGCTCAATTCTTTGATGTGTTCGGCGAGGATTTTTTGATAATCCTCTTTGGACTCGTAGAACGGCCTGATTTTGGTCGGCCATTGTTTGAGCTTCACCGCGCAGCCTTCGCCAACGCGGAATTGCTTCGATGTGATCTTCATTTGACAGCTTGAAAAGTAACGCAGGCGTCCCGTCGGCAAAAGCCAACAAATTCACCAGCCCATGAGCTTACGCTGTCCAACCGCTCTTGACGGTGGATGACCTGAATTTATTGCTGCCTTGCCGACTGGCCTAGTTGGAACGATTGCGGAGGATGAGCAACAGGTCATCGGGCTGGCGCAGAGGGCAGGCAAGCCAGGCATCCAGTAAACGATCGATTGGCAGACCGGCGGGATTTTTGTCCGGGATTTTCGTGGGCCGCGAAGCGGGCAAGGCGGGTTTCTCGTTCTGGGACGGTTTGAGGGCGCCGGATTTCATGGTTCTCCACGATGGCAATGGCGACGCCGACCAGCCAAGCAAAAGATATTAAAAGATATTCACAGGCGGCTGCTATGTTGCGCCCGCGACCGGTTGGGCCACATGGCTTTCATCTGGTGAATACAAAATTCTTCCAACATGATACCACATCTGCCCGGCCAATTATGAACCAACTGGGAATTCTCATAAGAGGAAAACCTTCACTGTCCCAATGCCCGCCTTTTGCCCTGGCGGCGACGGCCTTCGTGGTGACGGGTTGTCCGCACAACCAGTATATTGTGGAACTCAAACCGCAAGGCAACAGCATCGAGCGAACGCTGGTCTTTTACCGTGAGGGATGGCACGAACACAAACGGAATCCCCAATTACCGGCCCTTTGATACGAATGAACTCGCCGCGATCACCGCCCTGTATCCGGCGCTAGGCGTGACCAACGATGGCCGGCGTCACCGGGCCAGGTGCCCGCGGAACCATTCGGTCACCGGGCCTTCCAATTGACTGATGCACATGCCGGCCACGAGATGGTTGGCTTTCGGGACCTCTTTCAACTCCGAACCTGGCGGCGCTGCCGCTTGCAGGCGGCTTAGAAATTCTTTGCCGCACAATTCATCGCGTTCACCGCGCACAAACAAAATCGGCTGCTTCATTCCGCGGACGGCGGTTTCCGTGGCCAAGTCCGGCCAGTCCGCGGCGAGACGGGCCGCGACAATTTCGGCGGCTTCCCGGTCGGTTCTCCAGGTCAAGGCCGGGGCATACGCCTGGAGAAACTCCTCCACGGCGTTGCCTGGGTCGGAGTAGGGCGAAATTGCCGTCACACTTTGCACGCGCGCATCCACGGCCGCCCATTGCAACGCCAGCACCGCGCCATAAGAAATGCCCAGCACCCCGACCGGCCCCCGGCAAACCCGCCGTTGAATCAGCGCGTCCAGACATTGAACCAAATCAGTCCGCTCCACACCGCCAAAATAGACGCGGTCTCCGGTGGAATGGCCGTGCCCGCGCAAATCCACCAGCACCACCCGATAACCCGCCTGGGCCAGAACCATTCCCCACGGCAGCATGAGCTCTTTGTCCAAACTATAGCCGTGCAACAGAAAAATGGTGCCGACAACGTCATTCGTTTTCAGTTTCGGCTTGAGGGGATAATTAGAAATACTGAAACCAAAGTTAAACACATTGGTCTGCGTTTCGCCTCTGTGCAGCGGATGACGCGGAGTGATGCTGGAAACAATTTTCGCCCCGTAATCGCCCGGTTCAACCAACATCAACTCCAAGGTGGCGGGAGGCGGCCCGACTTGAATCCGCTGAATTGGAAAATTGGTCGCCACCAATTTCAACCACCGGAACTCCCTGGGCTCCTTGTATTGCTTATTGGGCGCCTCAAGCGCGCGCCGGGCAATCGTGCGCGGCGACACACAACCGACGCATCCCAAGGACAGGAGCAATGCCGCAATCAGGACTTGCGCCCTGATCTTTCCGCATCGCGAATGTGAGCGGATTTCCCCCAAAAGATCGCTATGGTTTTTTCAAAGCCTCGACCACTTCCTTGATGGTGTCATTTTTGAAGGTCTCCGGGTCAATGCCGACACTCAAAACAGTCAGGCAGAACGGGCAGCTATATACCACGCAATCCCAGGGAATCGACTGTAAACTGCCCACCACGTTCTCCATCTTGAGGGCAACGAGTTCCTTTTCGCATTTGGGGCATTTCCCGATCATAATTTTACGATTGTTACGGTTACGACGCGGCGATTTGCCACCAAACGATTGTCGAGGTCAAGCCAATATCGCACGGGAAATATTGACCGTATTGAACGCCGCGGCGTCACCCGCGCGGCCAACTTCAAGTGAGAATCGTATTTTCAAATGACGATCCCGGGGCCTATTTCACGAGACGTTCGGCTGCCGTCCCGGACCTTGTCCGCCGCGCATACTCACACAAACGTAAGGGCCGGGGCGAAAGCCGGCCAAACCGCAACCTGTAACTCAAACACTTGAGCGATTGAACAGTTCGCCACTGAAGGCATGACTGGCATGGTATTGTGAATGTTGCTAACACGTTCAGCCACAATCTGTTCCAGTCTGGGGCAAAATTTGCAAAAATGGCGTTTTGTGTTACATTATTCTGTGTTGAAAAAGGGGCTTTTCGACGCAAGCAACAAGACAATAACAAGGTAACAACTCCCATGAAAAATAATGCAGTTCAACGTTTCACAATCGTGTCCTCCGTGTTCGCCAGTGTTTTGATGCTGGCCAACATTGGGCGCGCCCAATGCGACCTGTATCCAATTGCCCTCTCGGCACAGACCGTGGCCAATGTCGCGCCCGGTGCTGTCATCAATGACATTTTGAACGGAACACAACCCGGTAATTTCGGCTGGCTGACCTGGACGGGCAATCCCAGCGAGCCGACGCTCGTGCAAAGCTTGACGTCGGGCGGGGACAGCTACACGTATGTCAATCCTTTCGCCCCCGGCAACAATCAAATCACTGCGGGCGTCTGGATCCAGGGCAAGCCCGGCGTTTCCAATGGCAAAGCCGTGCACGATGCACTCAGTGCCTTGGAAGGCCAGGTCATCACCGTGCCAATCTGGGATGTGTCGATTGCACAAGGCAATAACTCGCTCTACGAGATTGTCGGGTTCGCCCAGGTCCAAATCACCAACTTTCAATTGCTCGGCCAGAACCGGATCAGCGTCCTCTTTATCGGCTTTACCAGTTGCGGATTGGCGGACTAAGTCCCACCCGGTTCCCGATTCTTTTTCACTGACACGCGCAGCCTGGTGCTGCGCGTGTTTTTTTCGCCGGTTCTGCTTGGCAAACTCGCGTTTCGCAGGTTAGCTGGTCGCCATGCAAGCCGTGCTCGATTATTTGAAACGCAACCAGGCCCGGTTCGTGGCCGAGTTGTGCGCGTTTCTGCGTTTTCCCAGCGTCTCCGCCCAGCCACAGCACAAGAAGGACATGCTCGCGTGCGCCGAATGGCTCGCGGAACATTGCCGCCACATCGGCCTCGACGCGCGGGTTTGCCCCACCAACGGCCATCCCATTGTGGTCGCCAAGGCTCGCGTGCGGAGTTCCGCCTTCAGGCGGTCAGGCTTGATGCAACCGCGTAAACGCGGAACTCTAAACGCGCACCGACCCCACTTCATGGTATATGGCCACTACGACGTGCAGCCGCCCGACCCGCTCGATTTGTGGAAATCGCCGCCATTCGCGCCGCGCATCCAGGGCCGCTCCATTTTTGGTCGCGGCACGACCGATAACAAAGGCCAGCACTTCGCGCATCTCAAGGCCGTCGAAGCCTATCTGAAAACCCGCACTCCCCTGCCCTGCGACCTCACGTTTGTCATCGAAGGCGAGGAGGAAGTCGGCAGCGCGAACCTCGCTAAATTTCTCAAATCGCACCGGCGCGAACTGCTCTGCGATGCCGTCGTTGTTTCCGACACTGGCATGCCCGATGCCAACCATCCCGCGCTGACATATTCGCTCCGTGGCATCATCGCCTTTGAAATCACGGTGCATGGCCCGTCGCGCGACCTGCATTCCGGCATTTTCGGTGGCGCGCTGGACAATCCGGCGATGGCCCTGAGCCAGTTGCTCGCCAGGTTGCGCGACAAGAACGGCCGCGTCGCCATCACCGGTTTCTACGACGACGTCGCGCCGCTTTCGGCTTACGAACGGAAACAATTCAAGCGCCTGCCGATTACGCCCGGCGAACTCCAGAAATTGATCGGCGTGAAGAAATTGTTCGGCGAGCGCGGGTTCACGCCCATGGAACAGCGCAGCGCGCGGCCGACGTTTGAGATCAACGGCCTGACCAGCGGTTATCAGGGTGAGGGCAGCAAAACCATCGTGCCCGCGTGGGCGCGCGCCAAAATCACCTGCCGGCTCGTGCCCAATCAACGGCCGGCGCGCATCCGCAAAATCGTCTGCGATTATCTCAAAAAAATCTGTCCGCCGACGGTGCGTCTGGAGATCGAAGCCGGCCACGGCGCCGAGGCCTATCTTGTTTCGCCCAAGAGTTCCCAGGCGCAGGCGGCGTTGCGCGCTTTGCGGGCAGCGTTCAAACGCGAGCCGGTGTTGTTGCGCGAAGGCGGCTCCATCCCGATTGTGAATGATTTCAAAAAGGTCCTCGGCGCGGACACGCTGCTGCTCGGCCTCGGCTTGCCGGAGGACAACGCCCATTCGCCGAACGAAAAATTTGATCTGGACTGTTTTGAAAACGGCCAGCGAATGAGCGCGTTACTGTGGCGGGAGTTAAGCCGGATTTGAATTCAGTAGCCGCACTGTAGCCGCAACCTTCAGGTTGCGTTTCCCGAGTGCCAACGGCCGCCCGAGCGCGACATGAATGTCGCGGCTGCAATTCAACCCGAAAACCGAAGTTGGGCGCGTGAAATGGTGGTAGGGAAAGCGCGCTGCGCTTTCCCCGCCCGCCCGTCCTCCGTAGCAGTACTGCGGAGGGTGGACGTCCAGCGGGCAGAACGAATTGGACACGCGCGCCTCGGGTCGGTTCCGCGCCTGAACGGCGCGGTCACGGCGCAGCGCGCCATCCCTACCAATTTCAGTTTTCGGATTCAACCATTCCACATCGCCAGTTCCTCCCCCACCCTTTCAATGGGCAGCCCGACCACGTTGCTGAACGAGCCGGAAATTTCTGAAACAATCAGGTCGCCGTGTTCCTGAATCGCGTAGGCGCCCGCCTTGTCCAACGGATTCATTTTGGAAAGGTAATCGTTGATCTGTTCGGCCGTGAGCGGGCGGAACGTCACGTCCGTGCTGACGGCAAAAGTGCGTTCCCGGTGTGCGCGCAGATGAATCAGACTTGCGCCGGTGACGACTTGATGCGTGCGTCCTTGCAGGCGCATCAACATGCGTTTCGCCTCGCCGAGATTGGCCGGCTTGCCCATGATTTCATCATCGATAAAGACCAGCGTGTCGGCGCCGAGCACGAGCGCGTCGGGGATTTTTTTGGCCACCGAGCGAGCCTTGCGATGCGCGTTGAGCTGGCAGAGTTCCCACGGCGACAAATGTTCATGCGCCATTTCCGGCGCGCCGCCGGGGACGACCCGGAAGTTCAGTTTCAATTGCCGCAGCAATTCCGCACGCCGGGGCGACGCGGAAGCTAGGATGAGCGGCGGCAAATTCATGGGGAAAATTTAGACTTACCGCGCAAACGTGTCGAGCAACGGCAGTCCCGGTGGCGCGAAGTTGCTGTAGCGTCGAGCCTGTGGCTCGATTGAACCGACGCACTCGTCCTCCGTAGTCGTGGTGCCGAAAGTGGAAAGCGCCGACACGACAACACCAATTATCGGCGTGCGTCACCGCCCCAATCGCGTAAATTCATCTCCATGCACAGCGACCGCCGCATCGTCAATCTCGCGCTCATCGGGTTCATGGGCACGGGCAAAACGTCCGTCGGCCGGCTGGTGGCCGACCAATTGCGCTTCGACTACCTCGACACGGATGAACTGATCCAGTCGCGGACCGGCCGCACCATCAACGACATTTTTGCCAGGGACGGCGAAGCGGCCTTCCGCGAATTGGAACAACAAGTCACCGGGGAGCTTTCCACGCGCAAACGCACGCTCATCGCCACCGGCGGCGGTTTGCCGACCCGGCCGGCGAATCTTGACAGCCTCAAAAAACACGCATTGGTCGTCTGCCTCTGGGCTTCGCCGGAAAAAATCTGGGAACGTGTGAAAAACCAGACGCATCGCCCCCTGCTCCACGGACCCGACCCGCAGAAAAAGATCCGCGATCTGCTGGCGGCGCGGGAGCAGTTTTACCGGCAGGCCGACGTGCTGATCAATACGGACATCCGTTCCGTCCGCGAAGTCGTGCAACAAGTTGTGCATCAATTCAAATTCGCGCAATCCGGGCGGCCATGAAGGAGGCCATTCGACAGCGGGCGCGCCAATTGGGATTTGACGATTGCCGGTTCACGACTGCCGCCGCGCCCACGAGTGCGGATCAATTTCAAACCTGGCTGGCCGGCGGGTATCATGGGGAAATGTCCTGGCTCGAACGCACCGCGCCGAAGCGCGTTGAGCCGCAGAAAGTCCTGCCCGGCGCGAAAAGCATCATTTGTCTCGCCGCCAGCTATGCAGCCAAAATTCCGAATTCCGAACTCCGAACTCCGAACTCCGGCCTCATAGCCCGCTACGCCCGTTTCACCGATTACCACGTGGTGATTGGCGAGAGACTGAAACAGCTGACTGCGATGGTGAATCAACTCGGCAGTGCACGAACCCGGTCGCTCTGGTATGTGGACACCGGGCCGCTGTTGGAACGCGATTTTGCCCAACGCGCCGGACTCGGCTTCATCGGCAAGCACACCAATGTCATCAGCCGCCGGATGGGGAACTGGATTTTTCTGGCCGAAATCGTCACCACGCTGGAATTGGAACCGGACGCGCCGGAGAGGAACCATTGCGGCAGGTGTGCGCGCTGCATCACCGCCTGCCCCACTAACGCCATCACCGCGCCGTTCCAATTGGACGCGCGCCGTTGCATTTCCTACCTCACCATCGAGTTAAAGGGACCGATCCCGGTTGAACTGCGTCCGGCCATCGGCAACCGGATTTTCGGCTGCGACGATTGTCTGGCCGTGTGTCCGTGGAACCGGTTCGCGCGGGAGGGGAACTTGATGAAAGCTCACGCCCGCCCGGAGTTGGTCGCGCCGCGTTTGATTGAATTGCTCCAACTGGACGAGGCCGGGTTCAAGTCGCGTTTCGCCGGTACGCCGGCGTTGCGGACCAAACGCCGCGGCCTGCTGCGGAATGTCTGCGTTGCCCTGGGAAACACTGGCGACGAGTCGGACCTGCCCGCCTTGCAAAAGGCCGCCGGGGATTACGAGCCGTTGATTGCCGGGCACGCGCGCTGGGCGATTGAGCAAATTGAATCCCGCGCAGGAACGCCGCGTTCACGCGGCAGAAGCACGGATTCCCAAGCCGGCGCCGCCTGAAGGCGGTGTTCCACCCGCGCCAAGCCGGCGTCCGGCGCTCCCGGTTTGGCGGAGGCTTCAACTTCAATTACTCCGGCGTCGTTTTCAATTGCCCGCCGTTCAGCGGTTGCGGGCGGGCGCCCAGCGAGGCGCGGACGGACTTTACGTCATCGGCGGTCACCGGGCCGGCCTTGTTGCCCCACGATTCGCGGATGTAGGTCAGCACATTGGCAAGGTCGGCATCGGACAGCGCCGCGCCCATCGGGGCCATGTTCAGGTTCCAATCCTTGCCGCCAACGGTGATCGGGCCGTTGAGGCCGGTCAGCGGGATGTGTGCCAGGCGCTGGAACCCCTTCGTGTTGACCCATTCCGAACCGGCGAGCGGAGGTGCTTGATTGGGTTTGCCCATGCCGTCGGGTCCATGACATACGCCGCAAATCATATCATAATTCCGTTTGCCCTGCGCGAGCATGGCCGCCGCGCCTGATTTGGGTTGATACGCATCCAATTCCTCCGCCGAGCTGTAAGGTTGATACACCTTCACGTTGAACCAGCCGCTGTGGTGATCGAAATAAACCGCCCCGAGAAATAACAACATCAGGGTCAGCACGATCATCCATACCGGAACCGGCGAGCTTGTGGCCGTCGGCTCGGCATCGAATGGCACAGAACTGGATTTTGATTCGTCGTTCATGACCTGGTTTTGTTCGGAGTCCCGCCTTCAGGCGGCAAGCCAGCGCACCTTTCCGGTACCGCCTGAAGGCGGAACTCCAAACGAAAATTGTCTAACGGGGCACTCATGGGTTAAGGCGTGAAAGGCGCGGAATACAACGGCACGTTGGCGCGCAGGCTCAAAAGATACGCCGCGAGTTCCTTCGCTTCCGGTTTCGGCACCACTTCGCAGCCAGCGGGTGGCCCGAAGCCGTTCGGGAAAACCAGGGCGTCCGGCGAAGGCGCGTCTCCAACTTTGCGGACTTCAAAAAGATAACGGAACGGCGGCATCGTGGAATCTTTCACCTCGCCGGGCGGCGCGTAGAGATGGACCAACTGCCAGTTCGCGTCCGGATCGCGCACGCCAATATTTGACAAATCCGGCCCGGCGCGCAGACTGCCCAATTGCACCGGATAATCGTAAAGATAATCTTCGGCGACGCTCTGGCGCATCCCCCACCCAGCTCGCGCAATGTCCGGCCCCGTGGCAACAATGTGAATCTCGGCCTTGCCGCCGGCGGCGGAGATCTTGTCGGACACGGCATCCGCCGCTTCCTTGGCGAGGCCGTTTAATTTCAAAGTGGAAACAAGGTTGCTCACCAACCCGGGATTTTTGCCCGCGCCGGTCAATACCACGTTGCAGTCAACGCCGCTTTGGCGGACCTGTTCGGTGTGACAGGCGGCGCAGCCGTTGGCGCGATATACCTGCAACCCCAGATTCGCCTCGCCCGGCCGGCCGGCCGGATAAAGATCGGATGAATTGAGAATAGCGGCTTGTTTCGCGCCGCCCAGTTGCCGCGACGGAGCGAGCACGAATCCGCACCACGAAAGGCCGAGTGTGACGAACACCGCGAGAAAAACCAGTGCGCCGTTTTTCATGCCCTCACCTCCTTGTCGCGCCGGCTTGTCCCGTCGAAGTGTAACGAAGACGGAAGCGAAGCGGAGGAGGACCCGGTTTCATCTTCGGTTTCCAGCGGCGCTTTCACTGCTGCAATGGCCTTTTTGAGCAGCGCGAGTTTCCACTTGAACATCAGCCCGAAAATGTTCAGGGCGAACAACAAGTTGCCGAGCAGCAGAAACAGCAAACCCGTGGTGCTCACGCGAAGGAACGGCAGCGTCGCCCGGGACACGTCCACGGGCGTGACCGCTGGATTGGCCCATTTCATCCCCTGCACCAGGCCGCCGATGGCCAGCGGCACCACGAGCAGCAGAACGCCGAGCATTGAAATCCAGAATTGAACACGCGCCAGCCTCGGAAACGGAAATTCAGAACCGGCGACCCGCGGCAGAATGTAATAGACCGCGCCGAACATGGTCATGGCAAAGAAGCCGTAAAGTTGCAGTTGCACCTGTGCCGGGCCGAACCAGGTGAATTCCGTCACACGGCCGATTTGCGGGCACGCCATCGCGATGAGCATCAATGATGAAAGCATGAACGCCGCGAGTCCGAACCGGATGAAACAAAACGGTCCGCCACGACGTGTAGCGTCGGCCCTGTGAGCCGGATCCTCGAGCCGCAGGCTCGACACTACATCTTTCGAACCGCAGAGCGTCTTCCACAGGATGGTAAAGACGGCGACGACGGGTATGATTGTTAAGCTGCCGGCAACGGCGCTCAACGCAGTCATCCATGCCGGCAACGGCGCGCCGACGGGAGTGCCGTTCCAAGTGCCGAAAACAATAAAAGTCCAGAACGCGAACAGCGCGAGGTAACGGCTTTGCAACGGGCGTCCGGCCAGTTTGGGCAGGAAATAAAACGCCGCGCCGAGTCCGGCGAGGCCGAGCCACACAAAGACCAAATTGTTGGCGAACCAATAATCAATCGCCGCCTGCGCGACGCCGCGCACCGGCCGCGCGACGAGAAATAAATTACCCGTTGCGTAAATCCATGGGAACCAGAACAGCGCCGCGAGCAGGAACCAGTGCGATGGATATAATTCCCGCTCGCGCCGCTGGCCGGACGTGGCCACGGCGGAAATCGCGACGAGCAGAAACGCGGCGAACAGCAGCACCGAGCCGCCGCGTGGAAATTCCAGCCACGCGAACCCGGTGCTGTCGCCGATAAGGATGCCGACAAGCCCGACGAGCACGCCCAGATGCCAGAATTTCGCGGCAACCACCGCCACGAATGGCAGGCACAGCGGTGTCCGGCTCAGACGCGCAAAAATCCAGAGCATCACGCCGAGCGCCGCCGGAATGCAAAAACCATAAAGCACCGCGTTATCGGCGGCGGGCTGCACCCGGCCGTAGGTGAGCCACGGGCTGTCAGCGAGAAAATCCGGCGCGTGAAATTTGATCGAGGCGATCATCGCCAGCACGGAACCGATGACGAGCCACAGCGCCGCGCCGCCAAACAACGTCAGCAATGGCACGCGGCACGAAGCGTCAATTGCCGGGTCTGGGGTCCGGGGTCTGGGCTCTTGGATTTCCATTTCGTTCATTCAAAAGGGCTGGGTTTCGCCGGGGCCGTCGGGGCCGGCGCGGCGGCCTTCTCGACGCGGGCCATCAGGTTTGAGCGCGCGGCGGCGGGATTTCGCCATTCGATTTCGGTGATTTGCAGCGCGACGGAAATCGGCAAGCGCACCAGGCCGCGGCCTTGGTCAATCCAACCAAGATGGTCGGGTGCGTTGGTTTCCGCGATGCGCAAGTCGGCCAGCGCCTTGGCGCGCACGGCGGCCCGGTCGGCGTCAATTGCCGGTGGGTGCGCCGAATATTTCGTCGTCAAAACGAGCACAGTGAGAAGGCAGCAGGCCATGATGAACCCCAGTACCGCTGCGGCGGCGCCATTTAGGGTGTGGTGGTTCGTTTCCTGGTTCATCGTTCGCCTCCAGTGGTTTGCTTGCCGATCATCCCGGCTTCGTCAATCCCCATGGCTTCGAGCAGGCGCGGGTCCTGTTTTGGGAACGGCGAGTGCGCGTTGAAACTTCTTAAAAATACGCGGCCCAATAATCCGCCCATGAATGCCAGACAGCCGAATTGCACCACAATCCAATGCCACGGATAGCCTTCCGGGTGGGCGGCCGGCAGAACATTGAACGACAAATCCACGAAGTGCATCAGCCACGCCCACGCGCAGACCGGCAGCATGATTTTGAAACTGGATTTGACGCGGACGGACAGCAGGACAAAAAACGGCAGCAGGAAATGGCCGAAGATGATGATCATGCTGATCCACCACCACGATCCCTGCTCGCGCTGGAGATACCAGAACGTTTCGTCGGGAAGGTTTCCGTTCCAAACGACAAAATATTGCGCGAAATGGACGTAGGCATGGAACAGCGTGAACGCAAAGAACAGCGTGCCGAGGAAGTAAAACTGGTTGTCGTGCAGCACGTCATGCAAAATGCGCTGGCGCTGCAAAATCATCGCGAGGACATACGCCGTCGCCAGCATCACCCACGCGCAATCGGCGAAGAAGCACAGGCCGTAGATGGTCGAGAATGCCTGATATTGCAGCGCCTGCATCCAAATGATGCTGGAGAGCGTGACGGTGGCCGCGAAGGCCAGAACTCCCCACCCTGAATGAAA
The DNA here is from genome assembly GCA_050013895.1 of Verrucomicrobiota bacterium. Classification (GTDB taxonomy): domain Bacteria; phylum Verrucomicrobiota; class Verrucomicrobiia; order Limisphaerales; family UBA11358; genus UBA11358. Next base: position 2,170 of record JBEKEJ010000064.1, on the reverse strand, counting down.
TCGCATCCAATGGGTGCAATGCGCCTCGCCGGTTTCATCCTGTTCGAGCGACCAAAACCGCAGCCGCGACGTCAGCAACCACCAGGCGCCGAAGAGCAATGCCGACGCGACATAGAATCCAGGCAGCGTGAACAACGGCCACTTCGCCAGCAACGCGCGGTCGGTGTGCGGATCGAGCGTCATCCACGGATAAATCAGCTTCGCCAGCAACGCCACCGGCACGAACAAGATTGCCAGCCACGGAAACAACAGCGCGGCGATGTGTTCGCAAAACCGGCGGGTGGCGACCGACCAGCCCGCATCGGTCAAATGATGGATGAGAACGAGGAAGAGCGCGCCCAGCGAGATGGTTAGGTAAAAAATGAACGCCAGCAGCCAGGCATATCCGAATTCCTTCAGACTGATCCCCGCACCGGCCACGCACAGGAAACCGCCAAGCACCATCAAAATCGCAGGCGCATTCTTCCACCGGGACAAGTCCAGCGGTGGAGGCAAATCGCTTTTAATCTGCGAATTCACAGTTGGTCTAAACCCGAAAACCGAATTTGGGCGCGTGAAAATGGTGGTAGGGACAGCGCGCTGCGCTGTCTCCGCCCGCCCGTCCTCCGTAGCAGTACTGCGGAGGGTGGACGTCCAGCGGGCGGAACGAAAGGTGCGAGGGTGAACGTGTGCCTCGGGTCAATTCCGCGCCTGAACGGCGCGGTGACGATGCAGCGCGCCATCCCTACCAATTTCGGATTTGGGGTTAAAGTGTTTCTCTGGTTCTTTGGACTGCGGCAACACGTTGCCGCCTTCCCTCGACGCGACATGTCGCGTCGTTTCAAAGCGCGGACATGTCCGCGCACTCCAGAAACATGGCAGATTGCGTTTTTCATTTTGGCAATGCGGCGCGTTGGGCGGGCGGCAAATCGTCCACCGCGCCGAGCTGGCTGAGTTGCAGCGCGCGCAGATAGGCGATGACGGCCCAGCGATCTTCCACCGGCATCAGCGGTCCATACGCGCCCATCAAATTCTTTCCGCGGGTGACGGTGTTGAAAATTTCGCCATCGGTCATTTCCACAATCCGTTTGTCCTGCAAGTTCGCCACGGCGGGCGTCAAACCGAGTTTTTTCATGATGCCGTTGCCGTCGCCGAGCCCGCCGTGGCAGGGCGCGCAATATATATCAAACCGTTCCTGTCCGCGTTGAAGCAATTGTGCCGTGACGGGCAGCGGGTTCGTCTCGACAAAATTCGTCGTGCCCGTGATGCGGCCGGTGTTGGCCGGCGCGTCTTCGTAGGGATAAACGGAGCCGTTGACGGTCTGAATTGGCGCGCTGCGCGCGATGGCGCCGGCGGGCGGGAGCTGCGAACTGATGCCGTTGGCGAAAAAACCGTTGGGCTGTTGCGGGCGCAGTTTGAACTGGCGGTTCATGTCGGGAAAAATTTCAATCGGCGGTTTGCGCGACAGGTGTCCGCGGAAACCGGCGATGCCGACCACGGCCGCCGTCCCGGCCAGAAAAACCAAAATGAAGCCGATGACGTGGCGCATCAGTCGTCCTCCACCAGTTCAATGTGCGTGCCGCCGGCTTCCGCCAGCAGCCTGCGGGTTTCGGTTTCGGAAAAATTCGGGTCACTCGCGCCGATGACGAGGAAGAACTTGTCGCGCGAGGCCAGCGCGAAGCGGTGGTGCTTGAACAGCGGGTGATGCAGGCGCGGCAATTCGTTGAGCGCAATCATCCCGACGAACGCCCCGATCGCGCCGGCCAGCACGAGCAGAATGTACGAAGGCACAAACGCCGCCGGCGGGCTGAACATCGGCTTGCCGCCGACGAGGACCGGGTAGTCATAGTCGTTCATATACCAGATCATCGCCATGCAGCCCACGAACGCGCCACCGCCAAACAACAGCGCAAACCAGCCGACGAGCGAGTTCTTGAAGCCCATCATCTGGTCCATGCCATGAATCGGGAAAGGCGTGAACGTGTCCCACCGGCGGTAACCGGCGTCGCGGACTTTTTCCGCCGCGCGCAAAATCGCCGCGGGCGAATCGAATTCCGCCACCAAACCGTAAAGCTTGCCATTCACGTCCATCAATGGCCTCCCTTCGCAATGTCGCAACTCGCCGCGATTCTGGTTTGGAGTTCCGCCTTCAGGCGGTCCGGATAATGCACGGCCGTTTGCCGCCTAAAGG
>JBEKEJ010000063.1:0-13969 GCA_050013895.1 Verrucomicrobiota bacterium | reverse complement strand
CAATTTCGCCGTCGCCGAGCAGGACGTAGGTGTTGTAATCCAGCTTGTCGAAACGCGCGGCCAGCGCCATGCCGGCCCCGACGCTCAAGCCCTGGCCGAGCGAACCGGTGGCCACGTCCACGAAGGGCAGGCGCGGAGTCGGATGGCCTTCGAGGTCACAGCCGTATTTGCGGAGGTTCAACAAATCGCCCACGGGAAACAAACCGGTTTCCGCCCACGCGGCGTAAAGGATCGGCGCGGCGTGTCCCTTGGAAAGTATAAAACGGTCGTTATTGTAATAATGCGGATTTTTCGCGTCGTAACGCATGTGTCCGAAAAACAACGCCGCCATCACGTCCGCCGCCGACAGGCACGAAGTCGGATGCCCGCTCCCCGCGGCGGTGGTGGCGTTGATCGAGTGAATGCGCAACTGGTTCGCGATGCCCTTCAACAATTCAATGTTTGTATCAATCATGGAACGGGGAAACTACGTGAGAAGCCGGCCAAAGCCAAGAATGAAAAATCGCCGCGCGGGTGCGCTATCGCGGGATGACCCGATTATCACCGAAGCTGTTACGCAACGAGCGGGATACTGGCCGTGTCATTTCCGGAAAAAGCGGGTCTGGGCGGATGGCACACCGGCGGCCCAGATGATAGTCGCACTTCAATGCTTATATCATCGCTCGATGTTCAGATGAGGACAACTGGCGCGTGTTCCCGCCATTGCCGCACAACCGGAGCAACCGGGCCTCCATGGATTCGGCCAGCAGCTCCTGCATGGTGTTCAGAAGTCTGGTCACCTCGAGCGGTTTTTCCATCAGCGCGCCGACACCCGCGGCCACGGCCATGTCGTGTTGATTGGCCTGCCCGGTGATAATGATGATCGGGAGCACGGGAGCCTCGTTGGTGATGCGCTCGAAGGCGTCCCATCCGTCCCTGGCCGGCAGGCCGATGTCCAGCAACAGCAGATCAATGTGACCGCCTTCGAACTGTTCCACGGCTTCCGGACCGTCCGCCGCCAGGGCGACTTCGTAACCCACATCCGCCAGAACCTTGCGCAACGATTCACGCACGCTGGCGTCGTCATCCACAACCAAGATTTTCCCTTTCATAGGATGCGGGTGTTTGTTGAAACTCGACCCGCGAACGGTCACAATGGCGTTCACTAACGCACGATGGCGGCAGGCGGAATTTTTCCGTGAGCCGCCCGTTTGGCAGTCATGACCCAGGCATCACTTCCGTCTTCCGTCCCGTCACAACCTCTCCGGCAAATTTCCAAGGCTTCTTTGCAGACCAGCCAGTCTTCCAAGGATGCCGGCAAACCGGAACTGTGGTGGCGCGCAGGTCCGCGGCCATTAATTCGCGCTGCCGCGATTGGCTCCGATGAAACACGCGAAGAATCCGGGCTGCCACCGTTAACACGACCGGATTTCCCCGCCCTGATTGGAAGCACTGGGAAAAATACGGAGTCGCACGAACCGGCAACAATTTGCGTTTTCATCAGTCTGATGTTTGAGGTTATCATCGGTTTAGCCTATACTTGGTGTTGCTCCTGCATTTAGCGGTTGCTGTGCCAGCAGTGGTGTGAAGCGCTTTTTACGCTAAACCAGTGAATTTATGCCTCTGCCGGCGTGCAAATGAAACAGATGGGTGGATCATTTCAAGCCATAGGTGCTCTGCCACGAGCCAAGTCGAGCCGCCCGGCGGTAAAGCTGCGGCTGGCCGGGCTGGTGCTGACTGCATTGCTGGGCTCAATCCTGGTCGTCTGGGTGAGCCGCACAACCTGGGAACGGGTGGGCCGCTTGCAACACGAGTTCGCCGGGCTGAATCCGGACAGTTTTTATCTGGGCGTTCGCATGAAGGGCAACATTCAGCGGTTGAACGACACTCTGCTCCGCTACCGTCTGCGTGGTGAATCCGCCGACTATGACCTGTTCCTCGGCAACGTGCGGGAACTGACCCAATGGTTCGAAGCCAACCGGACCAACGCCATCACGCCCTTGGAGCGCCAGTTTTTTGAGCAGATGGGAGGCGCTTACTACGATTATCTGAACGTGAGCACGAATTTGCTGGTTGCCAGCAACAGCAGGCTCCAAACCAAAGTCGGCGCGTTTCCGACCAGCTACGAAAAAGTGCAACAGCAGTCCCAGCATCTGCTGGACTTGTGCGATGCATTCATCTACGGCCAGCGCCTGGCATTTAATGACTTTCTTGAAGAGTCGAACAACACGTTGACCACGTTTCAGCGACTGCTCAAACTTTCGGTCGCCTTGCTGCTGGCGCTGATCGCCGCGCTCGCCATGTTGGTTTATCGCGGCATGATTGCGCCGCTGCGCTATCAATTGACGGAGAGCCAGGCCATCATTACGCGACAGGAAAAGCTTGCCTCGTTGGGCGTGCTGGCGGCGGGTGTAGCCCATGAAATCCGCAATCCGCTCACGGCCATCAATTTCCGCCTCTACAGCCTGAGAAAGTCGCTGCCCGGCGCCGGCGTGGACAACGAAGACATCTTCGTCATTGCCAGCGAAATCAGCCGCCTGGAACGGATCGTCAAGGATTTTTTGCAATTTGCCCGCCCCTCCGAACCGGAATTGGTCGCGGTCCCGCCGCAACGGATTTTGCAGGAAGTTCACAGCCTGTTGAAGCCCCAATTGGAAAAGGCTGCGATCGAATTGAAGCTGGAGCCGTCCGAAACCGCCTGGGTGCGCGCGGATACGCACCAGATCAAAGAAGCGTTGATCAACCTGGTTCAGAACTCGGCGGACAGCATCGGGCGCAATGGAACCATTACCTTGCGCGTCCGCGACGAAGCCGGTTCCGCGGTCTTGGAAGTCGTCGACACCGGAAAAGGGATTCCGGCTGAGGTGCAAAAGCGCCTGTTTGACCCCTTCTTCACCACCAAGGAAGGCGGAACGGGACTTGGCCTGCCCATCGCGGCGCGAATCGTCGAGAAGCACGGCGGCGAACTCCGTTACCAAACCCAACCCAACCGCGGCACCATTTTTGCCATCGTCCTGCCGCACGCAAATGAATATGAACCCAAAAATTCTGGTGATTGAAGACGACGCCAGCACGGCCGCCTCCTTGAAAAAGGTGCTGTGCGCGGAGGGCTATGAAGTGGAAACCACCGGTCGCGGTGACACCGGTTTGGAACTGGCGCGTCAAAACGAGTACAACGTCGTCATCTCGGATCTGCGTCTGCCCGGTTTGGGCGGGCTGGATCTGGTCGCCCAGCTTCACGCGGCAAAACCGAAACAACCGATCATCTTGATGACCGCCCACGGGACGACCGAGACCGCCATCGAAGCCACCAAGCTGGGGGCATGCGATTACCTGCTTAAACCGGTGGAACCCGATGAACTGCTGGATTTGGTCGCTTCCGCCGTCGCCAGCAGCCGGCTCATGTCCGAACCGGTGGAAATGGGCGAGGCCCGGACAGCCCAATCGGCCATCATCGGCAAAAGCCGTGCGATGCAGGCCATCTACAAGGAAATCGGGCGGGTCGCGGCCACACCCACCACGGTCCTGATTCGCGGCGCCACCGGGACCGGCAAGGAACTGATTGCCCGCGCGATTTATCAACACAGCCTCCGCGCCGACAAACCGTTCATCGCCGTCAACTGCGCCGCCATTCCGGATGCTCTGCTGGAAAGCGAATTATTCGGGCATGAACGCGGCGCATTCACGGGCGCCCAGGCCCGTCGCATTGGCCGCTTTGAGCAGGCGCACGGCGGGACCATTTTTCTGGATGAGATCGGTGATTTAAACGGGAACACCCAGGGCAAGCTCCTGCGCGTGCTCCAGGAACGCTGCATCCAACGGCTCGGCAGTGAAGCCAACATCCCCGTGGATGTCAGGGTGCTGGCCGCGACTCACCGGGATCTGGAGACTGCCATCAAGGAAAAAGAATTTCGCGAAGACCTGTTCTATCGACTGAGTGTCGTCACCATTACTCTGCCGCCGTTGAACCAGCGCACGGAGGACGTTCCGGACCTGGCGAAATATTTAATCCTTCGCTACGGAAAAGAGCTGGGCCTCGACTCTCCCTCCGTCCAGCCCGAAGCCATTTCGTTTCTGCAAAACCAGCCGTGGCCGGGCAACGTGCGCGAACTGGAAAACGTCATCCGCCAGGCGTTGCTGGCGGCGCGGCCATTTGGCATCAGCCTGGAGCACGTGCAGCAGGTGCTGGCCAAAACCCGAAAACCCACGGCCGCCTCCCAACAAACCCACGCTGCTTACATTGCCGAACTGCTCAACCGTGCGCAAAGCGGCGACATCCGCGACGCTTACTCGCGCCTGATCGCGGATCTGGAACCGGAATTGTTCAAGCAGGCCATTCAGTTGGCGCAAGGCAATCAATCCAAGGCCGCCCGCTGGCTGGGCATCGGCCGGATGCGGTTGCGGGAAAAGCTCATCCAATATGGATTGACCGTCGGGCGTGAGGAGCAAAATAAATAGTTCCACCCACGAGCGCGACCGGTTTGTTTTCACCTGCGAAGACGCGAACGGCGAGCTGGTATGGCAATTTATATTGACATCGGCGCACCCCGTCGCCTTTCCGTAGCGGCGGGCATCCTGCCTGCCGTAGAGCCGGGGCGTCCCGCACGGCGGATAAAACACTTGAATCCACCAACGCGCTGGAACATTTTAGAACTGCAGGTGACTGCCATCGTTCTTTCCGGGCGGCGGGACGCCAGCCCTCTACGGCAGACGAGACGTCCGCCGCCACCATGCAGGCCGGGAAACGAACGTCAAAAACGCGCCGCGTTGGCGTGTTTCCCGCAGGGGCCCGTTTGACTCCGCCATCAGTGGCGGAACGGGCTATTGCGGCAGCACGTGACCGGGAACCGAGCAGGTCGGCGGCAAGCCGACGGCATTGATCGTGTAGGTGCCGTCACCGGGACACACCGGGAACACCCCGCCTTTGAAATAAGGCAGCAAATCCAGCATGGTCGGAACGGCTACATCGGTTTTGTTGTTTTCCAACGCCCATTGCTGTTTGGCCGCGTCAATCTGCCGAAGGTTGTTGACGCAGGTGCTGCGCTGGGCGGCTTCGTTTCGGGCCTGTTGTTGTGCCGCCACCACGGCGGCGCGCTGGGCTTGTTGTGACGCGACTGCGTTCGCCTGCCAGGCCTGCAACGCCTCCTGCTGCTGTTGCGTGACGAGGCGCACGGCCTTTAGTTGCTGGGCCAACTGCTGATTCGTTTCGGTCAACTGGCGGACCTGGTTGCGCAAGCGGAGCAGGTCCTGATTTTCACTGCGGAGGCGGGCGATTTCCGCGGTTTGTGCCTCAATGTTGGAAGTTTTGTTCTTGTCCAATTCCGCTTGCAATTGCTCGATCTGTTGTTTGGCGTCACGCGCGTCAGCCTGCGCCGCGCTTTTCTGCTGGTTGGCTGAAAAAAGGAATAGCTCGCTGATTACCAGCGCGACGATGCACAACCAGAGAACCCAGCGTTTCAGTGTCATGGTCAGGCTTCTTTTCGTCCTTTCGACCGCCGCCGTCAAATACGAAATTTGCCCGTCCGACGGTTGGAGGGCGCGACTGCTCACCGCCGCCAACAGGACAAAGTCCCCGGCAGGGAACGCCGGGTTCACGGCGGCATGGCCGTATGGGGGCCTCGGCCGGCTGAAGCCGGCGTTCCTCGGCGCTGATGCGAAGTTGCGCCCCCGGTTGGAAAAATCGCACTCCAAGCCGTGAGGTTCGATTGCATTGCGGCACGGGCGTGGTCTTCACGACGGAAGCCGTTCAGAGCATCAGACATGGTGAAGCGTTGACAACCATCGGGCTTCCACAACAATTACCACCAGTGTATGCAGTTATTAGCCGCCTGTTCAAAACCCCTTTCATTCGCAGCAGCCGGTGTCAGCCGGCTCAAATTTCCCTGGCGACTTTCAAAATCAGAGCCGATTCATCCCGCAACGCAGGACTGCCACCGTTTTAATGGATTGTTAGAACATCATTGGTCTCGCCCATTCCTATGGTCAGCCTTACTGGCCGCGCTCGTGTGTTCCTGCGGCTGCCGGACGACCACCCGAAGCCTGTTCACGGCTTCCGGTCCCGGTTGGCACATCCAGCAAGGCCAGGCGCTCTGGCGGCCTGAACGCGGCTTGCCGGAATTCGGCGGCGACCTCGTGCTGGCCCGCAACGCGGACGGCCGTTCGCTCCTCCAGTTCGACAAAACGCCGTTGTCGATCGTTTTCGCCCAGACCACTCCCGACCGCTGGCTCATCCGCTTTCCGCAACGGCAGATGGGTTTCGCCGGGCGCGGGCCGGGTCCAACCCGGTTTGCCTGGCTGTATCTGCCCGCGGCCCTCGCCGGAAGACCGCTTCCCCTGCCCTTTCATTTTGAGCGCAAACCGGACGGCGGTTGGCGGCTGGAAAACGCCCGCACGGGCGAAACCCTGGAAGGCTTTCTGTCGCCGTGAGTTCATTCCTGAAACGCTGGTGGTGGATGTTGCTTGCGGTGGCAGTCTGCCTCGGGCTGTGGCGGCTGCGCTTCGACGTGGACATCCTCGACCTGTTGCCGCCGGACGAACCAACGGTCCAGGGACTGAAACTTTACCAGCAGCATTTCACCAATGCGCGCGAATTGATCATCACCCTCCGCGCGCCGGGATCCGAACAGGCGGAACGCCTGGCGGGTGCGCTGGCGGAGCGTCTGCGGCAGCAAACCAATCTGGTCTCGGAGGTGACCTGGCAGGCGCCGTGGATGGAACATCCGGAACAACTGGGCGAACTGCTCGGCTGGCTGTGGTTCAATCAACCGCCGGAATCCTTTGGAACGCTTACCAACCGCCTGGCTCCCGGCGAACTCAACTCTGTGCTGCAGCAGACCAAGGAAGCGCTCGCCACTTCCATGTCGCCGATGGACCTGGCCCGGCGCGAGTTCGATCCGTTCGATCTGCTGACAATGCCGGCGCTGACCAATCTTGCCAGTTTCTCAAGCGGCCAGGGCCAACAAATGTTTGCTTCACCTGACGCAAAGTTTCGTTTGTTGTATGTGGAATCCGCCGTGGATTTGGGCAGTTACCGTTCGTGCGAAAAATGGTTGAAGGCGATTCATGCGGTTGTGGATGGTTTGCAAACGCGCGAGCGTCTTGGAGTGCGGCAGCCCTCTGCCACTTTTGTTCCCGCTACAAATCAAAAAGCGCCAGACGACTGGCGCAGTCCAAAACCTGGCGGCAGTCCGGATGATTCATGGCAAGGCGTCGTGGTGCGTTACACCGGGCGTCCGGTGTTTGTGGAGGAAATCGCCACGAGCATGCAACACGACATGAGCCATTCGGTAGGCGCGACCTCCATCATCATCGCCCTGCTGTTCTGGCTGACGCACCGGCGGTGGCGGCCGATGTTGTGGTTGCTGGCCTTGTTGATGCTGATTTTGGGCGCGACCCTGGCGTTAGGCGGGCTGGCGCTGGGCACCATCAGCGTGGTGAGCCTGGGTTTCGCCGCTGTGCTGCTGGGATTGGCGGTGGATTATGCGGTGGTGCATTACCAGGAAGCGCTCGCGCATCCGCAAATGACGGTGCCGGAAATCCGCCGCGCGATTGCGCCGAGCATCCTGTGGGCGGCCATCACCACGATGAGCGCTTTCCTGGTTTTGAACCTGGGCGGATTGCCCGGCCTGGGACAATTGGGCACGTTGGTGGCCATCGGCATCGGCTTGTCGGCGTTGGTAATGGTGATGATTTATCTGCCGCCGCTGTTTCCCGACCGCCGGAAACCGCGCCCGGATCAACCGCCGTTCCGGTGGTGGAATTATTTTGTTGCGCCACATGAACCGCCGAAGGCTGAAATGACGCGGGGCGCTGGCGGCGCGCCCGCGAGTTTCACCGCGTTTTTGCTGACCGCTTTGATTCTGCTCGGCGCGGGCGCGGTGTTGTGCTTTCGCCTGCCGGGTTTGGACCGGACGGGAAACGCCCTGCAACCGCGCCACGGAGAGGCGCAGACCGCACTGGACGAAATCACGTCCGAACTGGGACTGCCACCGCAGCCGCTTTGGGTGATCATTTCCGGCAGGGATGAATCTGAGGTCTTTCAACGACTCTCCCGGGCCGATGAATTGTTGGATGGCGCGGTTTCGAATCATGTTATCGGCCGGTATCTGCTGCCGGGTGCGCTGTGGCCGCGGGTTGAATTTCAGGCGGCCAACCGCGCGCCGGCTTCTGTCCTGGGAACGAAAGGCCCGTTGCTGCGGAACGCGGCGTTGGCTGAAGGTTTCAACACCAATGCCCTGGTTTTGACGGAGGAATTGGTGCGGACGTGGGCACGCGCCGGCGCCAGCACGACTATAATCTGGCCTACCAACCACGTGAGCCAATGGCTGCTGAAACGGTTCATCACACAAACTCCGGATGAATGGCTGGTCATGGGTTTGGTTTATCCTGCCACGAATCGGGTTGAGGCGGCGGCCTTGACCGGCTTGTCCAAACGTTTGGCAAAGAACGGCGCGTTGCTTTCCAGTTGGGAATTGCTGGGGAGCGCGACCTTAAAACGGGTGCAGGCAAGAATGTGGGAGGTGGTGACACCGATGGTGGCGCTGGTGCTGCTTTCGCTCTGGTTCGCCTTCCGCCGGGCAAAGGAAATCCTGCTGGGCATCGCGGTGTTGTGCCTGAGCGGCCTTTGCCTGCTGGCCATCATGGCTGTGGGCGGCTGGACCTGGAACCTGATGAACCTGATGGCCCTGCCGCTGATGCTGGGCACAGGCGTGGACTATACCCTCTTCATTCAACTGGCCTTGCGCCGGCATGGCGGCAATCTTGGTGTGCTCCGGCGTTCCGTCGGACGGGCACTGATGTTGTGCGGCGCCACGGCCGTGGCCGGATTCGGTTCATTAGGATTTTCCAGCAATCCCGGCATGGCCAGCCTGGGCAAGGTATGCGCGGTGGGCATTGGCGCCAACATGCTGATCTCGGTTTTTCTTCTTCCCACGTGGTGGCTGTGGGCACGAGCGCGTCCGAAGGCTGTGGCGGCAGGCAGGATGCCTGCCACTACCTTGCCCGCCTTTTACCGCGCCGGCCTGTGGCGACTCGGATTGGTCATCGTACGATTCCTGCCAACCAGGCTGGTGAAGTGTTTTGCTGTGGTCGTAGCTGACTTGTATTTCCTCATTCAACGGCAACGCCGGGAAATTGTGGTGCAAAACTTTCTGCCCGTCTTCGCCGGCGACCGGCCGGCTGCCGAAAAAGCCGCCCGTCGGCTCCACCGGAAATTCGCCGCGAAGATGGTGGATCTATGGCGCGCCGAGAGCGGCGTGCCAGTGCGGAACTGGCTGACCAGTCCGGGCGAACTGGACATCATCCGCGCCGCCCGACACCGCGGGCACGGTACGCTCTTCATCACGCTGCACCTCGGCAATTGGGAGCATGGCGGCCTGTTGCTGACGCAACTGGGCTTCCGGCTGACGATCCTCACGCAGGCCGAGCCCGACGACGGCCTGACCGACCTGCGCATCGCGTCGCGGAGGCGTTGCGGGGTCGAAACCCTGGTCATCGGCCGGGACAATTTCGCTTTTGTGGAAGTCATCAAACAACTTCAGGCCGGAGCGGACCTGGCCATATCTTTGGACCGTCCGCCGGAGCGAGGCGGTGTCCCGATAGAGTTCTTCGGCCACGCGTTCGAAGCGTCGCCGGCAGCGGCGGAACTGGCGCGGGCGTCGGGCTGCGCATTGATTGGCGTGACCATCGTCCGCCGGCCGAATGGCTATGCCGTGAAAGTGCTTCCTGAGTTCGCTTACGACCGCCGGGCGCTGGGCGATCGTGAGGCGCGCCGGGAGTTGACTCAGCAAATCCTGCGTGCATTCGAGCCGGAAATTCGCAAGGATATGGACCAATGGTATCAATTCACTCCCATCTGGCCGAAGCAAGGCTAATCTGGTCTTCCCGGAAACATTCAACGACCAACATTCAACGACCAACGTTGAAGGAACGCGCGCAGCGTGAAGCGTTGGATGTTGAACGTTGGATGTTGAATGTTGAGTGTTCTTCAATTCTGAAATTGCTTTGGTGTTGTTGCCTGTTCTTGCCGGCAACCACCATCCTGCACGCCTCCGGCAACGACGCGCCATTCAATAAATGGTTCGAGGTGCAGACCAACTTGCAAAGCTGGTCCGGTGATTTCACCCAGACGCGCACGCTGAAAGTACTGAACCAGCCATTGGTGTCCGCCGGCAAGGTCTGGGTGACGCCGGGCGAATTCCGCTGGGAACTGGGCCAGCCGGCGCAGACTATCGTGCTCCGCCAGCCGGACCAGTTGCTCATCATCTATCCCCGGCTCAAGCAGGCGGAGAAATATCCGCTCGGTGCCGTTCCGTCCGGCCCGATCAAGGACGCGCTGGCCCTGCTGGACGCCAGCCTGCCCCGCGACCGGGCGACCATGGAAAAAAACTTCCGCCTGCTGTCGGCGATGGCAACCAATTCAATTCTGCAAATGACGCTCCAACCCCGGAGCGATTCCGCCCGCAAATTCATCGGCGAAATTCAAATCGGTTTTCGCACGAACGATTTCACCATCGCCGTCACCCAGATGAAATTTGCCGACGGCTCCAGCCTGCGCAACGATTTCACCAACGTGGTGATCAATCAGCCGATTGACCCCGCACAATTCGAGGCCAAACTGCCGCCGGACTACACCGTGGTTGAACCCCTGAAGCAATGAGCGCCACGCCTGAAATTCTGCAACTGGCCATGAAATCACTGCCGCACGGACCGGAATTCCGGTTCGTGGACCGGATGGTGAGCCTGACGCCGGGCAAGGAGGGCGTGGGCGAATATCGCGTCCGCGGCGACGAGTATTATTTGCGCGGCCATCTTCCGGGCGAACCGATCCTGCCCGGTGTGCTCCTGGTGGAAGCCGGCGCGCAGGTGGCCGGCATGGTGGCGCAGGAAGATCCCGCCAATCCGGCCTGGCCACGATTGAAACTGACCGCGCTGCGCTCCGTCAAAATCTTTGGCTCCGCCCGGCCCGGCGACACCCTGCGCATCGAGGCCACGATCACCGGCTGCCTGGGTTCCTTGATTCAAGCCGAGGTCTCCGCCTGCATCGCGGACACGAAGGTGCTGTCTGCGGAACTTACCTTGAGCGGCGCGAAATAACAGGGCACTCGAGATGGTCGCGGAAGCTCACCTGACTGCCTGAAACGATTTTGGGATGGACGACATGGGTTGGATGAAATTTCTGTCTTACGCCCGCCCTCACCTGTGTCCTCTCCCCCGGGGGAGAGGATTTCACCAATCACACTCTTGCTGATTCGATTGGTCGTCCGGCAAATCCAGTCGCGCGAACTTTCAGGGGGGACGGCGAACGATTCTCCCTCTCCTCGGAGGAGAGGGCCGGGGTGAGGACGGTCGTTTCAACTAATTTTATGTTTTACGCCCGATTGCGCAGGCGTAGAGGCGTTTCGGCAGGGCGCCAATAACTCATTTGTGCCATGTATCTTAAGAAAAGCTTGCCACTCGCGGGGAGAATCATGCAAAGCTTGTGCTAATGGATTCGCCACCAAGCCACGCCGTCCGCACTTTCCGATTCGAGCGGGACACCTTCGCGTTCCCGCACGAGCTGGTGTGGCGATATCATTTTGATCCGGCAACCGGGGCGATGACCACCTTCCGTTCCGACCCGCCGCCGACTTATTACCATCGCTGCTTCGTGATGGTTCGCTCGGCGCGGCAATTTTTCTACCACGCCCGGTTTGAACCGGACCTGCCGGCGGCGGAACCGGAAGGTTACCGGCGGATCATCCGCGAGATCGTCTCCCGCAACCCGCGCCGGGCGTGCGCGGAACCGGAACGGGTGGCGGTCCCCGGTTATGACGGCCTGCGTTCGTTCAGCCGGGCGCACGAACCGCTGCTCAAGGCGGAATTGGGCGGCACCTGGCAATCCTATTTCTTGCGGAGCCACTGGCGGATGGTGTTTCCGACCCCGGGATGGCACCAGGAAAAGGTGGCGCGACAGTTGAAACGAGCCCTTCACAAGAGGGGTGTGTCCCTCGTGCATCTGTTCCGCTTTCCGCGCATCACCATCAACCACGGCATCGTGCTATTTGGATTGACGGAGTCGGAGCAAGGCATGGAATTCGAGGCGTACGATCCGAACATCCCCGAACATCCCGTCAAGCTCGTTTACGAGCGGAAGCGACGGGTATTTACCTTCGCACCAAGCCGTTACTGGGGCGGCGGCGTGTTAAGCGTGGTCGAAATTTTTTGCGACTGGCCGTATTGATTGAGGATTTATGATTTACGATTGATGATCGCTTCCCTCTGGCGGCAGCAGTCTTTTAAATCGCAAATCGTAAATCGCAGATCATGAATTCTCAGCGCCGCCTGCGCGGCTGAAGGAAGCTGACGCCGAAGAACAGGGTGCCGCAACAATTGACGCCGACCGCGTAACCGATGTTGTAAGTCCGTCCGGTATTGTTGGGGGCGTAAATCGGCAGGTCATTCCCCATCAACAAACCCGGCAGGGCGGCGGGCATCAACATGCCGTGCAGCAGGCCCATGCGAAAACCGGCGACGTGACCGGGTTTGTAACACCGGGACGACGCCCAGCCCTGGACAAAACCCAGGACCAGGGCCAGCGCCGTCAGAACGACGATTTTAATGGCAATCAACTTCGCCTGGGAAAGAGGGGCGGGCGCGGCAACTTGCGGAACTGCCATTGGCTCTGGAACGGACTCTTCCATGCGGCAAAGCATGTTCCGGGGCCGTGACGTCGGGCAAGCACATAATGCCGGCGACCGCTTTCGGAGCTTCCATGCTTGACGACATTTCGAGCCGGGTCATACTTGTAGGAATGAGTATTGACCTCAATCACCGCCCCGTCGCTTGCGCGAGGGCTGGGTTCGAACACCAGCCGCCTTCGCCGGCAACGCCTGTTGTTGCAATCGCAAACGACCGCCACTTCGTCAACGACCAAACCCAGCAATGACCTCAGAGAAGGACCCCAAGACCATCGCCGCGCAACTCTGTCAGTTCGCGCGGACCAATTTCGTCGCCGAAGGAACGGAATTTGACGAACACAGCCCGCTGGTTCAGGCCGGCATTGATTCCTTTGCGCTGGTCGAACTGCTGCTCTATTGCGAGCGCGTTATCGGCGTCCGGGTGCCGGACTCGCATCTGACGGGCAACAATCTGACCTCCATGGCCACGCTCGCCAACTGCATCGCCGAACTGGCCCGCAACCATCACTCCGCAACCTGAGCGCCAGACCGGCCGTGCCTATGCCTGACCTGCCCCGTCAGATTCGATTGGCTGCCGGAGATTACTTCATGCACGGCCAGGACCGCCGGATGCGGCGTGCCGGCCTGCCGGGGAACCTCTGTTGCGCAGTCATCCGGCTGGGAACCGGCCTGAACATGGAACGGCTGCGCCAGCGCATCGCCAGTTCGCCGATTCTGGACTGGCTGGCGCGAGCGCGCATTGTCCGTCCATTTCCGCTGCTTCCGGCCCTTTGGCGCACGACCGCAAATCCCAGGACCGTTCTTTACGAGCATAACGATCAAAATGGCGGCATGGATTCGCCGTGGTCGCTGCCGCCAGTGGTCGCGGCCCGCGAGTTGCACGCGGCACGGGGACCGGGACTGGCGTTTGACGTGGTGCACCACGCGGACGGCACCAGCCTTCTGTATCTTTCCTGGAACCATACCCTGTTGGATGCGCGCGGTCTGGATTTGTTGTTGAGTCATCTGAACGCGGACGGAGCGACAAATGGAGCGCCCACGATTCAGGACTTGATCAGCCCCAAGCAAAGAGGCTGGGGCTTAGCCGGCTGGTGGCCGAATGTGATCCGAGCGCGCGATTCGGTGAAGTGGCTCCGGGAATCCGGCGACGAACCGCTCTTCAGCCTCATGCCTCCCGGCCCGCGCGTCCGGTTGTGCCGCAACCATCGCCGCCTTGTCCCTTTCACCGAACAGGAAACGGCCCGCCTGGACGCGCGTTGCCAGCAACTGGTTGGCGGCTTTCGGCGCAGCCATTTCTATCTGGCGGCTTCGGT
>JBEKEJ010000062.1:0-13986 GCA_050013895.1 Verrucomicrobiota bacterium | reverse complement strand
CCCAGTAACCTTCGTTGTTGCTCGGCGCGCCCGGGTTGTCCATGAATTCGGCCGCCAGTTTGACGGGGAATTTACCCCGGTAGAGTGGAAAACTGTCCAGTGTGTAAGTGACACTGAAATCGCCAATGATCGGGTTGTAGTTATAGGCCAGACCATAAGTGGCGGCATTGAGTCCGCCGGTGAGCGCGGGCACCGACTTGCGGGTGTTGCCCAGATTGACGACGGGCACGCTGTCCACGGTGAGCATGTTGGGATTAACGATGTCAAACGCGGCGATGCCGAGCGAGCTTTCCAGCCTGGGCGTCCACTTGGCGATCCAGAGCAATTGCGCGCCATACATGAAGGGATCCTGACTGGATAATTTTTGTTCATCCAGCACGAATGCCGCCCCGTTGACCACCAGCGATTGGGTGTCGTTGAATTTGTAACCCCCCTGCAACGCGGCGCCTTCCGGCGTCAAATCGGGATCGAACACCATGGGTGAAAGTGCGAAAGGATTGTCCATCTTGCCGATGGTGGTCGCCAGCATCCACGTGCCGTCGTTGATGGGCATCCATTTGCCGTAGGCGGCGTCAATGTAAATGGACTTCTTGGTGAAGTCGTCCTGCAACGTGGAGTTGTTTGAATTCGGATTGCCGCCGTATCCTGTTCCTGGCGCCGCGTCCGCCGAGCCCACGCGAAAGCCGACCTGCAAATCATCCTTCATGTTCACCGTCAACCCCGCGCGCAGACGGTAACGCAGACGGATGCGATCGGGAAAATCGGGATTGTCGCCCGTAAAATCATCGAACCGCCCTCGAAAATCGCCGCTTAACTTGTAGCCAGTCACCCAGTCGGGCATGCCCGTTATTTTGCCGAACGCCTTGTCAAAACTGTTGGTGAAACCGCTGTTGAAATCCTGCCGGCTCTCCTCGCGCAATTCCTTCGCTTCATCCGCCGAAAGAATGCCCTTCTGCTCCAGTTTGTTGATGAGCGCGTCGGAAGACTGCGCGTAGGTGACGGGGGCAAATGACATTAACGCCGCAGCGCCGGCAAACAGCGCCGCCCTTGTGGTTTGGGTTGATTTCGTTGTTTTCATGGATTTGATCTTGATCGTGAAGAGAACATGGCGGCGCACTGTGACAACCGCGTGGCGGAATTGTTACATCTTTGCAACAAACACCCATCTGGCAACGAACCCAAATCCGAAGGTGCTAACGATCCCGTTGGCCTCCTGCTTTAGAGGGTGTGCTGTTAGCGGGAGGCGGTTGGTACTGCTTCAGCGGTTCTCACCTCTGCAAAAGCCCACCTCCCCCGCCAGAACCGGGTGTTAATAAAACCAGCCGGTTGGTGTGCACAATAGAAAAGCTGGGCGCAACAAAATTTCCCGAAAAAACTTGTTGCACGGAACCGTTTAATTGCTAAACTGCCTGTCCGCTTTCGAAAATTGAAGCGGCAAATGTAATTAAACCATTAACAGACAATTGTTCTTTGTATGGCTGCCCAACGCATCCGAATCCGCCTCAAGGCCTATGACCATCGAGTCATAGACCAGTCCGCCCGAGAAATCGCCGACACCGTCAAGCGCACCGGCGCGCGCGTCGCCGGGCCCATTCCGCTGCCGACCCGCATTGAGCGCTTCACGGTGCAACGCTCGCCGCACGCGGACAAGAAGTCGCAGGAAACCTTTGAGCAACGCACGCACAAACGGCTCATTGACATCATTGAGCCGACGGCCAAAACCGTCGATGAATTGAAGAAGCTTAATTTGCCTGCCGGCGTGGACATCACGATTAAAATTTAAACGCGATGAATTATTCACAAACAACCTGGAGCAATGCCGCACGGGAGCGCTGGAACATTGGATTCCGGCACTGCATCGGTCCGTTACTCCACCATCCCATTTCTTGATCATGCCAATCGGACTTTTAGGAAAGAAACTCGGCAGCACGCGCGTCTATAACGCCAGCGGGCTGTTGATCCCCGTGACTGTGGTTCTCGCCGGACCGAACCGCGTGCTGCAGGTGAAAACGCAAGCGGGCAAGGACGGTTACAATGCCGTTCAACTCGGTTTCGACGACCAGAAGGAACAGCGGGTGACGAAACCGTTGCTCGGGCACATCAAGAAACACAACGGCACGGCGGTCAGACGCATCAGGGAATTCCGCGACTTTTCCAAGGAAGTGAAACCGGGCGACGTCGTGGGCCCGGCGCTGTTTGCCCCCGGTGATTTTGTGGATGCCATCGGCATCACGAAAGGCCGCGGCTTTGAAGGCGTCGTGAAGCGCCACGGATTTGCCGGCGGTCTTGCGTCGCACGGGCAAAAAGGCTGGTACCGCCGTGTCGGCGCGATTGGCCAGCGCCTGTTTCCCGGCACGGTCATGCGCGGCCAGAAAATGCCCGGTCACATGGGGCAGGTTCAACGCACGACGCAAAATCTGGAAGTGATTCAGGTGCGCGAGGCGGACAACCTGTTACTTATCAAGGGCGCAATTCCCGGTTCGGAGGGCGATTATGTCGTCATCCGTGAATCGAAGAAGCGTCCCAAGGGCTGGAAACCGCCGGTGAGCGTCGCGCCGATGAAACGGAAGGGCGGCGAGGCCCGGAAAGCCGAACCCAAACCAGCGGAGGCCAAAAAGTAATTTGATCGTTGAATCGTTGAATCGTGAGAACGTTTGGGCGGAAGCCGGTCCAGCAGTTCGGCCGTCTGACGAATTGGCGGAAAAAGCAAATGAAGATTGCCATCAAGAACCTCGAAGGGAAGAACCAGGGCGAACTCGAAGTGAAGTTCCCGCTGGTTGAAGGCGGAAAAGGCACGCAAGCCGTGCATGACGTCGTCACGGCGTACCAGGCCGCGCACCGTAGCGGCACCGCCAGCACCAAAAATGTCGGCGAAGTCGCCGGCACGAACAAAAAGCCGTGGCGGCAGAAAGGCACCGGCCGCGCCCGCGCCGGTTCATTTCAATCGCCGTTGTGGCGCGGCGGCGGTGTGGTCTTTGGCCCAAGACCCCGCGATTTCGGCAAAAAGGTTTCCAAGAAAACCCGCGTGCTGGCTTTGCGCAAGGCGTTGAGCGAGCGGCTCAAAGCCGGTGACGTGGTGGTGGTGGACACGTTGAAACTCGCTTCGCCGAAGACGAAGGAATTTGCCGGTCTGATGTCCGCCCTGGATTTGAAGGGTTCCACGCTGATTGTCTCATCGGGCGCCGACAAGAATCTCATGCTGGCCTCGCGCAATATTGCAGAGGTTGCGTTGACGACCAGCGATTCCTTGAACACTTATGACGTGTTGCGCCCCGACAAATTGTTGTTCACGAAAGACGCCTTTGAACAAGTGGAGCAGCACCTGGCAAAAGATTGACAAACCATGAACACATTCGAAGTCATCAAAACCGTCCGCCTTACCGAAAAAGGGACGCGCCAGGGAACCCAGGTAGTGCGCTCCCATGAGCGGGACAAGGATGGCAATCCTGTTTTGGATGCGAACGGCAAACCCAAAATCAAGGAGCGCGCGCTGAATCAATACACCGTCAAGGCTGATGTTCGTGCGAACAAATCGGAGATCCGACAGGCGGTTCAGGAATTATTCAAGGTCAAGGTCATCAAGGTGAACACCCTGAACGTGCATGGCAAACTGCGCCGCCAACGCACGCCCCAGGCCGGCAAGGCGCCCGATTGGAAGAAGGCCATCGTGACCTTGCAAGCCGGCGATAAGATTATTTTGACGTAAGTCTTATACCAGGTTGCGCATCTGCTGTATTGGCAGCGTCCTAACCACAAACCGCCTCAACAGGCCTCGCGCTATCGACCGGCCCGGTTGCAATGAGCGAGGGCAAGTTGTCTTGACCTAATAAAACTGTCCCGGGGGCACTTGGATCTGGGTGCGATAGAACCGAGCCCCTGTGATTGGCGCGGGATCGCTGAAACGTAGCGTTCCGCCGCTATCGGGCTGCATCGTCCCCGCCAGGGGCAGAGCATTCCATGGGCCCGTGATGACGGATGCAGCCTGCAGGGTATAAGCGTGGTACGGAATTCCCCCAAACTGGGGCGTCGCTCCGTTGGTGACCGTGACGGAGGCGGCCGGATTGACGAACGGTTCTTTCGCAGGGTTCCACGTGCCGCCTTGCGCCAGCACCGGGTAAATGGCCGCCGGGAAAACCTCGCTCTGATAAACGGTAAACTCGTTATTGGCCCAAAACCCCAGATGATCGACGTAACAACGTTCGCGCGGCATCGCGCTGAGAGGGGGTATCTGCACGCTGCCTGGGGATGAACTGAGGTAATTAGTCTCGAGAGGTCCATAGACGGTAAGCCCGGCCAAGGGCCCGCCCCATCCCATTGTGACCTGGCAATAGGCGGTTTCCCGCGTATGCGAATGAAGGACCCCGTCGAATCCAATGCCGGTCATGTAGCACTTGCTGAGGGGGTTAAGCCCCTGGTCATAGTCCATAAGCTGGCTTACCGCGTCGATGTATTGCTGCTGCCCCGTCAACGCCCACTCCATCAGACACGGATAAGCGAACTGTCCCTGGGGCGTCAAGCCGCCCTGATTGAAATTATGCGAGTGGGCGAGAACATTCGCCGGCCAGCCCACGGGGTAAGCATCGTTGGTGGTCCAATTAACCTGGTTGTCTGCCGCCTGTTTGAGGTAAGTCTTGAAATAATTGACAATGGTCGGGTTGGTGGGCCGATTCGTCGCTATGATGTATGACATGAAGTAACTCGCCAACCACATGCCGCCGTCGGTGAGATATCCCCCGGCTTCATTGTTATAGGTGCTGGGCATCGAACTGACATTGGAATACAGGGAATTGATGAGATTGCTGGCGGTCACGTCCCCGGTCAGCAAGTATTTCTGGATCGCATAGTAGAGCTTATGCGAATTTTTGATGGTCCCGCGCGTGCCGGCGTAGTTGAAGGCCGCGTCGGCCCGTGCCTGCAAGTTCGCGCTGAGCGAGGCATTATAGGGTTGCATGAGCCGGGCCAGGTTCATGAACACCCCGGCCGCCAGTCCACAGGAGTTGACGTCGTTCGTTCCGGTGCCGTATTGGAATGTGTCCTGGTCCCAGTTGATGCCCCAGGCCGGATTCCCATTGTTCGGGGCATTAACGCCCCAGGCAACTGCGCCAGAAGGTTCTCTGGGGGTATATTGCAGGTTTGTCCATATCATCGTGCCCCATAATGCCTCGTCGAGGATGTCGGGGATCCCGTTGCCTGAGCCGACGATGTTGAAATTCGCATCGAAAATGTCGGGTATGTTGAACTGGTTATCCGTGAACAAATTGGGAAACACCTCATAGGTCGTCATCAGCACCATCGGCACCATTATATGGTAAGAGTTGCGATCCGAATCTCCCGCATCGTGATAACCCCCGTGGACAGGCATTGAGGGAAAAGGTGACAGATTACTCGGGACACTGTTAAAACTGGCCTGGCTGTCATATACATTGGTGTGACAGGGAGACGGTCGGATATTCGCCCAGGCATACGGCGGCACAAGCGCGACACCGCACCGCTGATAATATAACGCACGGAACGCTACATACCCCAGGCGGCGTGAAAAATCTCCTCCCACTCCAAACGGATACGAGCAGCCATATCCGCTCACGGAAACCTTGTAGGGCCCGCCCTCGGGCACAGCCGACAAATCGATCCGGTACACATAATCGCCTGAAGATGAATCTTGCACTCCTCCTCCGAACGTTTGCAGCGTCCCCGAAGCGACTTGTTCCCCGGTAAATTGCTTGAACACCGTGTAGGTGGGGAGGGAACCGCTTATTTGTTGGGATCCTCCAGTGCCCAGCCAGATGGCAAGGTTGGCATAGCGCGTGTGGGACAAGGCGCTATAGCCGCTCTGATTGACTTTAATGGCTTCACAGAAGATTTTCGTGTCGTCAAAGACGAAGTTCGTGTTGCCATAGGGCGTGTTCAAGGTGTAGGCCATTCCGTTGGTCAGTTTCGGCACGTGCAGGTAAATGTGATAAGCGACGGCGTTCACCTCGGTCACGAATTTATCGATCGACGACACCGGCGTGCCGTTGAGCGTCCACAACGACAGATTGCTCGTGTCCACCTGATTGGTATTGAATTTCGTGTTCCAGACGGTTGAATCGGTATAATGCGCGTCCATAAAGAAAGCCACCAGGACAGTGTCCGAAGCCGTGCGAACATCCTGAAATGAAAGTTGCTGCGCGTTTAGAGCCAAGGAGGTGTACAAAAAACTAACGAGTATCAATAGGTGTTTCATAAGAGACGAAGACAGAATTTGAGGGTCACGTAAGTTTATTTTCCTCTAAAACCCAGCCTGCGTCAAGAGGATTCTGGGGAAATTTGCCCCCAGTAGCGTAAGAGTTGTTGTGAAAACGCGTAGGGAATGGGTGGATTCATTCCGCAGCCTTCCATGTTAAAAAACGCACTTAAGCCGCCACAAATATGCGCAAAGGCCGCAGAACCACTGGGTTTGCACTCTGAATTTAACCGGAATTTGCCTTTACCCGGCAGGTGAAGAGAACAGCGTTGCCGGACACTTCCCGATGCTTCGATTTTGCGACTCTTGCGCCTCTTGGCGGCCATTCCAGTTGCGGATTTAAGGTTCATTTCTGAATGTTTGCCCAACCGCGTGAGTCATAATGCCCGGTTCTGTAATAGGGCCTCCAAACAATTGGCAAAATCGTTTAAGCCCGAAATCCGAAGTTGGGCGCGTGAAAATGGCGGCAGGGACAACGCGCCAGCCGCACCCGCGTCCGGCGGGCGGAACGAACCGTGCGAGGGTGGGCCGCGCGCCTCGGCTCGGTTCCGCGCCTGACCGGCGCGGTGACGGCGCAGCGCACCACCCCTGCCAGTTGGGTTTTCGAGTTAAGGACCGGCCTGACCCTTTCACCAGCCGTGAGACGGCTGTAGTCCACCGAACGGATCCTTCGTCGGATCCCAATTGCCGCCCTGCGCCAGCACGGGGTAAATGGACGCCGGGAAGACCAGGGTTTGGTAAACGGTAAACTCGTTCATGGCAAAACTGCCGAGATGATCCATGTAATGCCGTTCGCGAGACACCTCGTTGAGGGGCGGCACTTGTTTGATCCTGTTGCCTGACGTGTAAGGCCCACCGTAAACGAGAATCCCCGGAATGGGACCCCATCCCTGCGCCTGGGCATAGACCGATTCCCGTTGATGCGGATGGCGGACACTGTCGAAACCAATGCCGGTGACGTAGCACTTGCCGATGGGGTTGAGGCCCTGGACGTAGTCCATGAGCTGGCTGACCGCATCGAGGTACTTCTGGTCCTTCGTGATGACCCACTCCATGAGACAGGGATAGGCGAGTTGCCCCTGGATGTTTTCATATCCCTGGTCAAAGTTATACTGCTGCTTGAAGTTCACGTTGGTTGGCCAGCCGAAGGGATACGCATTGCCGTTGAGCCAGGCGATTTCCTTGTCTGCCGTCGCTTTGAGGGACGCCTTTAATTGGGCGACCACAGCCGGGTCGGTGGGGCGGTTGGTCTCCAGGAGGTAGGACATGAAGAAACTCGCCAGCCAAGCGTTGCCGCCGGAGGCGAACCCGCCGGCCTCCATGCAATAGGTGTTTGGAAATGAAGCGGTCTGGGGCGCCAGCTCCTTGACCATGTTATGAGCCGCCTCGTCTCCCGTCAGCAAATACTTCTGGATCGCAAAGTAGAGTTTATGAGTTGGCTTGAACCTGGCGCCCGCCGCCTCGAAGGCCCGGTCGCCGCGCTTCTGCAGCTCCGCGCTGCGTTCGGGGTTGTAGGGTTTCATGAGTCGGGCTAGGTTCATGAACAAGCCGGCCCCGAACCCTGAGGCGGAATCGTCCACCCTGCAGGTGCCATAGGGTTTGTGGTCGCGATCAAAGGGAACCCAGTCCGGAAATCCCATGGTCGAGTCGCCCCAGCGCACCCCGCCATTGGTCGTCTGCATGTATTCCCAGAACAACGTGCCCCAGGCCGCCTCGTCAATGATGTCGGGAATGCCGTTGCCATTGCCCAAGATGTGGTAATTGGCGTCGAACTTGTCGGGGATGTTGAATTGGTCATCGGTGAACTTGCCGGGAAACGCCTCATAGGTCGTCATCAGCGTGGCCGGCACCATCATGTGATATAACAGACGATCGGAATCTCCCGCATCATGATAGCCGCCGTAAACGGTCATCTTAGGGTCGGTGGGTCGCACCCGGACATTGTCCTGGCTGGGGGGGTCTTTCAGAGTGTCGAAAACGACGGTGTGACAGGGCTCGGGCCGGAGATCTACCCAGGCATAGGGTTTGATAATCGGGCAGCCGCACCGCTGATAATACAACGCCCTGAACTCGACATACCCCAGGCGCCGTGAAAAATCCTCACCCACACCAAATGGATAGGAACAACCGTATCCCTTGACCGAAACCTTATAGGGCCCACCTTCGGGCACGCGTGAAAGGTCGATTCGATAGACATAATCGCCTGACGATGCGTCCGGTCCTGCGCTTCCGAACGGTTTCAGCGTTCCCTGAGCGACCTGTTTACCCGTGGATAAATCAAATACAGTGTAGCCGGGAATGTCGCCGCTGATCGGTTTAGGCCCTCCCGTGCCCAGCCAGATGGCGAAGTTGGCGTAGCGCACCTTGGACGCCGCGCTATAGGCGTTCTGATTCACCTTGATGGATTCGCAGAATATCTTCTTGTCGTCGAACACGAAGTTCGTGTTGCCGTGCGGCGTCTCCAGGGTGTAACTCTTTCCATTGACCAGCTTCGGCACCTGCAGATAAATGTGGTAATCACAATTCTCCGCCGGCGTCACAAATTCATTGATCGCCGTCACCGGCTGCCCGTCCAGCTTCCATAATGACGGATCGGCCGTGTTCACTTCATCGGTTCGAATGACCCTGTCCCAGACCGGGCCGGTGACATTGGAGCTCTCAAAAAAGGCCACCAGGACGGTGTCCGAAGCCGTGCGGATTTCCTTGAACGAAAGCTGCGCGTTTGCCGACAGACAGCAGTATAAAAAACTAACGAGTATCAATAGATATTTCATAATAGACCTTGTCGATTCGCGGATGGACAATTGGCGATTTGTTTCCGGTTGATTGTCCTGGCATTTCTTCATTCGTAACTTTTCGGGCCGATTGACGCTATGCGCCCCAACTTAATTGTGAGACCCACTTTTTATAAGCGTGGCTGTCACATTCTGGTTTTGGCGGATGGCGATCAGACCCTGGCAGCGGAGCCAGGATTCCTCTGTGATCCGCCACAGGCTGGCGGGTCGGGGATGATGTCCATTCACCGGTTTTCCGATCATCGCTCCGAACCGTCGGAGCATCAACAAGAAAATAATTTGGCGCCGGTGCGATGGTATTGACAAACCTCCATTGGACGGAGTTGGTGGCAACGATGACGCGCAAGTTGAGGGTCCAATATCCGGGGGCGATTTGCCATCCACCTTCGCTAAAGCCACGGCAGGACGGGCGTGATGAGCTACGGCTTTGCCGCGAGCAGGTCGCGGGGACCGGCGCAAACCGATTTTCAAAAATGATACGGACCGCGAGCGTTTCCTGACCAAATTGGGCGAAGCCTGCTGCAAGACCGGTTGGCAGGCTTATGCCGCTGCCTTATGCCAAACCATTTTTATCCGGTGGTCAAGATAACCCAAGCCAATTTGGCGGCGGGCATGAAATGGTTTCTGGCCACTTGCACCAGCTGGTTCAACCCGCGGCACAAACGCTTTGGACATCAGTTCAGGCGGCGTAATGCATCCACCACCGATTGCTTTTCAACTGCGCGCGGGAAAAATCGCTAAAAAATCCCTCAAACCCCGATAAATCCCTAACACAGGGATAATCAGTTTTATTTTGATTTTGGCATGATGCAGCGATATACTCGAACAACAAATCAGACTGTTGTGAATGGAACCTGCTCCTCCTCCGATCGTGCCAGCGGAACGGTTCCGGCAACCGATTCATCCGCGTCCAACCGCGCGCGGTCAAACAAGGCCGGCCATGGGCTGGCCCTGCTGGTTATCCTGGCCAGCGTTTTGGCGTTGCCAGCGCACGCGGGCAGCCAGTACATCTTCGCAACGTTCAAAGGAGAGGATGTGCCGGACGAAAAACTGTGGATCTACACTTCGGCGGATGCCCTCAATTTTGCCGAGTTTTCCGACACCGGTGGTTACGGCGGACCGACTGGTGTTCTGCGCGACCCGAGCATTATGAAGCACACGGACGGCAAATATTACATCTGCCATACCGTGCAGTCGTGGACCGACTCGTCAACGAATTTCGCCATTGCTTCCAGCACCGATCTTGTCCACTGGACGAACCTGACCACCATCAATGCCGACGTTCCCGGCACGTACTACACCTGGGCGCCGGAATGGTTTGTCGACGATGACGGCACGGTGAACATCATTGTCAATATTGGCCCCGACGATACGAATTTCAAACAGTACCTTTTCACCGCCCAGAACAGTGAACTCACCTCTTGGAGCGGCCCGGTGGACATGGGAATTACACCGAATCACATTGACGCGTTCGTGGTAAAGGTCGGCGGCACCTATCATGCTTTCGTCAAGAATGAGACAACGAAGTTTATCGAACACGCCACCTCCTCAAGCTTGATCGGCGGGTGGACCTGGGTCGGCACGGATAATTGGTCGGGCTGGGGGCCTGGCTACGAAGGGCCGGCCCTGATACAGATGGACAACGGCCAGTGGCGGATCTATGTGGAACTTTACCCGTCTGGCGGCATACGGACCGCGACGAGTGCGGACCTGTATTCCTGGTCGGGACTAAGCTTTTGCCTGTCCGGCGCCAGACATGGAACCGTAATAAAAGAGCCGGTCAGCAGCCCAACCATCAACGTTTCCGCATCCGACGGCAACATGACGCTGTCCTGGCCGTTGCCTTCGCTTGGCCTCACGCTCGTGTGTAATACGAACCTGACATCCGGCACGTGGACAGAAGTGTCCCAGCCTCCGCAAATGGTCGGCAGCCAATGGCAAGTAACCGTGCCCATGTCTGGAGACCAACAGTTCTTTCGGCTGCAACATTAAAACGGTCAACCTGACGCAGGTTTTCGGAAACGCCAGCGTTACATTGCCCCGGCTACGCGCAATCCCAACCAGCTTGAACCCATCTTAACCGCGTATCGCCCCGGTAACGGCCGTCGGCGAGAGGAAATTCATGGGGTGAACATCGAATTTTCCGGAAGGAGTTGAGAGTTCTTGCGCCCTTTGCGCCTCGATTCGGAATAATACAATCTGCACTCATCGGCGCAGTCTGCGGCTACATGGTCGTTGTGTTTCTTGTGGCAAAAGTTTCCGTGTCATTCGTGTGTTTCGTGGCTCAAACCCCTGTCGCCCCTTCCCGTCTTCGCCATGCTGCGACGCGGCAAGCCGGGGCCTGGATCTGTTTCACATGATTCCTGCGGTTTCACCGCGGGCTGTTCTCCTTCGGACCTCCGGCCCTTCAATGCGTGTGGTTCGTGGCTTAATTCGGGCCAGCTGTTCGGGTTCTGGCTTCCCGGTAACCACCGTAGTTTCAACAAATCCGTCGTGCCGCAGCCGGTCCTGTGGGCGTCCAGGGCCTTCAGCACCACTTGCTTCTGCATTATGAATTAAATCATATCCCACAAGCTAATAAGCCTGCGGGGACGGGATGGCAAGAAGCCATCCGGTGAGTCAAGTAAATGATTGCCCTTTTTGAGCCAGGCAATCTGTTCGGCACTCAACGCGACCGTGCTGGGGGACCTGCCCTTGGTTTTTTGAACCTTCCAGTGACAAATCGCCCGGACCGGGGCCCCTGCCGCAGCGATACACCATGCCCAAGCCCTCTGCCAGACTAGCGGTCGTTCTTGTCCACCGGCCACCGCCAGTCGCTGCTGCCAGAAGCCCTGAGCAAGATCGTCGATTCCGTAAGGACAGTTGTTTGGGCTAATAAACCTGTCCCGGCTGCCCTTGCATCTGGGCGCGGTAGAACCGCATTGTCGTGACTGGCGCGGGATCGGTGAAATGGAGCGTTCCCGTACTATCGGGCTGCATCGTCCCAGCCAAGGTCACAGTGTTCCATGGGCCGGTAACGGCATCAGCACGTTGTAAGATATAAGCCTGGTACGGGACTCCCCCGAACTGGAGCTTCACTCCGTTGGTGACCGACATGGAGGCGGCGGCCGGGTTGACGAACGGTTCGCCGTTCGCAGGTTTCCAAGTGCCCCATTGCGCCAGCACCGGGTATACGGCCGTTTGGTAAACCTCGGTCTCTTCAACGGTAAACTCAACCCATGTAATGTTCCCATTGTCATCCATCCACTTGCGTTCGCGAGGCATGCTATTGACGGGAGGCACCTGATTATTGGAAGCAGCCGCTTGACCCGATGCGCCAGGCCCGTACACGGTGATCCCGGGTATAGGGCCGCCCAATCCCGCTGTGAATTCGGCATAGGCGGATTCTATTTGCTCCGGATTATGGGTCCTCTCAAAGCCAAGGCCAGTCATGTAGCACTTGCCAAGCGGGTTAAGCCCTTGGTCGTAGTCCATAAGCTGGCTGACGGCGTCAATATACTTCTGTTCTCCCGTCAGCGCCCACTGCATCAGGCATGGATAGGCGAATTCTCCACTGTCCGTGAAATACCCCTGGGTATAATTATACGACGAAGGGTTGACACTCGCGGGCCAGCCGCAGGGGTAGGCAGAGTTGTTATTCCAACTGACTTGATTGTCCGCCGCTGCTTTGAGCTGCGTCTTGAAATAGGCGACAATGGTCGGGTTGGTGGGCCGGTTCGTCGCGATAATGTAGGACATGAAGAAACCCGCCTGCCAGATGCCGCCGTCGGTAAGAACCCCTCCGAGTTGTTTATTGTAAGCGCCGGGAAATCCGCTGGTATTTGCGTAAAGGGAATTGATGAGATTGCTGGCGGTCACGTCCCCGGTCAGCAAATACTTCTGGATCGCATAGTAGAGCTTATGCGTGTTTTTGACGGTCCCGCGCGTGCCAGCGTAGTTATAGGCCGCGTCCCCACGCGCCTGCAAATCCGAACTGACCTGGGCGTTGTAGGGTTGGATGAGCCGGGCCATGTGCATGAACAGCCCGGCCGCAAAGCCACAGGAGTTCACGTCGTTGGTTAGAGTGCCCCAGAGCAAGGTGTCCTGATCGAAGTTGATCCCCCAGTTCGGATAGCCCGAGGCATTAACGCCCCAGCCGACTGCGCCGGAAGGTTCGTGAGGGGTATATTGCAAGTTGGTCCATATCATCGTGCCCCACATCGCCTCGTCGAGGATGTCGGGAATCCCGTTGCCTGAGCCGATAATGTTGTAATTCGCATCAAAGATGTCGGGTATGTTGAACTGGCCATCCGTGAACAAATTGGGAAACACCTCATAGGTCGTCAGCAAGACCATTGGCATCATCAGGTGGTAACCGCGGCGATCCACATCTCCGGCATCGTGGTAACCACCATGGAACAATAATTTCGGTTGACTGGTCTGAACCGCGCCACCGGGAAGCGTGTCTGCTGTACTCGTTGACTGGGTGTCATATACATTGGTATGACAGGGATACGGCCGGATATTCGCCCAGATATACGGTTGTATAAGCGGGATACCGCACCGATTATAATATAAGGCGCGGAACGCCACATACCCCAGGCGGCGCGAAAAATCCCCGCCCACGCCAAACGGATACGAGCAGCCATACCCGCTCACAGAAATCTTGTAAGGCCCGCCCTCGGGCACCCCTGACAAATCAATCCGATAGACATAATCGCCTGAGGATGAGTCCTGTGCTCCTCCCCCGAACGCTTGCACAGTCCCCGATGCCACCTGTTCCCCCGTAAATTGCTTGAACACCGTGTAGGTGGGCAGCGGCCCGCTGATTTGCTTGGCTCCCCCGTCGCCCAGCCAGATGTCCAGATTGGCGTAGCGCGTTTGCGACAAGGCGCTGTAGCCGCTCTGATTGACTTTGATCGACTCACAGAATACTTTCGTGTCGTCAAAGACAAAGTTCGTGGTGCCGTACGGCGTCACCAACGTGTA
>JBEKEJ010000061.1:0-14131 GCA_050013895.1 Verrucomicrobiota bacterium | reverse complement strand
GCTTGAGGGCGAGCAACCCGGCGGCGTGATCATTGATCATCGCTATTCGATCGAAGAAACCCTCGACGTGCTGTCCCACCGCATCGAGGAGGATTTGGTCCGGGATCACCCCCATGACTCGCTTTTTCTGATCATGGCCCCGAATGCCAGCCGGTTCACCGAACCGCTCCTGCTCGACCGGCAACGCCGGCAATGCGTATGGCTTTCGCCGGAGGCCCTTTATGACACCACCGAACGCGGATTTGGGTTCGCTAATTCCGTGCGTGGCGTTGGCGCGTTCATCTTCGAAAGCCACGGTCTTGCCCTCATCAAAAACCCGTTCTCCAGCGTGGCGCGCCTGGCGGATTTGGGCCTTGAGTCCGCCGTCCAATTGCTCCGGCTCCCTCTGCCCAGGCCCGCCACTGCAGTCCCCCCGCTCGCGCAGACCAACGGCATGGACCTCGGCGGGTGGGAGCAATGGCTCAATCGCTACACGGGCACCCGCCTGGAGGACGGTTCACTCCACCTGCTCATTGACGGCGACCGGTTTTACTCGCGGCTGCGGCAGGCGATTGCGGAAACCACCAACTACGTCTCCATGAACATTTACATATTCGACCGGGACGACGTAGCCGTCTCGATGGCCGACGACCTCAGGCAGCGCTCGCACGGGGTGCGGGTCCATGTGATTCTCGACCAGATGGGCAGCCTCGCCGCCGGACTGATGCCGCCCGCCACGGCCATGCCGGAGGACTTTGTCATGCCTTCCTCGATGGTCTCCTATCTGCGAAATGATTCCCGTATCCGCGTGCACCCATTTTTGAATCCCTGGTTTTCGACCGATCACCAGAAAGTCTATCTTGTGGACGGCCAGTACGCGTGGGTGGGCGGCATGAATCTTGGCCGTGAATACCGCTACGAGTGGCACGACTTGATGCTCGAATTGGACGGGCCGGTGGTGGCCTCGCTTGAACGGGAGTTCCGGCGCGATTGGGCACACGAGAGTCTCCTCGGAGATTTTGCCTACACCGCCGCACTGCTCACGCCGCCGAAAAAACCCGCGGCGGCCGCCGTGCCGGACCATTGGATCAAGGTCCGCCGCCTGCCCACGCGGACCGGCTGGAAACCATTCAGTAATGCGGTGCGCTCTTCGTTGCGCCGCGCGCGGAATTACATTTACATCGAGAACCCTTATCTCTTCGACAAGGGCGTGATTGCGGGGCTGGTGGAAGCCCGGGCGCGCGGCGTGGACGTGCGGGTTGTGATGCCCCGCGTGAACGACTTCAAAACCGGAGGCCGCAGCAATTTGATTGTCGCCAACTACCTCCGCGGGCATGGCGTGCGCGTTTATTTTTATCCCGGCATGACGCATGTGAAGGCATTGCTCGTGGACGGCTGGGCCTGCCTTGGTTCCGGCAACATGACACACCTCAGCCTCGACTGGTCCCAGGAGCAAAACATCGCCACGTCCGATCCGGCGTTTGCCGCGCAAGTGAAACACGACCTGTTCGAGGAGGACTTCGCCCGCTCCTATGAACTCAACCAGCCCATTTCCGTGGACTGGGTGGACTTCCTCGCCGACACGGCTCTGGAAGACCTTTGAGAGCCGGCGAAACGCCTTTCAGCGATCCTGAGACAGAAACAGGCTTGGATAGTTTGAAATCAATCCTTCCACGATAAATTCAAAAGTCCATTTTTAAGAACTCCGCCTCACTGATAATCTTCACGCCCAGTTGCCGCGCCTTGTCCAATTTCGAACCGGCCTCGATGCCGGCCAGGACAAAATCCGTTTTCCGGCTCACGCTGCCGGTCACTTTGCCGCCGGCGGCTTCAATCTTCGCTGCCGCCTCCTCGCGGGTCATCGTCGGCAACGTGCCGGTCAGAACAAATGTCTTTCCGGCAAAAACTCCCGCGAACGTCGCGGATTTGATCTTTTCGCTTTGCGGGTTGATGCCCAACTCGCGGATGCGGGTGAGGACTTTTCTCCCGGCGGACGACGTGAAATAATCCAGCACGCTCGCCGCCGCGACCGGACCAACTTCGACCATTTTCGCCTTCAAACCGCCGGCATCCAATCGCGCTTCAATTCCGGTTATTTCTTTTTTGAGTTCGGCATCGCGTTTTTCACGCGCGACTTTTTGCGTTTCGGTCTTCGGCGGATTTTTGCGCGAGCGCGGGCTGATTTCGGCGCGTTCAACTTCTTTCGCGCCGAGGTCACGGATGTCGCGCAAAACCGTGGAATGCGCCAGCGCTTCGAGCGATTCGTGCACGGCGGCAAGCTGTTTGGCGGTAGCCTCGCCGACATCGGAAATCGCCAGCGCATGAATCCAGCGGGAGAGCGGCGCGGTTTTGGCGCGTTGAAGCGCTTCCAAAACTTTCGTCGCGTTTTTCCCGCCGAACACGCGCGGCTCGTCGTCCGTGCCGAGATTGAGTCTGGCAAGCTGCTCCAGTTTTAAATCGAACAGGTCGAGCGGTTCCCTGACCAGGCCGCGTTCGACGAGTTTTTCGGCGACAATGCCGCCGAGCGATTCGATGTCCAGCGCCTTGCGGTGTGCGAAATATTCCACACGCCGGGTCTGTTGCGCTGGACAACCTGCAATGTTCTGACAGCGCCAGGCGACTTCTTCCTCCATCGGAGGGGCGAGCGCTGCAAGTCCCTGACTGTCGGCGGACTTTGGTTGGGGACTCGTGTAACTCGTCCCTCCGAAATCTGCGGTGCGCGACGATTTTAATTTTTCCTTTGCAATCGGCCCGCCGCACGCCGGGCATTTGCCGCCGACATGTTTGAACAGATCAAATTCCTTCGCGCTCGGCGGACGTTTGGTTTTCACCACCTCGAAAACTTCCGGGATGACCATGCCGGCCTTGCGGATGACCACGGTGTCGCCAATCCGGATGTCTTTGCGTCGGATCTCGTCCTCGTTGTGCAGTGTGGCGCGAGAAATCGTCGAGCCTTGCACGAAGACCGGTTCGAGTTCGGCCACGGGCGTGAGCACGCCGGTGCGCCCGACCTGCACGGTGATGCCCTTGAGCACGGTTTCCGCGGGCGTAATCCAGGGAACAGGTTTGTGGACAATGGCGTAGCCGGGCGCGCGGGCGCGGCCGGGAATGCGCGGCCAGTCGGCGAGCGGGTTGACTTTGAGCACGATGCCGTCAATCTCGTAGGGCAACTGCCGGCGCAGGTCGCGGTCTTCGTCGTAATGCGCGACCACCTTATCCGCGTAGATTTTCAGAACTTCGTCAATGCCATCGCAAACCCACCACAACGTTTGCGTGGGCAGACCGAATCGCGCAAGCGCTTCGAGCATTTCGGAATGGTTCTTGAATTCGATGCCTTCCACCGCGCCGATGGCGTAAAACACGGCGCGAATCGGACGTTGCGCGACGAGCTTCGGGTCGAGTTGCTTGAGCGTGCCGGCGGTAGCGTTGCGGGCGTTGGGAAAAGGTTTTTCACCGGCGGCGGTCAGCCTGGCGTTGATGGCCTCGAATTCCTTCGTCGGCATGTAAGCCTCGCCGCGCACTTCGAGCAGCGCGGGCGGATTTTTCAGATTCAACTCCAGCGGAATCGCGCGGACGGTTTTGAGATTGGCGGTGATGTCGTCGCCTTCCGCGCCGTCGCCGCGGGTGACGCCGAGCGCGAGCCTGCCGTAACGGTAATGAACGCTGATGGACACGCCGTCCACCTTCGGCTCCACGACATATTCGACGCGGGCGCGGCCGAGGTGCTTGCGAATGGTCGCATCGAACGCGCGGAGTTCGGCCAGCGTGTTTTCATCCTGCGCGCGATTGCGTTTTTCGCGGTCGGGTTCCTCGTTTTTGGTGGGATGATCACTGGCCTCGACCTTGTCGAGCGAGAGCATCGGCACGAGGTGTTTGACGCGGGCAAATTTTTCGCTGGGCGCGCCACCGACCCGCTGGGTAGGCGATTCGGGCGTGACGAGGCCGGGGAATTCCTCCTCCAGTTGCTGCAATTCCTTGAAAAGCTGGTCGTACTCACGGTCGGTGATGTGCTGCCGGCCTTCGACGTAATAGGCGCGGTCGTGCCGGCGGATTTCGCCGGCGAGTTGCGTGTGGCGTCTTTTGGCTTCGGCTTGCGTCACGCGAGAATGATGAGCACAGACGCGGCGAAAGAAAATCCTTTTTGACCACGCGTCGCAACAATCTTACGCTGCTGTCATGCGCGGGAATCTGGCAAAGGCGTTTGATTTGGCGAACACGCAGGTGTTTCGCCGCGCGACCCTGCCAAAAGCCTACACGGATTTATTGGGCCGAAAGCTGTTCCTGTTCCTCCTCACCGTGCAGGGGCTGGTCGCGTTTGCGCTCATCACGCTCGGCGTCATCCTGCGAAAATCCGGCGTGGCGCGGAACGTGGTTCGTCCGCGCATCCGGCAGGAAATCGCGCGGGCGGGTGTGGCGCTGCTGCCGATGTTTTTGTTCGTGGCGCTAGCGCTGGGGTTTTTGGTCATCGGCCAGACGGTCTCGGCCCTGGCGCGGGTCGGGGCGACCGAATATCTCGGCTCGACGATGGTGATTGTGATTGTGCGTGAACTCGGCCCGCTGCTGGCGGCCATGCTCGTGTTGGCGCGCGTGGGCACGGCGCACGTGATCGAACTCGGCACCGCGCGCGCGCTGGGCGAGGTGGAGGCGCTGGAGGCGCTGGGCATTGATCCGGTGCATTACCTGGTCGTGCCGCGCGTCATCGGCATGGCCGCCGGCGTTTTCGCGTTGACGGTATATTTGATCATCGGGGCGCTGGGGAGCGGATATTTATGGGCGTTTTTGCAGGACGTGCCGTTGACGCCGGGCGATTATTTCAAACAACTGGCCGAGGCGCTGGGCTGGCTGGATTTCGCGTTGCTCGCGCTGAAAACGGTCGCCTTCGGATTCTTCATCGCCATCGTGGCGTGTTATCACGGGCTGGCGCAACCGCTGCGGCTGGAGGACGTCTCCCGCGTGGCCGTGCGCGCGGTGACGCAGGGCGTCATCGTGTGCCTGTTGATTGACGCGCTGTTTATCGTGCTTTATCTGCTGACATGAACGAAAATCAAAAACTGGCCGCCATCGAGATGCGCAGTGTCAGCGTCGGCACCATGCGCGACATCAGCTTCACGGTGGTCGAAGAAGTGAACTGGTCGGTGGCGGCGGGTGAATTCTGGGTCGTTGCCGGGCAGCAACACTCGGGCAAAAGCGATTTTCTAATGATGACCGCCGGGCTGATGTCGCCGGTGAAGGGCAGCTACAAGCTTTTTGGAATGGAAACGCAGTCGTTCGGCGAAGCGGAACTGGCCAAGCGGTTGCGCGTGGGATTTGTCTTTGAAGGCGGGCAGATGTTCAATCATCTGACGATCCGGGAAAATGTGGCGCTGCCTTTGCAATATCATCATGATTTGCCGCCCGCCGCGGCGGCGCAGGCAGCGCAGGCGCTGCTGGAACTGATGGAATTGATGCCGCTGGCCGACATTACGCCACCGAACATCAGCGACAACTGGCTCCAACGCGCGGCGCTGGCGCGGGCGTTGACCCTCAAACCCGACGTGCTGTTGCTGGACAACCCGCTGGGCCGGCTTGGCGGACGGCATTTGCAGTGGTGGCTGCGCTTTCTCGACCAGCTCTGGCGCGGACACGAATGGTGCGGCGGCAAGCCGATGACGCTGGTCGCAACCACGGACGACTTGCGGCCCTGGCAGGCTGCGCAGCGAAAGTTCGCGGTTTTGCGCGACAGACAGTTTTTCCCGCTCGGTTCCTGGAACGATGTGGTATCAGCCAGCGACCCCGTTGTAAAAGAATTGCTGGCCGTCCCGTTCGAATTGGCCTCTTAATCTTAATCGTCATCGTAATCTTAATCCGCCCGGTCGGTGATCAGGATTATGATTAAGAGCAAGATTAAGACAAAAACAGGCGTCGCGCGCAGTTGAAATTGAAACGATTTGGCGCAACAATCTAAAAATCATGGCACTGCAAGACCTGACCCCGCAATTGCGCACGCGCCTGAGCCGCATGGAACGTGCGGTGGGCTGGTTTGTGTTTCTGGCGACGGCGCTGTTGCTGTTTGGCTTCGGCTATTACATTTACCACACGGCGGAGCGGAAGGGCTGGTTCGTAATCAAGGCGCCGTTTTTTACTTACGTCCAAAGCTCGGCGGGTTTGAACGTGGGCGATCCGGTTTACATGATGGGTTTTCAAGTCGGGCAAATCACCTCAGTCTACCCGATGCCGCCGCGCGACCCGCACAATGTCCGGGTGGAATTTGAAATCCGCGAACCGTTTTTCCGCTACCTCTGGACCGGCGGCTCGTATTTGAAGGTGAACACCGCGGATTTTCTCGGCAAGCGCCAATTGGAAGTCACGCGCGGGACAAACGGCTATGCGCGGGTCGTCACCCAGCCGGTTTTCGTAAAGACCGTTGACGAATTGAAGCAGTTGACGACGGAAGCACCCGGCCAATGGCAGCTTTCGCAGGACGTCTTCGACGCGAATTCCAATCTGGTCTTCAGCGCCTACACGACGCTGGACGAATCCAACCTGCGGATGCTCGCGGGGATGAACCTCGAATCCAATTCCCTTTACGCCTACAACAACCGGGAGAAAGACAAGCATTCCATCGTGGCGTCGTGGGACGGGCGGGTGCATCATTACAAGATTTTCGCGCCCGGCGATGACACTGCCTGGCTGCGCGCCGCGGAGACGCCGCCCATTTCCGACCAGTTGGAGGCGATGGTGACGCAGGTGCAACAGGCGCTGCCGAACTTCCTGGCCTTGACCAACAAGCTTGCCGCCGTGCTGGACAACTCGGCGGACGCCACTTCGAACCTCAACGCCGTGCTGGCCGAGGCGCAGCCGATGATCACAAATTTCACCCTGGTGAGCGCGCAACTGCGCGAGCCGGGCGGCCCGATGATTTGGGCGCTGGGCACGAATGGCAATGAGCAGTTGCAGGGCGTCCTGGCCAATGCCAACGCGCTCCTCGCCAGCACGGACACCAATTTGACCACGATTCTCCTTCAACTCGCCGACATCACCAGCAACCTCAACGCGCAGGTGCAGGCCAACGCGAACATGTTGAGCAGCGTCTCCAAGATTGTCGTGGATTCCGACGACTTCGTCCAGGGACTGAAACACCACTGGCTGCTGCGCTCGGCTTTCAAGACCAAGGCGACCAACGCGCCGCCGGCAACGAAGAAGTGATGGGAATTGTGTGGCGCTTCGGCGCGCGGTTTTCCATTCCGAAAAACCGCGGTGCATTGGCTCACGGCAGCGGCGGGCGGGTCACTGCTTCAGCAGGAGGGCCAACCCCGTGGCGCACAGGAGCACAAAGAAAGCGATGACCGTGCCGTCAAGCAGACCGAACCACGCCTGTTCCGAGCGATTTGCCGGAGCGACCGTGGTGTGGACGACATTGACACCGCCTTTTGTGTTCACGCTGTAGGCAATTTTGGTCATGGCCGTTTTCCAGCATCGTTCGGGCCAATCCGCATCGCGACGCGGAACGACTCACATTGGAACAAAACAGTCCGGGGATTTGACACGAAGCCGACCGGGGCGCGTGAATTTTACGCGGGCTGTCCCAAAACCCGGCGCAGGCGGTTGAGCAGGGCTTGGGCAAAACGTTCGTAGTGGGCAAGCGGGCGGCCGTAGGTCCGGATTTCATCAATCGCCGCCAGCGTCATGCAAAAATCAAGGTCGTGAAAGCTGCGACCGTGCCTGGCCCGCCGCAGCCAGCGGCTCAATTCGGTGATTTCCTCGATTTCACCGGCGGCGGCGGGATGAAAGGACATGTGCCACTCATCGCGGCGCAGGTAACCTTCGCTCTCGCCTTTGCCGTCAAACCATGAATCGCACAGCAAGATGCTGAGGGACTGGCCGCGACAGACGCCGATGTGGTAAATCGCCATGCGCGCCCTCGTTCCGGAGAAATGGTCAAACGCGATTTCCAGCGCGTTTTCCGGCGCCGGGGTGAATCGGGTTTGAAAGGCAAAATGAAGACCGCCCGGCGCCGCCCGGGACTTTTCCAGGCACAAGTTCTCCGCGAAGAGCCAAAGCAGATTCGTCGGGAGCCGGCGCTCGGCCAGCAGCTTCTTCCAGGCGTCGAGTGCTTCCCCCAAGGTCGGGCGTGTGAACGGATTGGCCGCAGTCATGAAGACATTTTATCCATTGCTTTTCAAAAACCAATCCACAAATTTCGGGATGCCCTGCTCGATTTTGACGCAGGGCTGGTAGCCGAGTCTGGCGCGCGCCTTGGAAATGTCGGCGAACGTGATGGGCACATCGCCGGGCTGCACCGGCTGGCGGTCAACCATGGCCTTTTTGCCCAGTGATTTCTCGAGCAGCTGGATCAAATAATCCAGCCTGACTGTCTGTGATTCGCCGAGGTTGAAAATCTCGTAACCGAATTCCTTTTGCGTGCAGGCGATGATGCCGTCCAACGTGTCGGTAATGAACGTGTAATCGCGCGCGGCGCTGCCATCGCCGAAAACCGGGATCGGTTGGCCGGCGCTGATGAGCTTCGCAAACTTTTGAATGACGAGGTCGGGCCGCTGGCGCGGGCCATAAACGGTGAAAAAGCGCAGCATCGCCACGTCCATGCCATAGAGGTGATGCCAGACATGGCCCAGCGCCTCGCAAGCCAGCTTGCTCGCGGCGTAGGGCGATACGGCGGAGAAGATCGGGTCGCTCTCGCCGAACGGCGTTTTGGAATTCAAGCCATAAACGGACGACGACGAGGCGATGGTGATCTTTTTGACGCGATGTTGGCGCGCGGCTTCGAGGACGTTGACGGTGCCCTCGACGTTGACGCGCTGGTAAAGCGCAGGATCGGCGAGGCTGGGCCGCACGCCCGCGCGCGCGGCGAGGTGGATGACCTGGTCGAATTTGACGCTGCCGAACAATTCATGAAGCGCGGTGGCGTCGGTGATGTCGCCGTGGACGAATGCGAACGATTTGGCGAGCGCCTGGATTTCGCGGAGGTTGCGGCGTTTGAGTTGCGGATCGTAGTGATTATTGAGGTCGTCGAACGCCCAGACGGCGTGGTGGCCGCGCAGGAGCCGTTCGCAAACGTGCGAACCGATGAATCCCGCGCCGCCGGTGACCAGAAAATTCATGGCCGAACGCTAACAACCCGGGCGCGGGCTGTCGAGTGCACAGGGAATTGGGCAGTGTCCAGCTTTGAAGGCGTCGTAGGGCAGTCTTTCCAGCCTGCCGGCGACTTTCCGGTCGCCCGTTTCAGTCGCCCCTGCGGGACTCGACGATTTTTCCAACCTGTCCCGGCATTGATATGCCGTGCTCTTGCCGGTCGTGGCTCCGCGGCCTCACACTTCATTCAGCGCGTCAATCAATTGCCGCAAACGACCGTAGTCGCGGCGGTTGAAACCAAAGGCGATGCGCGCGTTATCCAGATGGTCGTTGTCTTCCCGTTCCTCAGGCGTCGGCTTGATGATTTTGATCGGGGCGCCGGTGATAATGTCGACGAAATCCTTGTTCAACCTCGGGAGAGCCGGGGCCGGCGGCGCGTTTTTGAGCCGGATGACCAGCAGGTTCTTCACAAACCGGCTGGACTGAAAATTCCGGTAAAAGCGCGTGATGATTTTTACCGCCTCATCGGCGCTGTCGGTGATGTGGTAAAGATTCAGGTCGTCAGGGGAAATCAATTTGTTGCGGAGGAGTTGATCACGGATATTATTGTCCCAAGTCTTCCAGAAACTGCCGCCAGGCTTGTCCACGAGGACCAGCGGCATGAGCTGGCTTTTGCCCGTCTGCATCAGGGTAAGCGCCTCAAAGCCCTCGTCGAACGTGCCAAATCCGCCGGGGAACAGCACGATGGCGTCCGAGTGCCGGATGAAAATGAGTTTGCGCGTGAAGAAGTATTTGAAAGTGACGAGCTTTTTGTCCTCGGCGATGACGGGATTGGCGGATTGCTCCCACGGGAGGCGGATGTTGACGCCAAAGCTGTTTTCCGGCCCGGCGCCCTCGTGTCCAGCCTGCATGATGCCCGGCCCGGCGCCGGTGATGACCATGAAACCGGCCCGCGCAATTTTGCGCCCGAACGCGACGGCCTGCTGATATTCCCGTTTGTCCGGTCGCGTCCGCGCCGAGCCGAAGATCGTGACCTTGCGGACGCGTGCATACGGTGCGAACAGCCGGAAGGCGTAGCGCAATTCGCGCAACGCCGTCTGGATCACGCGCGCGTCGCCGGTGTCCTTCACGTCGGTCAACAGTTTGAGCGCGTTGGCAATGATGTCGGCGACCCCGGCTTCGTTGTGGCCGCCGCCCTTGAATTTGATCAGTTCCCAGATCCGCCGCTCCAATTCCGGGTCGGCGACCGATTTTTGGCCATTCCTACTGTACACGTTGCGAGGATAGCGCGAACGGGTTTGGGTAGCCACTGGGATGTGTTAGCGAACCCAGTTGAAAGAAAGGCTAGACCATGACCGCAAAGAGCAAAAAGAACGACGGAACGAACGTAACCTTAAATGCGACGAAGATGAAGACCGTTTTGATGGAGCAGAAGGATTTTCTGCAACTGGTGGTGCAGGAAGCCGTGCAGGCAATCCGTGGAAGATAACTGGAGAATATCCCCAATTTTCGACATATCGCAAAATCAATTCCCTGACACCCTTCCAAGAAGCCGAAGCGGAAAACTAGGAATTACCGCTGGTTTTAACCTGATTATCCAGTTATTCTTTGGATTTAGAAAAATATTATCCCGATGTTTTTCCCATTGATGTTTTGGACCGAATCTGGCAGGTTAGGGATATTGAAAACAATGCACTTTAGTCTAGGGAAAAGCCGCGTCCCTGCCTTTCTCATGATGCTGTGCAGCCTCGTTGGTTTCCGTGCCAGCGCGGTGCCCGAACAGTCTCGCCTGACCTCAGTCCGGCAAGTGCGGGAGATGTCACCCGAGCAGGCAGCCCACGGGGACCGGGTGTATTTGCGCGGGGTGGTCACATTTTGTGATGCAAAAAACGATGCCGGTCTGTTTTTGCAAGACGCCACAGCGGGCATTTTCGTGAAATGGAGCGTAGGCACCAACATCAATGCCGGGGATGAGGTGGAAATCGAGGGCATTATCAAGCCGGGTGATTATGCGCCGCTGGTCTTTGCGGAGCGCGTGCGCGTCCTCGGACATCAAGCCGGTCCCGCGCCAGTGCATATCAGGATCGGCCAAACCCACTCCGCCGACTACAACAACATGCTGGTGCGGCTGCGCGGGCGGCTGATGAATCGGATTGAACTGGCAGACGAACAAATCCTGGTTCTGGAGGACACGAATTTTATTCTCAATGCGCGCCTGGATGCCACGAAGGCCGACAGCCGCATCCTGGCGTTGCAAAACGGCAGCGAGTTGGAATTGACGGGCGTTCGCATGGCGCAGCCGGTGGAAAATTGGAATCCGTTGCTGAACAACCGCGCGGAAGCATTTCAATTGCTGATGCGGTCTTCCGAAGACGTGGCGGTCATCCGTAATCCGCCCTGGTGGACCTTATCGCGTTTGTGCTGGATGCTGGGGATCATGAGCGTGGTTCTTCTGGCGTGGTTGGCGTGGGTCTTTGCGCTGGATCGCAAGTTCCGGCAGCAAGCGGCCATGATTCAACAGAAACTCCAGCGGGAGGCCGTGTTGGAGGAGCGCACCCGCCTCGCCCGCGAATTTCACGATACGCTCGAACAGGAGTTGGCGGCCATCACCATTCAACTGGAGACGGCGGCGTCTCAATTCGACACCGCGCCGCGCGCCGCCCGTCAGATGCTCGAACTGGCGTGCAACATGACCCGGCGCAGCCTGTTCGAAGCGCGTCGTTCGGTTTGGGATTTGCGCTCGCATCTGCTGGAAAACAGCAATCTCGTCACCGCCATTTCCGAAGTGGCCAAGTTGATGGCGACCAACACCCGTTTCGCCATCTCTGTAGAAACTTCCGGTGCGCCGCGCAAACTGCCGTTGCCGATCGAGAACAACCTGCTGCGCATCGTCCAGGAGGCACTGACCAACGCGCTCAAACACGCCCGCGCCACGCAAATTGTCGTCCGCCTCCATTATGCACCCGGCAAGGTATCCCTTCGGGTCGTGGACGACGGAGCGGGTTTCGACACCCATAGCAGCCGTTCCGCCATTTACGGCGGCCATTTCGGCCTGCGGGACATGAGCGAACGCGTCATGAAAATGGGCGGGCGCTTCGACGTGACCAGCGCTCCCGGCCGAGGAACCGAAATCCTCGTGGAGATCACCGAGAAGGCGGGCCCCGCCCTGGCCGCGGGCGCGGCATCCCGGCGTCCGGAAGAGGTGTCCGCGCTGTAGGTACCCCAAAATTATGACAACCGACGTTAAAAAGAAGATTCGAGTGTTGGTGGTGGATGACCACTTTGTCGTCCGCATGGGATTGAGCAGTTCGATTAATATCGAGGAGGACATGATCGTCGAAGGCGAGGCTTTCACCGGCGAGCAGGCCATTGACTTATATCGCCGGCATCAGCCCGACATTGTCTTGATGGACTTAAAACTACCCGGCATCAGCGGCGTCGAAGCCACCAAGCGCATCTGCGCGGAATTTCCCTCGGCCGCCGTCGTCATACTCTCGACCCATGACAGCGAGGAGGATATCTATCGTTCGCTCCAGGCCGGCGCGCGCACCTACCTGGTCAAAACCGCCACCCGCAACGAATTGATCGAGACCATTCGAGCCGTCCACGCGGGCGAGTGCCCCATTTCGCCAACGGTTGGCGCCCGTCTGGCGAAACGGATAACGCGTCCCGATCTGACCTCCCGCGAGATGGACGTTTTGAGATTGATTGTCAAGGGGTGGAGCAACAAGGAAATCGCCACCGAGTTGGCGATTGCGACGGTGACAGTCAAGCTGCACGTGAGTCATCTCCTGGTCAAGCTCGGAGTGAACGATCGCACCCAGGCGAGCGCAGCGGCTTTGCAGCGGGGAATCATTCGTTTTGACTGAATTTATTTTATCGGACCACCGTCGCCCTGGAGGAATATGAAGGCAAGTTTTGCATTCCTGCCTTGGCCGGCGCGCGAGGCCGCCGGCCGATGCAATTGGATCAAGCGACGTCGATTTCCTTGAGCCGAAGGGATGGATGGCGTGGATCCGACTCCTATTCCTGATAGCTCATGGGCGGAATGTTATGGAGCACGCTCCCGGAGACAAGACCAAGGGCCGGACACAAGTCTGGCTGCGGTTGACACGAGGATGAAATCAGGGCGTGCCCATGTTGTCCGATGATTGGGATTCAGGATTTGTGATGAAATCAGGGCAAACGCATTTAAAATGGGCATGTTGAATTTTTGCGTCCGCGTCCTTTGCAAGATGATCCAAACCCACAAGCCCTGCAACGCCGATCTGCACGACCGCCCCCAAAAGCAGCATGGTTTCCGGGCATTGGCTTTGATGAAACCCGACGTCAAAGCCGGTGAATAATCTCTACAAGAAGAACCCTGGCAGATCAGATAACCGCATTTTCATGGGACTATGTCCCCTGCGCCAGGAACCGTAACATGCTCCTGCGGATTGTATCCAATCATTTCCGCGCGACTCTACTTTATTTGAAACGACCAGGCGAGCTTGGGGAGGTTAAACTTGGTCAGAAACGGGGGAAGCTCCTCCTGATAAAAGAAGTCGTGTTCATAGCTCGCCATAAATTCCGTGAGTTCGTAGGTATCTTCAGCCCTGTACCAGGACACCGAGCCATCCACCAGGAGTTCATTGGCGCCGTCGGGGTGTTTGGTTCCCACCCTCACGTGGGGAACACCGTTCTGACTCCCAATACCAAAACTATCGCCACCGCCATTAACGTAATGGTTTATGCAGTCCGTCGCCATAACCCACGAGCCATGGGACTGGGCCAATTTCAGCGGGCTGTAACCAAAGCCGGTGCCGGCGCTGTTAATCCAATTGGTCACGCCGCCATAATAACAATAACCAATCAGCCATTGATGCTGGTCATCCTGAAAAACAGGCAGACCGTAGGCATAGTCGGGGAGGGATGGACAGCACCAGATGCTTGCGGAGTTGTTCGTGGTCGTATCCAAATTGACGGTTGCTGCCGAGGCCGCTTGCGGCGGGTTGATGGCCCTTTGATTATACTGGTGACCTCCCCCATCGCGCGCCGAAAGGAGAAAATCGTCATTGTCTCCGGCATACACCGTCATGCTGAC
>JBEKEJ010000060.1:0-14192 GCA_050013895.1 Verrucomicrobiota bacterium | reverse complement strand
CCCTGATGAAAGCAATCTTTTGATCCATCGGTCGGACATCAAGCCAAGGCATGGGCCAAAGCCTATCCTCAACCTGTTACCGATGTCTTGATACTCTACAGCAGCGCGCCGTCCCTACCAATCTCGGTTTTCGGGTCAAAGCCTGGCCGTCTGGGCGCCTCTTCCGCGATAAGCCGCCAAAAAATA
The DNA here is from genome assembly GCA_050013895.1 of Verrucomicrobiota bacterium. Classification (GTDB taxonomy): domain Bacteria; phylum Verrucomicrobiota; class Verrucomicrobiia; order Limisphaerales; family UBA11358; genus UBA11358. Next base: position 14,006 of record JBEKEJ010000060.1, on the reverse strand, counting down.
AACCAGCACCGCCGCCACGGCGGCGGCCAGGCCGCCCCAGAATAGCGGCCATTGCGGTCCGGCCGGGCGCGCGCACGCGGCGAACCACCAGCCTGAGCCGAGATAGCCGATGAAATTGCCCACGCCACTGCTCAGGAAGTAAAGCAATGCCTGCGCCCGCGCGCGCCACGCGGGGTCCACGCGCTGGTCCACATAGATTTGCGCGGTGATGAACACGAGCACGAACGACGCGCCGTGGAGCGCGATGCCCGCGAGCAGCCCGGCCCGGCTATCGACTGCGCTCAAGGCGAACCGCAGCACGCCGAGGCCCAGCCCGCACAGCAGAATCCATTTCAACCGCCACCTCAGCAGCAGCGTGCCGAGGCCGAACATGGCGACGATTTCCGAGACCTGGCCGAGACTCATCCACGCGCTGGTGTGTTGCAGGCCGAGATCGCGCAGGTGGGCCGGCGCATACGGATAAAACGCCGCCAGGGGGACATTGAACAGCGCGGTGACGATGAAGACCACTCGATGGTCGCGGTTTTTCAGGAGCGTGAGCGCGTCCAAACCCAGACGTTCATGCCACGTGAGATGCTCCACGGCTGGCGGCACTTCCAGGACCGGCAACACATACGTGAACGCGCAAACCGCCAGCCAGACCGCCGCGCCGCTGTAACCGGCCAGGGCCGACGTGTCGGCGTTCAACGCGCTGACCAGCCAGCAGCCGGCCATCCAGCCGAGCGTGGCCATGGCGCGAAGCGGGCCGAATTCCTTCCGGGCGTCCTCCAGCCGCGCAAACACGATGGTCGAGGAAATGCTCCACAACGGCGCGGCGCAAAGCGAATAAAGCTGGATCAACGCCAGCACCAGCCACGGGTGCAGATGAAATTTGATGGCCGTGCTGGCGAGCGCCATGGTGGCGGCCGAGGCCAGCGCCAGTCCCCGCAGCACCTTTACCGGCGGAACGTGGCGGTCGGCCATCGCGCCAAAAACGAGCGGCGAGACCATGGCCGCCAGCGCGGACGCGGCGAAGGCGAAGGGTTTTAGGGCGCGCAATCCCTGCGCGTCCAGCACGGTACCCAGCGGCACCAGCCAGATGCCGATGGCCGCCGCCTGAATGAAGAACAGGACGGCGAGTTCGGTATATTCGGCCTTGCGGAGTGTGGTCAGCACGCGCCCAGAGGACACACAGCCGCGGGAGATTTCAACCAAAACAAATCAACCCAGCGAAGCCCCCCTGCAATCAAGGCCAGTTTGCCATCCCCCAAAACCCCCAAAAAAATGAACGCGCAGCCCTTTGGCTGCGCGTAATTGTCCGTTTGATTGGAAGCGGCGGATTACTTCTGCAACTTCGCCTCCCAGTCGCGCGATTGGACGTCACCATTTCGCTCGAATTCAATTTTACCCTTGATGACGCCGTCCGCGAGCTTGCCCGAGTATTTGTTGGTCATCGTGTTGTCGTTGAACGTGCGCGTCACGTTGAACGAAAGGTCTGCACCGGTGATTTTGCCGTCGCTGATTTCCGTGGCGGTGGCCTCGCCGCCGCGTGCCGGCGCGGTCAGCTTGCCGGTCAGCTTGTCGCCGTCCAGCTTCAGCACGAGGGTGTTTGTCCGGTCCGGTCCGCCGTTGCGTCCCGCCATCGTCCAGATGTAGGTTCCCGTCGGATCCACCTTTTTGTCTTGGGCCCGGGCTGGGACGAGGACGCCCATCACCAGGATGGCGCCGGCCAGGGCGGTTACGAATTTAGTTGCTGTCATGTGTTTGTATTGTGGTTTGATTGGTTGTCTGCAGCGGCCCTCAGATGCATTCCAACGGCGCACCGGGGAAACTGGTTATGTCTGTAAAACTATCACCAGCCGCAAAAGGTTGCAAACTTTAATCCGGAACCTCTAAAGCCCCGCGCATCTTGATAATGCCCCAATAAGCGGCCTGATTCGGCAAAGGAACGCCGGATTCATCCGGCAGGACGTCGCCTCTGCCCGGCGCTGCCGCTTAAATGCGGCGTTCCGATGCGCCCATCGGGATCCCGGGGCGATCGGGCCGTAATCTGGCTCCGCTGCGGCAGCTTTTTCATCGGGCTTGGCGGTAAGATTGTCCACATAACCGACGCGCCCAATTCCGACGTTCACTTCAGTGAAATGCAGGCGGCCATCGGCGGTTTGAGGCGGTTTGAAAATGAGCTGAACTTCAAAATCCCGGCTCGTCAAAACCGGCGCTTGCGGGTAGATTTCAGCCGTGGAGTGGTGGCTTAAAAACCGGGTCGTGGCCCGGGCGCGCGGTTGGTTCCGACGCCACTGGCAAGGCGCGCTGCGCTGGCGCGAAAAGTTTGTCTTCAAGGAGGAGGCTTTCCATCTCGTGCTGGCCGGAGTTGTCGGCGTGATCGGCGGTCTGGTGAACCTATTCTTTTACTATGCCGTGCACCTCGTTCAATCCAGTGATCCGGTGGAGTTCGCGGAAAAGCTGCCTGATTGGGAACGCTTCCTGGTGCCAACTTTGGGCGGGTTGGCGGCCGGCCTCATTTTGTATTGGGGTTTCCGCCTGGTGGGCCGGCAAGGTTCAAGCGATTTGCTGGAGGTGGTGGTGGCTGGCGACGGGCGGCTGCCGTTCCGCACGGAATCGGTCAAAACGGCGTCGGCACTGATGAGCATCGCCACGGGCGCGTCCATCGGACGCGAAGGCGGCATCACCCAACTGTCAGCCACGCTGGCGTCCAAACTCGGCCAGCTGGCGAAATGGCCGCCCTACCGGTTGCGGTTGCTGGTCGGTTGCGGTGCAGCGGCGGGCATTTCGGCGGCTTACAACGCGCCGGTTGCGGGCGCCGTGTTCGCGTCGCTGATCGTGCTCGGCAATTTTTCCATGAGCCTCTTCGCCCCGCTCGTGTGCGCGTCGGTGATTGCGACGGTCGTGTCGCGGAGCTTCTTCGGGATTGAACCCTGGTATCAGGTGCCGGCGTTTCCGGCCACAACGCCGGCGCAGTTGCCCTGGTTTATCTTGATGGGCGTGCTGTGCGGCGGCGTGAGCGCGCTTTTTCTGAAACTGTTGCGCGGCTGCCGGGAGCGGTTCAACCAGGTTCACTGGCCGATATATGTGAAGTTAACGCTGGCCGGGATGATCGTGGGCGTTATCGCGATCGTCTTTCCCGGCGTGTGCGGCAACGGCTATTTTGTGACCAACAGGATTTTGCACGGCGATTTTGAAAATCCTTCCAATCCGCTGCCTGAATTGAGCGGCCTGTTTCTTGCCAAATTGCTGGCGACAGTGGCGACGGTCGGCGCCGGAACGGTCGGCGGCGTGTTCACGCCGACGATGTTTTTGGGCGCGGGCGCGGGCGCGTTGTTCGGCGTGGCATTGCATCAACTCGGCGGCGCGCCGGGTGCGCCGGCGGGCGCGTTTGCGCTGGTCGGGATGGGCGCCATGCTGGCGGGCACGACCAAATCACCGTTGCTGGCGATGATCATGGCGTTTGAAATCTCGTTGGATTACTCGCTCATGCCGGCGCTGATGCTGGCGTGCGTGGTGTCCGTGCTCGTGGCGCGGAAAGTGCACGGGGAATCCATCTACACCGAACACATGCGCCTGAAGGGTTTGTCGCTTCAGCGGGAAAGCGAACAGACGGGCGCGGCGATGGACAAGACCGTGGGTGACCTGATGCGTGAGCCGATACCACCGTTGCGCGAGACCGCAACGTTCCGGCAGGTCGCGGACCGGTTTCTGGTCAGTTCGAACAACTTTCTGCCCGTCGTGGATGCCAAACAACGGTTCATCGGGGTCGTGGCGCTGCAGGATTTGAAGGAATTTTTGAACACCAACCAGAGTTTCGACGGAGTCATCGCCTACGACGTGATGCGGCCGCCGCCAAAATTCCTGACTCCCGGCCTGCGATTGCTGGATGCGCTGCCGGTCGTGCTGGAAAACGAACTGCGCAACGTGCCCGTGGTCAACAGCCCGGAGGAAAAACGGCTCGTCGGGTCCGTGTCCCGCGCCGAAGTGCTCGCCGTCTTTTCCGAAGCCATCGCGGAGAAAAGCAAGCCCGCCGGTTGAAATCGGCTGACAGGAGACAACGAGCGACGAATTTTGAATTTTGACGCGTGTTTATCTTCTCTTGCCACTTGTCACCTGTCACCGGTCACCTAATCTCTTCGCGTGCCTCTCAAAATCGGCGACCAGTTCACCTTGACGGTTCACGACATCGCGTTCGGCGGCGAAGGCGTCGGGCGCGTGGATGATTTTGTCGTGTTTGTGCCATTTGTGCTGGTGGGCGAGGTTGTGGCAGTCGAAATCAGGGAAGTAAAAAAGAATTTTGCCCGCGCCAGGCTGCTGCGCGTCGTGCAACCCGCGCCGGAACGCGTCGGGCCGGCCTGCCGCTACTTTGGCGCGTGTGGTGGCTGCCAGTATCAGCACATGGAATACGCGGCGCAGTTGCGCCTCAAACAAAAGCAAATCGCCGATCTGTTCGAACGCCTCGGCAAGTTCCCCCCCGGCCTTGTCGGGGCGGTCGTTCCCTGTCCGCAACCGTATGGTTACCGCAACCGCATCATGATCCGCAGCCAATGGAACAAACCGGAGCAGAAACTGAACATCGGCTTCGTGCGCTGGGATGGCGGTCTGGTCGAAGACATCGAGGAATGCAAAATCGCCGAGCCGGCGCTCAATCAGGAAATCCGGCGCGTCCGCCAGAACCCGCCGCCGAAAGGCGGCCTCAAGGTCGTGCTGCGGATTCCGCCGGAAGACTGGGACGTGCCGCCGGATTCCTTTTTTCAGAACAATTTTCTCCTGCTGCCGAAGCTGGTTGAAACCGTCCGCGAATTTTTGCGCGCGGGCGGCACGCGGCATCTGGTGGATTTGTATTGCGGCGTCGGGTTTTTCAGCATCGAACTGGCGGATGCGGTTGAATCGTTTGTCGGGGTGGAATACGACCAGCGCGCCATCCAATCGGCGCGGCACAACGCGGCGGCGCGCAAAACCGCCAACGGCCGGTTCATCGCCGCGACCGTCGAGGAAGTTTTGCCGGAGATCCTGAAGCGCTTGTCGGGGCAAATGACCACGGTCATTCTCGATCCGCCGCGCAAGGGCTGTCTGCCGCGGACGTTGCAATTCCTGCGTGAAATGAAGCCGGCGCAAATTGTTTACGTCTCTTGCCATCCGGCGACTATGGCGCGGGACTTGAACATTTTGTGCGGCAACGGCGTCTTTGAATTAAGGCGCGTCACGCCGTTGGACATGTTCCCGCAAACACAGCACGTGGAATGCGTGGCCGATGTGCGCGCCGGGCAAAGTTGTCTTGCCTAATGGCGAAACATGGGTTCAACTGGGCAATCCAATGGCAACGGAAACACGCAATGATCCGCGGAAGAATTTTGTGCCGCGTTTTCTGCCGTGGCTGCTGGCGGCGGCGGCGCTGGCCGTTTACTGGTTCACCCTGAACCGCCGGGTGTCGCTGCCCAACCTGGAGGCCTTGGCCAGAATATCCGGCTGGATTTGGCAACCGGAACTGGTCAATCCGCTCCGGTTTTTCGTCACCTGTCCCTTCCGCTGGCTGCCGACGGCGCAAGTTTCAATCGCGTTGAATGTTTTATCCGCCGTGTGCGCGGCGGCAACGCTCGGCTTGCTCGCGCGTTCGGTCGCGCTGCTGCCGCACGACCGCACGGACGCGCAGCGCCGGCGCGAGCGCAGTGCTTTTTCATTTCTGACGATTGGCAGCGCGTGGCTGCCGCCGGTTCTGGCGGTGGCGGTTTGCGGCCTGCAACTGACGTTCTGGGAGCTCGCAACGAATTTCACGGGCGAAGCGTTTGACCTGTTATTGTTCGCATTCGTGATTTGGTTGTTGCTGGAATACCGGCTGGATAAACGGGTGGGGCGCTTGTATCTGGCCGCGGCCGTTTATGGCGCGGGGATGGCGGAGAACTGGGCCATGGCGGGATTTTTGCCGGTGTTCATTACCGCGATCATCTGGATTCGCGGGCTGAACTTTTTCAATCTGCGTTTTCTCCAGTGGATGGTGTTGTGTGGTCTGGCGGGGATGTCGTTTTGCCTGCTCCTGCCGACGTGGGCGGTGGTTTCCGGCAAAATACCGGGAGGCTACTGGTGGCTGGCTTTAAAAGGCAGTCTGGAGCCGCAATATGTTTACGTGTTGAAACCTTTCTTTTTCTCTTGTATTCACCCGGGACAGAATTTTCAGCTTCTGGCATTGTTATTGGCCTACCTGATGCCGGTGTTTGTGCCGGCGATTCGCTGGCAGTCGTCCTTTGGCGACAGTAGCCGGATGGGCACGGCACTGGCGAGTTTCATGTTCCACGTGGTGCATGCGATCATTTTATTTATCTGCGTCTGGTTGGTGTTTGATCCGCCATTCAGCCCCCGCGAAAAAGGTTTTGGACTGACGTTTTACTATCTCATCGCGCTAAGCGTGGGTTACTACAGCGGATATTTTCTGCTGGTGTTTGGCAAAAAGGTCATTAACCGTTCGCAGCCGCCGCCGCCGCTTCAATTCTTGAATCCCTTCATCGTCGCCGGCGTGTTTGTCCTGGCGGCGCTGGCGGTCACGGGGCTGGTTTACAAAAACGCGCCGCAAGTCCGGCGCGTCAATGACAACCTGCTCTCCCAATATGCCTCGTTCCTGGCGGAAAATTTGCCGCGCGGCGGAGGCATTTTGCTGTCCGATGAATCGCAACATCTGTTTCTCGCGCAGGCAACGCTGGCGCGTGATGACCGGGCGAAGGAATTTGTGCCGGCCGACACTCAGTGGCTTGAATATCAAGCCTATCACAAGTTTTTGCACCGGAGATTTCCTCAAAAGTGGCCCGATACCAACGTTGCCGCCGGGATGACCAACATTTTCAGCCCCGTGCAGCTCATCGGCCTATTGACCACGCTTGCCGCGACCAACGAGCTTTACTACCTGCATCCGAGTTTCGGCTACTACTTCGAGCAATTTTATCTGGAGCCGCACGGCTTGGTTTACAAGTTGAAATTGTTGCCGCGCGACACGCTCCTGCCGCCGCCACCGGACCAAAATCAAATTGCCGAAAATGAAGCCTTCTGGTCGCGGGTGGCTGCCAACGCGTTTCCTTCCATTGAGCGGGAGATTGCGCCGGCCCGGTCCGGCGCACCTGAGGAGTTGGGACAACGCCTGCTGGCCCGCCTGCACGTTGTGCGCGAACAAAATCCAAACGCGGTCGCTGCCGGCGCTTTTTATTCGCGTGACCTTGATTTCTGGGGCGTCCAGTTGCAACGCGCCGGCGAACTGAAAAAAGCCGCCGCCTGTTTCGAGCTGGCGCAAAAACTCAATCCGGACAATGTCGTCGCGCAAATCAACCTCCAATTCAACCAGGCCCTGCGTGCCGGTCGCACCGTGCCCATTGACCCGTCCAAAGTCACGAGCGATTCATTCGGCAAATACCATGACTGGAAGGAAGTCATCAGCGCCTGCGGGCCGTTTGACGAACCGAGTTTTTGTTTTTCCGATGGCGTCCTGTTGGCAAAAGACAACCTGTTGGTCCGCCAGGCCGCCGCGCCGCTCGCCCGCGCATGCGAACTCGATCCGGATTATCTGCCCGTGCGGCTGTTGCTCGCGCAACTTTATCTTTTCTCCCGCCTGCCCGACCGCGCGCTCGAAGTGCTTCATGACCCGCTCACGCAGCCCCAAAAATTCTCGCTCACGGATTCCAATTCCGCCGGACTCAACGTTCTGGCCGCTGGCGCCTATCTCCAAAAGACCAATCTCGCGCAGGGCACCCGGTTGCTCGAATTGGAAATCACCCGCCACCCGGGTGACAACGATTTGCTGGGCGCCACGGTGCAGGCTTTTGTGACGCGCGGCCTGCTCACCAACGCACTGGCGATTACTGACCGCAGATTAGCGGCGGCGCCCGACGATCCGGCCGGACTTTTCGAGAAAGGCTACGTTTATATGCAGCTGCTCGATTATGACGATGCCACCGCCGCCTTCACGCGTGTGCTCGCCCTCCAGACGAACAACACCAACGCGCGTTTCAACCGTGCCATTGCCTACCTCGACAGCGGCAAACTCGACGCTGCGCGCGCCGATTATCGCCAATTGCAACAAACCTTCACCAACTCGGTCCCCGTCGCCTACGGCCTCGGCGAAATCGCCTGGCGCAAACACGAAACCAATGAGGCCATCAGAAATTACAAAGTTTATCTGGCCAACGCGAACACCAACACCGCCGAAGCCACCAACGTCATCCTGCGGCTCCGCGAACTCGAAGGCCATTCGCCTTGAAACGCGCCCATGCGCGTCACCCACATCATCACCCGGCTGGTTGTCGGCGGCGCGCAGGAAAACACCGTCGCCACCGTCCTCGGTCTGCGCCAGAAAGCCGGGGTCGCAGCGGGTTTGATTTCCGGTCCAACCGCCGGTCCCGAAGGCTCCCTTGAATCCGAACTGGCCCGCGCGCCGGGAATCCTCACTCGCGTCCCCGAACTGGTCCGCCCCATTCACCCATGGAAAGATTGGACGGCCCTGCGCCGGCTCACGGAGATTCTTCGGAAGACCAGGCCCGACATCGTTCACACGCACAGCGGCAAGGCCGGCGTGCTCGGTCGCCTCGCCGCGAAACGCGCCGGGGTTCCGATCATCATCCATACCATCCACGGCCCGTCATTCGGAAATTTTCAAAACCCCGCCGCCAATTTTATCTTCCGTACCGCCGAAACACAGGCAGCCCGCGTTACGACGCACTTCATCGTCGTCGCCGACGCGATGAAAGCCCAATACCTCGCCGCCGCCATCGGCCGGCCGGAACAATACACGAAGATTTTCAGCGGCTTTCCGCTCGAACCGTATCTCGCGGCCAAGAACGACCCCGCCGTCCGCGCGCGGTTGGGTTTGCAGCCGGGCGATTTTGTCGTCGGCAAAATCGCGCGGCTGTTTAAATTGAAGGGCCATGACGATTTGTTCGCCGTCGCGCCGGAACTTGTCCGCCGCTGTCCGCAAATCAAATTCCTGCTGGTGGGCGACGGTGAATGGCGCGGACGATTTGAAAATCTCGCAAAATCGCTCGGCGTCGAAAGTCATTTCATTTTCACCGGCCTCATCGCGCCCGCCGAAATGCCGCCACTGACCGGCATCATGGACGCGCTGGCGCATCTGTCGCTGCGCGAAGGTTTGCCGCGCGCGCTGCCGCAGGCCCTCGCCGCCGCCAGACCGGTCGTCGCTTACGACTGCGATGGCGCCGGCGAAGTTTGTCTCGAAGGCCGGACCGGATTTTTGGTTCAGCCTGGCGATTTGACCGGCCTGACCCATCGTCTGCTCCAACTCGCGAACAGCCCGGTGCTTTGCAATAAACTTGGCCAGACCGGCAGGGACTTCGTCCGCGAAAATTTCGCCGTCGAAAAAATGGTGGACTCCATTTATCATCTTTATTTGAAGCTGGCCGCCGGCGTGGTTGGAGTTCAAGCTTCAGCTTCTTCGTCGCACGGGGCAGGCTGAAGCCTGAATTCCAACCATGACCTTGCCAGTTAACTTTTTTCTCGCCGCCTTTGCGGGCGCGTTTTTGACGACGCTGCTGGCACTCCCGCTCTGGCGCAAATGGTGCCTGCGCGTCCATCTGGTGGATGACCCCGGCCGGCGCAAAATCCATGACGCGCCAATCCCGCTGGCGGGCGGATTTGCCGTGCTCACCGGCATTTTGCTGCCGCTCGCCGCCGGCGCGGCTTTTCTCAAACTCCAAATTGTGCAAATTCCCTATGCATCGTTGGTCGTTTACGGCATCAATCGCCGCGCGATTGAACTCGCCGTCATCGCCTTCGGCGCAATCGCCATCACGGTGCTCGGCTGGCTCGACGACAAACACGAATTGAAACCCCTTCCCAAGTTCATCGGCCAATTGCTCGTCGCCGTTGCCGTTGCCATGGCATGCAAACGCATCACACTGTTCGTTCACAGCGAAGTGTTCAGCTACGCCGTCACGATTCTGTGGCTGCTCACTGTCATCAACGCGTTCAATTTCATGGACAATATGAACGGCCTTTGCGCCGGACTCGGTGCGATTGGCGCGTTGCTGTTTGCCATTACAGCCGCGTCCAACGACGAATACCTCGTTGCCCTCACGGGGTTTTTGATGTGCGGCGCGTTGCTCGGTTTTCTGCCCTGGAATTTCCCGGATGCCCGCGCGTTTCTCGGTGACGCAGGGAGCCATCTCGTCGGTTATCTGCTGGCGGTGATGGCCATTTTGCCGCACTTTTACACGAAACAAAATCCGCGGCCGCTCGCCGTGCTTTCGCCGCTGCTGGTACTGGCCGTGCCGCTGGCCGACCTCGCCTGGGTCGTGATGTTGCGGACCCTGGCGCGCAAACCGTTTTGGATTGGCGACACGAACCATCTTTCGCACCGGCTCGTGCGCACGGGACTCAGCCAGTCCCGCGCCGTGCTCGTCATTTGGCTGATTGCCGCAATGATCGGCATGCTCGCCACGCTGCTTTGATCCGCGTTCCCGGGCCAAAATTCTTTTCGTGTCTTTCGTGTCGTTCGTGGTTAATTTTCTGACGTGAAACTGCTCTTCATCGGCGACATTGTCGGCCACCCCGGACGCAACGCAGTCAAAATTCTTTTGCCAAAATTGCGCGAGAGGCACGCGCTTGATTTCGTCGTTGCCAACGGCGAGAACTCCGCCGGCGGCTCCGGCATCACCCCCAGGACCGCCGAGGAAATTTTCTCGGCGGGCGTGGACGTCATTACCACCGGCGACCATTTGTGGGACCAGAAGGAAGTCATGGAGCTGCTGGCCGGCGAGAAACGCTTTCTTCGTCCGCTCAATTATCCGCCCGGTACGCCGGGGCGGGGCAGCGCCGTCTTTGAAGTTCGGAGTGCGAAGCGCGGTGCGCGGAGTTCGATTGCGGTGATGAATTTGCAGGGTCGCACGTTCATGCCGCCGTTGGAACATCCTTTTCTGCTCGCCGCCGCAGAGGTGAAACGGCTGCGCGAGCAGACCAAAATCATCTTCGTGGACATTCACGCCGAGGCGACCTCGGAAAAGATTGCGTTCGCGCGGTTTCTCGACGGGCAGGTGAGCGCGGTGGTGGGCACGCACACGCATGTGCAGACGGCGGACGAGCAGATCTTCCCCGGCGGCACGGCTTATCTGACCGACGCCGGGTACACCGGCCCGCATGAAAGCGTGCTGGGGCGCGAAATCGAACCGGTCATCCGCCGGTTTCTCACCAACATGCCGCAGCGGTTTGAAGTGGCCAAAGACCGCGTCCTGCTGCACGGCGCGGTGATTGAAATTGACGATGCCAGCGGCAAAGCCGTTAAAATTCAACGCGTATCGGAAAATCTAATTGAGCGCGCCTGAAGCGCAGATTGAATCGGGAGGAAAATCTCCCTTGCCTTGCGCGCGGCTTCGCCGTAAATCTGCAACCTCCTTCCGTAAAATGCCACCTGGGCGGCCGCGCCGCAAACCTCCCATCACCGCTCGCGCGGCGAGCGCCGGAGACCGTTGCGCAGCCACAGCCGCCAGACCATCCACAGCGCCTCGGCCAGGATGTGACGCGATATTTTGGAGTGCCCCACGGTGCGTTCGGTGAAAATGATCGGCACTTCGACGATTTTCATTCCTTCCATCCACAGCCGGTGCGTCGTTTCAATCTGAAAGCTGTAGCCGTTGGACTGGATCTGGTCGAAGTCCAATGCCTCCAATGCGCGGCGGTGGAAACATTTGTAGCCGCCCGTCGGGTCGCTGAACGGCATGCCGGTGATGAGCCACACGTAAACGCCCGCACAACGGCTCAACATCAGCCGCTTAAGCGGCCAGTTGACCACGCGCACGCCGCCGGAATAACGCGAACCGAGCACGAGGCCGGCATTTTGATGCTTTGCCGCGTCGAGAAACATCGGCACGTCGTCCGGGTTGTGCGAGAAATCACCGTCCATCTCGAAAATAAATTCGTAGCCGCGCTCGAGCGCCCATTTGAATCCGGCAAGGTAGGCCCGGCCCAGGCCGTTCTTTTCCGCGCGATGCAGAACATGGATGGGCGGATGTTTCGCGGCCAGTTCGTCGGCGATTTTGCCCGTGCCGTCCGGCGAATTGTCGTCCACCACCAGCATGTCCACCGGCACCGGCAGTTTCAAAAGATGTTCCGCAATGCGCGGGAGGTTCTCCCGCTCGTTGTAGGTCGGCACAATGATGAGTGTCGAATGCATGCGAGTGATGGCGCAAAAATTAGCGGGAAACGCCGCAAAAACAAGCGGACAGTTTGGCTTGCGCGCAACTTCGCAACACCGCCAACCCGGCCAACGGTCCGGGAGGGAAACGCCGCGTATACGGCCGCATGGCAAAAAGAAAGCCTCAGCCGGCTGAAGCCGGCGTTCCTTGGTCCCGGCGCGAAGTTGCGCCCTTTTGACTTCAGGCGATGAGCTTTGTTTTTCGCGGCAGCAGCGGCTTGAGCGGGCACTCGTCGCAACGCGGCGCGCGCGTCCGGCAAAAATGTTTTCCCACCATCACCAGTTGCGCGTGATAATCCTGCCAGTAATCCAACCGCTGCGCGCCCGATTTTTGATTCAACGCCGACTCGCAAAGCGATTTCAGTCCGTCGTAATCACTCCGCGGCCTTGATTTCTGAACTGATCGCCGCGCCGTAGCGGAGCGAAGGCGGGTGGACTGTGGACTCCACCCATGCCGCTGAAAAACCCGTTTCGTGTAGGCGTCAATCACGAAACTGTGGTGTCCGCCCGCGTAGAGCAGCAGGCTGTCCGCCGTCTCCGGTCCGACGCCGTGGATGGCCAGCAACCGTTCGCGAACGACCGAAGTCTCGCCGGCAAACAGACGGTTCAAATCGCCGCCACACAGCTCAACCAGCACGCGCAGAAATGAGCGCAACCGGCGCGCCTTGACGTTGAAATAACCGGCGGGACGGATCAGTTCCGCCAGTTTCGGTTCCGGCAGCGCAAACAATTTTCCCGGTTCGAGCACCTGCGCCGCCTTCAGATTGGCGATGGCGCGCTCGACGTTCGTCCACGCGGTGTTTTGCGTGAGGATCGCGCCCACGCAGACCTCAAAGGGCGTTTCGCCCGGCCACCACTGCTGATGGCCGAACCGCGCGCGCATAAGTTCGTAAGCGCGTCGCAAATCCTTTTTGGTTTTTGAGGAAACCATTGGCGGAGATTTAACGCAAATTAAGCAGGAATTGAAAATAATTCGGTCAAACGGCGTAGCGGCTTTCGGCAGAAAGCCGCACTTCGCGCTCAACGAAATTGGCGGCGCTCTGCCGGGGCGCCGCTACGCCAAACCGGCGGTTTTTTAATTTTCAATTTCTAATTTTGATTTTAACCTTTGCTCCATGTTCGCCTCGCTCCTCACCGATTTCACGGCCTGGAGTTACCTCATCACCAGTCCGGTTTGGCTGATGATGACCGCGTTCCAAATCTGGATGTTTGTCCATGCCGTCCGCAATCGGGAATGGATCTGGGCGCTGTTCCTTTTCATCGGTTGGGGTTTGTCGGCGATTTTGTATTATTTCATGGTTTATCGCGCGTCGCCGTCCTCGACGCGCGGTTTTGAGCTGCCCGGCGCGCACGACCGCCGCCGCATCAAGCAGCTTCAGGCGCAAATTCACCACCTCGACAAGGCGCACCACCATTCGCAACTTGGCGACATTTACTTTCAGCAGGGCAAATTGGAACAGGCCGAAGCCTCCTACCGCGCGGCGATGGAACGCGACCCCAAAGATCTCGACACCCGCGCCCATCTTGGCCAATGCCTGCTCCGGCAGAAACATGCCGCAGAAGCCCGTCCCTTGCTCGAAAGCGTTGTCGCTGAAAATCCGAAACACGATTACGGCTACACCCTGATGGCGCTGGCCGAAACCTTGACCGCGCTGGGTGAAACGGATGCCGCGCTGAAAATCTGGCAGCAAGTCACCGGGGAAAACTCTTACGCCCGCGCCAAAGTGCAACTGGCGGAGCTTTACGTTGCCAAAAATCAACCGGACCTGGCGCGGCTCGAGCTCAAGGATGTGGTGAGTGACGACGTTCACGCGCCAGCATTTCAACGCAAGCGCGATCG
>JBEKEJ010000059.1:0-14199 GCA_050013895.1 Verrucomicrobiota bacterium | reverse complement strand
GCGCCGGCCCCGGATGGCCTTCGACTGTTCGCGGTGTTGGCCCGGGAGGCGGATGGGACGCTGGCCGTGATTTCAACACGTGTCGGGGACACGTATTCCGCATTGACTCCCGACTGCCCACAGGCGCACTGGTTCGAACGCGAAATCGCCGAGCAATGGGGCGTTCGTCCGGAAAGCCATCCGTGGTTGAAGCCGGTTCGCTTTCATCGTTCCTATCGCAAGGGCCACGATGCCTGGGATCGTCCGGCGGAAGCACCGATCGAACCGGGCGTCGCGGATTTCTTCAGGATGACCGGTGAGGAAGTTCATGAAGTTGCGGTTGGACCGGTGCATGCCGGCATCATCGAACCGGGGCATTTCCGGTTTCAATGCCACGGCGAGAAGGTTTATCATTTGGAAATTTCGCTCGGCTACCAGCATCGCGGCGTCGAACGCGCGCTCATCGGCGGCCCGGACAAGCGGACGATTCCCTACATGGAAACGCTTGCCGGCGACACGACCATCGGGCACACGCTGGCGTATTGCGAGGCGATAGAAGCGCTGGCGGATTGCCGCGTGCCGGCGCGGGCACAGGCATTGCGCGCCATTGCGCTGGAATTGGAACGGCTCGCCAATCACACCGGCGACCTCGGCGCGCTGGCCGGCGATGTTGGTTACCTGCCTACGGCGAGTTTTTGCGGGCGCATCCGCGGCGATTTTCTAAATCTGACCGCGTTGATTTGCGGAAACCGGTTTGGACGCGGTTTGGTCCGGCCCGGCGGCATTTTATTTGATCTCGACGAAACCCGGTACGCGCAGTTGGAAGCGCGTTTGGAACAGACCTGCGAGGATGTGACGAACGCGGTGGATTTGCTTTGGGACGCGCCGTCGGTGCGCTCGCGATTTGAGAACGCCGGTCCGGTGCCGCGCGACATCGCCTGGGAATTGGGACTCGTCGGCGTCGCGGCGCGCGCCAGCGGCATCGAACGGGACGTGCGGGCGCAATTCCCTTCGGGCATCTACCGGTTCGCACAAATTCCCGTGTCGTTATATCACACCGGCACTGTCTTTGCCCGGGCACACGTGCGGTGGATGGAAATCCAGCGTTCCCTCGCGTTCATTTTCGATCAATTACAGGCGCTGCCGGACGGGCCGGTGCGCGCGGAGATCGGCCCGTTGGCGGCCAATCATGTGGTGGCATCGCTGACCGAGGGCTGGCGCGGCGAGATTTGCCATGTGGCCTTGACGGACGCGGCGGGCAAATTCGCGCATTACAAGGTGGTGGACCCGTCGTTTCACAATTGGATGGGGCTGGCGCAGGCGTTGCGCGACCAGCAGATCTCCGATTTCCCGCTGTGCAACAAGAGTTTCAACCTGTCCTATTGCGGACACGACCTATGAAGATTTACGATCTACGATCTACGATCTACGATTTACGCGCTTTCTGGCGTTGCCACGTCAATCGTCAATCGTAAATCCAAAATGGCATGACATCATGTTGAAAGCACTCCTGGCGCGCGCCCATCAAAAACACCGCACGGTCGGTTTTCCCGACCAGCCGCCGGTGTTGCCCGACCGGTTGCGCGGCCGCCCGGAAATTGATGCCGCAAAATGTCCGCCCGGCTGCCGCGTCTGCGCCGGCGTCTGCCCGACCGATGCGATTACCGTGAATGAAAAGGGCGTGCGGCTTGATCTCGGGTGTTGCCTTTTCTGCCCGGAGTGCGAGCGCGCCTGCCCGGAAGACGCGATTCACTTCACGACGGAACATCGCCTGGCCGCTTCGTCGCGGGAAGCGCTGGTGCTCGGCGATAAGGGATTTCAACTGGCCGGGGCGCTCGACGAAAAGTCGCGCAAACTTTTTGGCCGTTCGCTCAAGTTGCGGCAGGTAAGCGCCGGCGGTTGCAACGGCTGCGAAGCCGATGTGAACGTGTTGAACACGGTGGTGTTTGATTTGGGACGGTTCGGCATTCAATTCGTCGCGTCACCGCGCCACGCCGACGGCCTGCTCATCACCGGTCCCGTGACGCGCAACATGGAATCGGCCTTGCGCCGGACATACGAGGCGGTGCCGTCGCCGAAGCTGGTGATCGCCGCGGGCGCGTGTGCGATTTCCGGCGGGCCTTATCTCGGCCACGCCGAGCAGCGGAACGGCGCCGGCGGCATTGTGCCGGTTGATCTCTACCTTCCCGGTTGCCCGCCGCACCCGATTACGATTTTGGACGGATTATTACGCCTGTTGGGGCGGATGGATTCCGCTTGCGGAGTTTCGCCAAATATGAGATAACATCGGATACGGGTTTATGAACATATTACTACAAAATCTTATCAAGCTTCAATCCCTCGAATTAATCGAAACCAAGGAAAAGAACGCCGAGGCAACCATCGCGGAATTGCGCGGCAAGATTCCCGCGCAAATTATCGCCCACTACGACCGCCTGCTGGCCAGGGGCAAGAAAGGCGTGGCGGCCGTTCGCAACCAGGTCTGCACCGGCTGTCACATGCGCGTGCCCATAGGCGTGGTCGCGACGTTGATGCACGACACGGACATTCAAATTTGCGAGAGCTGCGGCCGGTATCTTTATCTGTCGGACTCAACCCAGACGACCGCCCCGAAGGAACCCGTCAAACCGAAACCGGCCCGGAAGGCGCGAAGTCCAAAAAGCCCGGTGCCGCCGGTTTCAACCCCGGATTCGGCGCTTTCTCTGGCCATAGACAAACTCGACCAGGGAACAGCGCGCCAGGGTCTTCGTTCCGGCCCCAACTAAGAAGCACCCGCGCAGCCCGCATCATTCCCGCGTGAAATAACTCAGGTTTTCCAGTTCGATGGCGAGGTTGACGTTGTTGACCATGACCTCTTCGGGCACGGAAAGCACCATCGGCGCGAAATTCAAAATGCCCGCGATGCCGGCCTGGATCAACTGGTTCGCAACTTCCTGGGCCACGGCCGCCGGCACGCTAAGAATGGCCATTTTGATGTTCTGTTTCCCGACGAATTCCGACAGCTCGTCCATGCCGTAAATCGGCTGCGGGGTCTTTTTGTCGCGCTTCCGGCGCGGGTCGGCGTCGAACGCGGCCACGATTTCAAAACCCTCCCTTTCAAAACCACGATACGACAGCAGTGCGAGTCCGAGGTTGCCCACGCCGACCAGGATCACCGGCTGCAGGCGCGACGTGCCGAGTTCGTCGGCGATCCTTTTGGAAAGCGCCGCCACGTCATAGCCAAGGCCGCGCGTGCCGAACGTGCCGAAACAGGCGAGGTCCTTGCGAAGCTGAGTGGACTTGACGCCGGCGGCCCGGGCGAGCATCTCGCTGGAAACAGTGCCGATGCCGTTCTCCCGCAGCCGCGCGAGGCAGCGCAGGTAAAGCGACAGGCGATAGATCGTCTTGCGCGGAATGGTTGGCCGACCGTTTCTTCTCAAGGACACAGAGATTAATCGAACAAATGTTGAATAGCAAGTATGCGAATAGCTACAGAAATGCTGCGAAGATGCCGGTTGCCGGCAATTACTGCGGCACGCTCCAGCGCCGGATGATAGTGGAAGTGAAGATCACGGCGGTTGAATCGTAATCGCTCTCGTTCTCGTCCCTCGTCCTCGAACGTAAGAACAACCGATTACGAGAACGAGGACGACGAGGAGGACGAAGTTCAGCCTCGGACAAGGTGTGAAATTCGGGCTCGCCAAACATGCCGTTTTCGCCGATTTTATGGCTGCATTATGTTTACCGGCACTTACACCGCGATTGTCACCCCGTTCAAAAACGGCGGGGTGGACGAAACCGCCCTCAACCGCCTGATTCAACTCCAAATCAAGGGCGGCGTGGACGGCATTGTGCCCGTGGGCACCACCGGCGAATCGCCCACGGTGGATTACGACGAACACATCAACATCATCGCGTTGGCGGTGAAGTTCGCCGTCGGCAGAATCAAAGTGCTCGCCGGCACCGGCGCAAACTCGACGAAAGAGGCAATTTACCTGACGCAACGCGCCGAGGATGTGGGCGCAGACGGCTCGCTGCAGGTCGCGCCCTATTACAACAAGCCGCCGCAGGAAGGTTTGTTTCAGCATTTCCGCGCCATCGCGCGCGCGACGCGGCTGTCCATCGTGCTTTACAACATTCCGGGCCGTTGCGGCGTTGAAATCGGCGTCGAAACCGTCCGGCGTCTCGCGGCGGAATGCCGGAACATCATCGGCATCAAGGAGGCGGGCGGCAGTTGCGACCGGGTCTCGGCGTTGCGGGCGGCACTCGGCCCGAAATTCGAGATCCTGTCGGGCGACGATTCGTTGACGCTGCCGTTCATGGCGGTTGGCGCGCAGGGCGTCATCAGCGTGGCGTCGAATGTCATTCCGCGCGAAGTGGCGCAGATGGTGGAAGCCTTTGCTGCCGGTAACGCGAAAAGGGCGGGGCAGTTGCACGCGAAATTCACTCCGCTGTTCAAAGATTTATTCATCGAGACCAACCCGGTGCCCGTCAAGGCCGCCCTGGCGATGATGGGCGTGATCGTGGAAGAATATCGTCTGCCGCTGGTGCCGATGGGCGCGGCGAACCGCGCGAAGCTGCGCGCGACGATGAAGGCGTGCGGATTGCTGAAATGAACCACTAATAAACACGAATAGACACGAAGGTTAAGGGCAGGGGTGAAAGTTTTTTATTTGTGTTCATTGGTGTCCATTCGTGGTTGAAATCGTATGACCAGAATCATCATCACCGGTTCGAAAGGTCGCATGGGCCAGGCGCTGCTCGCGTGCGCGAAAACATTCCGCGAACTCGAAGTCGCCGGCCAGGTCGATCAAGGAGACGATTTGCGCTCCGTGATTGCCGGCGGCGATGTCGTCATTGACTTCAGTTCGCACGCGGCCACGCCTGGGATTGTCGAGCTTTGCGCCGGACACCATAAGGCCGTTGTCATCGGAACCACCGGCCATTCCGAAACGGAACAATTCGCAATCCGAAATCTGAAATCCGCCATTCCCATGGTGTGGGCGTCGAATTTTTCCACCGGCGTCAACACGCTGTTCTGGCTTACGCGCAAGGCGGCGGAGATTTTGGGCCCGGCTTACGATCTTGAAATTGTGGAGATGCACCATCGCCTCAAGCGGGACGCGCCCAGCGGCACGGCCAAGACGCTGGCGGAAATTCTGGCCGACGTGCGAAAGCTGCGCCTGGACAAGGCCGGGCGGCACGGACGCGCCGGCATCACCAGCGAACGCACGCAGGGCGAAATCGGCATTCACGCCATTCGCGGCGGGGACGTGGTGGGCGATCACACGGTCATCTTTGCCACGAACGGCGAGCGGTTGGAACTGACGCACAAGGCTTCCAGCCGCGACACGTTTGCCAACGGCGCGCTGCGCGCGGCCCTTTGGGTCGTCAAACAGCAACCCGGCCTCTACACCATGCAGGACGTGCTGGGACTGAAGTGATTTACGATTTACGATTGATGATTTACGATTTGCCTTTGCCGCCCGCGCCCCAAAAATCACAAATCTCCAATTATAAATCATAAATGGTTTTTGTTGCTCTCGGTTCCAATCTCGGTAATTCGCGGCAAATCATCCTGGACGCGATGGCGCGGCTGCAAAAGTTGTCCGATCAGCCGGTTCGCAAATCTTCGCTGTGGCAAACGGTGCCCGTGAATTGTCCGCCGGGGTCGCCGGATTTTGTGAACGCGGTGGTTGGTCTCATGCCGCGAAAAGGCGAAACGCCGGAATTATTGCTCCAAAAACTCCGCGTGCTGGAAGAAGAGTTCGGACTCAGGCCGAGGAAAGTTCTGAACGAGCCGCGTGCGCTGGATTTGGATTTGATTGCTTTCGGGGCGGAGACGCGCAATTCGCCGGAGTTGATTTTGCCGCATCCGCGCGCCCGCGAACGGCGGTTTGTGCTCCAGCCGTTGAGCGAAATTGCGCCGGAGTTGATTTTGCCGGGACAGCGCCGGACGGTTTCGCAATTGCTGGCTGAACTCCCGGCTGGAGAAACGGTCATGCGACTTGATCGCAGCTCCCCGAAATGACCAGCGGAGCGCGGGCTTCAGCCCGCTTCAAGGTCCGCAACGACAGGACCCTTGATACTGATTTGCTTTCAGAGCGCGAAAATTTGGGGTGCGGCGACATGTCGTCGCTTTCCTAGACGCGACATGTCGCGTCGTTCCAAAGCGCAGACGTGTCTGCGCAGTCCAAATTACGGGACTGCCCATCCTGCCGATTTGTGGCATTTTGAACGCAGATCGGTATGAAATGCCTGGCCGTCTTTTGCTTACACGTCCAAGCGGCGTGAACGCCGCGCGCCAACATTTTGATCCGCGCGTAAATCGTAAATAAAAATCAGTTTCCAATTTCCAAGAAGCAAGACCCCAGGCCCGTGCAATCAGGGACTCTTTACGTCGTCTCCTGCTCTCAACGCTGCCCCGAAAATCCGTTTGTATTCGAGGGCGACATAGCGGTCGGTCATCCCGGCGAGGTAATCGCAAACGGCGCGGTGCAGGCCGGTCTGGCGGCTCCGGCGGCGCGCGCCTTTGCCGATTTTGCGCGGGTGGGCGAGGTAATGTCTGAAAAGGCGTTCGAGCATCCGCACAGCCCGCCGGTTTGGCTGATGCACCGCGGGGTTGTAATAAAGATTTTTGTAGAGGTAATCGCGCAGTTCGAGGTTCAACTCGCGGCGTTCGGGGCTGTATTGCACCAGCGCCTCGGGGAAACGGCGCACGTCATCGGCCGAATAAACGCCCGCCGTGCAAATGAAACGTTCGCTGGTTTCCACGACATCATGGATTTGCAGGTCAATGAGGGTGCGGATGATGAAATAACGGCGGGATTCGTCGGGCAAGTCGCCGTGCTCTCTTTTCACCCGCCGCGCCGCTTGCGCCCAGAGCCGGACGTCGCGGCGTAGATTTGCCTCGGACAACAATCCGGAGTCGAGGCCGTCGTCAAGGTCGTGGCTGTAATAGGTGATTTCGTCGGCGAGATTGGCGATCTGCGCTTCGAGCGAGGAATTTTTGGCCGCAAAACCCTTGCGCCGTCCCGGATGGTCGTAGGCGGTGTAATGCTTGACCAACCCTTCGCGGACCTCCCACGTCAGATTCAGGCCGGGGAAATCCGGATATTTCTGTTCCAATTCCCCGACGATGCGCAGGCTCTGGCGATTGTGTTCAAAACCGCCATGGCCCTTCATCAGACGGTTCAAAACCGATTCGCCTTTGTGGCCGAAGGGCGCATGGCCGAGGTCGTGCGCGAGGGAGATGGCCTCGGCCAGATCGGAGTTCAACCGCAGGGCGCTGGCGATGTTGCGCGCGACGGCGGCGACTTCGATGGTATGGGTCAGGCGCGTGCGGAGATGGTCGCCGGTGCCGTTGAGAAAGACCTGCGTTTTGTATTCGAGCCGCCGGAAGGCGCGCGAATGGATGATGCGGTCGCGGTCGCGCTGGTAGTGGGTGCGCCAGTCGGGCAGCGATTCGGGATACTCGCGGCCGCGGGTGTCCCCGCTGAATTGGGCATGGGGCGCGAGCATCTGCCGCTCGATTTGCTCCAGTTCCTGTCGGCTGCGCGGCATGGTTTGATTGCGGAATGCGGAATGCGGAGTTCGGAATCGAAATCAATTCGCCAGCAATTTCTGCACGGAAATGCCGCGCAACTCAAACAGCCGGTGGATCACGTCCTCGATCAAGTTGTTCGGGCAGGACGCGCCGGCAGTAATGCCGACGGTGATGTTGCCGGAGGGCAGCCAGTTGCGGGTTTCAATTTCCTTTTTGGCGTGCTGGTCATAGTGGCGGATGAGCTTGTCCGATTCCATTTTGGCCGCGTTTTTGATGAAATAGGTCGGCAATTTGCCCTCGCCCATTTCGGCGAGGTGTGACGTGTTCGACGAATTGTAGCCGCCGATCACGAGGAGCAGATTCATCGGTTCGCGCAGCAGCTTTTGGAGCGCGTCCTGTCGGTCCTGCGTTGCGCCGCAAATGGTGTCGAAGAAGCGGAAATGTTCGGCGACGCTTTCGGCGCCGTATCTCTTCTCCATCGCGGTTTTGAAACGGCGTTGGACCTCCTCGGTTTCGCCGCGCAGCATGGTGGTTTGATTCGCCACGCCAATGGCCTGCAAATGCAGTTCGGGATCGAACCCCTGCGAATACGCCCCTTTGAACTTCTCCAGAAATTCCTGTTTGTCGCCGCCGTGAACGATGTAATGGCAGACATAATCGGTCTCTGCGAGGTTAAAGACGACGAGGTAATGGCCGCTGCCGTAGGCGCGGGCCTGCGAGCTGGTGGCCTTCGTTTCTTCGTGCCACGCCTTGCCGTGGATGATGCTGGTGACGCTTTCCTTGGAGTATTGGCGGACGCGTTTCCAGACGCTCATCACGTCGCCGCAGGTGGTGTCCACCAGCACGCAACCCCTTTCCTCGAGGCGCTTGCGGGTGCCGACCTCGGTGCCAAACGCGGGAATCATCACCACGTCGCCGGCTTGCAGGCGCGTCATTTCGTCCTCGGTCGGCTTGGGCGAGATGATCTGGATGCCCATGTTGCGGATCTGGTCGTTGACCTCCGGGTTGTGGATGATTTCGCCGAGCAGATAAATGGGTTTGTCGGCCGGAAAATATTTGCGCGCGGCGTAGGCCAGGTCAATCGCGCGCTCGACGCCGTAGCAAAAGCCGAACTCCTTCGCGAGTTTGACGGTGAGGTTGTCCGCGGAAAGCACGCAACCATTGGCGCGGACGCGCTCGACGAGTTCGCTGCGATAGTGCGAAAGCACCTGGGCCTGCACCGCTTCGAGGATGTCGGGCCGGCGGAGATTGACTTTTTTCTGCGCAGCGGGCGCTTCGGTTGACATGATGGAAAACTAAACGCGAACAGGCGAAGCGTCCAGCAACTTTGCTGAATAAAGAAACAACCAACATCGAACATCCAACGCCCAACATCCAATGCCGGAACGCGTGCTCATTGGGTGTTCGATGTTGGTTGTTGGTTGTTGGATGTTCCTTCCGTTTCAAATGAACTTGCGCGATGGCCGATTCCTGCAATGATAAGGCGCAGTCGGAGCGTAGCTCAGCTTGGTAGAGCACCAGCTTTGGGAGCTGGCTGTCGCAGGTTCAAATCCTGTCGCTCCGACCATATTTTTCCCTGGAAGATGATGGTCAAGTGGTTTACCGCACAAATCCCGCACAGATTTTGGCGGTCTTGAGAGTCGCTGCTTGGCCTGCTCAGTTTTCGTTTGTCGGAGCAATCACGCGAGCCTCTGGATGCCTGGCCGGCCAGCCCGTCCGTGCGCGTGACCACCGGACCAGGGCCTGCTACCGGAACAATAGCGGCGCGAATTGACCAAGATAGTTGCGCCAGTTGATCCAACTATGCGCGCCCGTGGTTTCCTCGAACACGACATTGAAGTTGTGCTGCTTGAGCATCTCGACCGTGGCGCGGGAACTTTCCAGCAGAAAATCGTCCCTGCCGATGGCGAACCAGACCAGTTTAAGGCCCTTCTTCATTTTCGGATTATCGAGGCTGGCCTTGTTTTGCTCTTCGAAGGCAGGATCGTAAACGAAGCTTCTCCCGGAACCCTTCTCCACCATCCGGAAACTTCCCGAGCTGAAAACTCCCAAATAAGCAAATTGGTCAAGATGAGGGACGGCGATGTCCAGCGCCTGACGGCCCCCCATGGACAAACCGGCGATGGCCCGATGCGCTCGATCGGTGTCAACGCGGTAGTGGCTTTCCACGAAGGGCATGACGTCGCCGCTGAAATCGTCCTCGAACCTGTCGCGCGCCGGAACTCCCGCGGCCGCGCCGCGTCCGCCGCGTCTGGTGGGCAGAGCGGTATGGCCGGCGGGCATCACCACGATCATCGGCTTCGCCTTGCCGTCGGCAATCAGGTTGTCCATGATAAATCCGGCGCGGCCGACGGTGGTCCAAGCGTCATCGCTGTCGCCGGTGCCGTGCAGGAGGTAAAGAACGGGATAGCGCCGCGAGCCCTTTTCATAACCGGGCGGCGTATAAACATGCATGCGTCGGAAACGATTGAGCGCCTTGGAAAAATAGGTCACCGTTTCGACCGCGCCATGCGGCACGTTGCGCGTGTCCATGAGGTCCGAGCCGGGAACATTGACGAGGCTCCAAATGGCGTCATTGGACTCGCTGGTGGTCGCCGTCTCCGAGGTTGCGGGATTGCGCGGGGCGACGACCTGAAGGCCGTCCACATTGAAATTATAGCGATATTCTCCCGGCTGAACCGGGCCGACGGTGCCTTCCCAAACATTGCTGGTGTTTTTGACCAGGGCGATACCACTGTCCAAGCCGGGAATGTCAACGGCGTTTACGCTGACATTCTGGGCGTTCGTCGCCAGAATGCGAAAGGTGATGTGGCCATCGGCGGAGACTTGCACCGGGGCGGGACGCGGCACCCCGCCGCGGAAAGGCGGGGCGTTCGTCGCCGACGCTGCAGACTGGGCAAAGGATTCGGGCAGGAACGCAAAAGTTACCAGCGCAACCGCGGCCACAACAACAAGACAGGGGGGACGTGTGTTCATTTATTATTCACCAATTCATCGGCAGCATTGATCGGGAGGCCGGAAGGAAAGTCAATGCGTTTTTACGCCTCTTTTACACCTTCCCGCCCTTGGTGCGGATCGCGTTGATCTCCCCGCCGCTGCGGATCGCCCCAAAACACGAAGACCTTCCGGTAATAGCCGGCCACCTGGCCCTGGCGGTCAATCAGCACGGCCGTGTTGAATTGTCCGTTCCGGTTATTCTCTGGCACATTTTTCTTTCGCTCCGGAGGTGGCGAAAATTTTCTTCACTGCGCAAATCACAACACGTTTTTTTCCGCGTGCCCTTTTGGCGGGATTTATTGTTGCCCGATAAAATCAGGCGTTGCTGCGTGTTCCCTCGCGGCCAAATCCGGCTTGGCATTGCCGCTGCTTAACGCGCCGCAACGCGGGTGTGCTCCAGCGTTCCGCCGGAGCGCGGCCTGACGGCAATGAAAAAATATGAAGAAAATTGAAGCGATCATCAAACCGTTCAAACTCGAGGAAGTCAAGGACGCCCTCAGCGAAATCGGCATCGAAGGAATGACCGTGAGCGAGGTCAAGGGGTTTGGCCGCCAGAAGGGTCACACCGAAATCTATCGCGGCAGCGAATACACCGTGGATTTCCTGCCGAAAATAAAAGTCGAACTGGTCGTGGCCGATGGCCAGACCGACGCCGCCGTGGGCGCGATCGTCCGATCCGCCAAGACCGGCAAGATCGGCGATGGCAAGGTGTTTGTTTCCCCCGTGGAACAGGCCGTGCGCATTCGCACCGACGAGAAAGGCGAAGCTGCCGTTTGACCCCCAACCCCTGAAACCCTTTTCAAACACAAAACCATGAAACGATACCTTTTAACTGTCGCTTTGATTGCAACCACCGTGTTCGGCGCTTATTCATCGCGCGCGGACACTTCCACGAACACGCCCCCCGCGGCCACTTTGGAGCAGCGGGTCATGTCGTTGGAAGCTTATATTTCCAATGGCGACCCGATTGCTCCTTTGAAGGACACCAACGGGGTAATTGCCACTTCGCCCATCGTCAGCAGCCTGGTGAACAGCACGGGCGGCGCCAGCCCCTATCCCGGTCCGGGACACAATGCCTGGCTGCTGACCAGCACCGCGTTGGTGTTGTTCATGACCTTGCCCGGTCTGGCGCTGTTCTACGGCGGCATGGTGCGGCGCAAAAACGTCCTGTCCGTGCTCGCGCAATGTTTCTTGATCACCGGTCTGGTGACCATCCTCTGGGTGTTCGTGGGCTACGGCATGATCTTTGGCGGCACCAACGCGCCCGACAAGGAAGACCTCCTTTCCGGCTGGGTTGGCAGTCCGATGATTTGCTGGATGCTGCACAACGTCTCCTCGGCGCCCAACGGTAATTATTCCTATTGGGTTTCCGAGAACGTGTTCTCCATGTTTCAATTGATGTTCGCCGTCATCACGCCGGCGCTCATCATCGGCTCCATCGCCGAGCGCATGAAATTCAAGGCCATCTTCATCTTCATGATCCTGTGGATGCTCTTCGTTTATTTCACGCAAGGCCACGCGGTCTGGGGCATCAATGGCGCGATGAACGGGGTGTGGAATGCCGGCGCCAAGATCAAGGCCATGGACTTCGCGGGCGGCACGGTGGTGCACATGACCTCCGGCTGGTCGGCGCTCGTGCTGTGCCTGATCCTCGGCAAACGCAAAGGATTTGGCCGGGAGAGCTTCGCGCCGCACAGCCTCGTGCTGACCTGCATCGGCACCGGCATGTTGTGGGTGGGCTGGTACGGATTCAATTCCGGTTCGGCAGTGGCTGGTGATGTGATCGCGGCCAACGCCTTCACCACCACGACCATTGCGACGGCGATTGCCTCGTTCGTCTGGCCGATGTGGGAATGGATCGTCAAGGGCCGGCCGAGCGTGCTGGGTTTCTGCTCCGGCGCGGTCGCGGGCCTGGTGGTCATTACGCCGGCTTGCGGTTACGTCACCCCGCAAGGCTCCATCTGGATCGGCATCGCGGCGGGCACGATCTGCTGGTTCATGTGCTACAAGATCAAGGGCTGGCTGGGCTATGACGATGCGCTGGACACGTTCGGCGTGCATGGCGTCGGCGGCATGACGGGCGCCATCATGACCGGCATGCTGGCCCGAAACGCCGCCAACGGCAACCTGGCCACCAATCTCAAGGCTTACGTGACCGACCGCGTGTTTCAACCGCTGGTCTGGGAACAGCTTAAGGCGGTCGGCGTCACCATCATGTTGAGCGTGATCGGAACCGTGATCCTCGCCTATATCGTCAAAGCGCTGGTCGGCCTGCGCCCGACAGAGGAAGTTGAAATCCAGGGTCTGGACATCAATGAACATGGCGAGGAAGGCTACGTCGGTTAACCAAAAAAAAGCTCGACGCTGCGCCGGTTGTTGGCGAAAGTCACGCCCGGCGCAGCTTTCGATTTTCGACTGCACTAACAGACAGACAAACAATCAACCACTTCACATCTTAAAATATGGCTACACCCAAGAGTGTTATTGAAATGGCAAAAAAGGCCGGCGCGAAAATGGTGGACATCAAGTTCGTGGACACCTTCGGCACCTGGCAGCACTTCACCATGCCCATCAACGAACTGTCCGAAGACACCTTCGCCGAGGGCCTCGGCTTCGACGGCTCCTCCATCCGCGGCTGGAAGAGCATTGAGGCCAGCGACATGCTGGCCATGCCCGACCCGGAGACGGCGTTCATTGATCCGTTCATGGCCGTGCCGACGTTGAGTCTCACCTGCACCGTTGCCGAAACCGGCACGCTGGAGTCTTACAGCCGCGACCCGCGCGGCATCGCGCAGAAGGCGGAAAAATATCTCATCTCCACCGGCATCGGCGACCAGGCCTTTTTCGGCCCGGAAGCCGAATTTTTCATCTTTGACAACGTGCAATTCGATTCCAAGTGCAACGGCACGTTTTACAGCATTGATTCCGACGAAGGCATCTGGAACACGGGCCGCGACGAAATGCCCAACCTCGGCAACAAGATCCGCCACAAGGAGGGTTATTTCCCGGTCCCGCCGCTGGACACCCAGCAGGACATCCGCACCGAAATGGTGCTGGTGATGGAGCAATTGGGCGTGCTCGTCGAGAAGCAGCACCACGAAGTCGCCACGGCCGGCCAGGCGGAAATTGACTACCGCTTCAGCCCGCTCGTCACCGCCGCGGACTGGATGATGATTTTCAAATACGTCGTGAAAAACGTCGCCCGCAGGCACGGCAAGACCGCCTGTTTCATGCCCAAGCCCCTCTTTGGCGACAACGGTTCGGGCATGCACACCCATCAGAGCATCTGGAAGAAAGGCAAGCCGCTCTTCGCCGGCAACGAATACGGCGGCCTCAGCAAAATGGCGCTCCACTACGCCGGCGGGCTGCTCAAGCACGCCAAGGCCCTGTGCGCCATTTGCAATCCGACCACGAACAGCTACAAGCGCCTCGTGCCCGGATACGAAGCGCCGGTCAATCTCGCTTACTCGGCGCGCAACCGCAGCGCCGCCGTCCGCATTCCGACCTACAGCGACAGCCCCAAATCCAAGCGCCTCGAATATCGTCCGCCGGATCCGGCGGCGAATCCGTATCTCTGCTTCGCCGCGCTGCTCATGGCCGGCCTTGACGGCATCGAAAACAAGATCAATCCTGGCGAACCGCTCGACAAAAACATCTACGAACTTCCGCCGGAAGAATTGAAGAAGGTCCCGAACGTG
>JBEKEJ010000058.1:0-14334 GCA_050013895.1 Verrucomicrobiota bacterium | reverse complement strand
AGGCATGGGGAGAGATAAGCACCAGACGTCCCGACAACCAGGAACCCGTATCCGCGACCACATAACGCACCGCCCAGTTCTGATCGTCAAAATAGAAGTCCTTCACGTGGCCGATTTCGCCAGCCGACGTCCCGAGTTTGTCTCCGTACAACTGTTTAATGCTTTGTAACATAAATTTGTCTTTCATGCAAATTGCGTGGGCCGCTACATAACGATACGCAGAGAGACTCTGCGGGTGCTATGGGGTGTTACCCTACCAGGAATTTCATGAAGCCAACTTCCGACACGGCCACATCAATCCTCAACCATTGAATGCGAAAGCTTCTTCCAATGTGTTCGTTCGAGATCATCACGCCGGAAGCCAATCATCCGGGCTATCGCCTTCAGCCAAAGCGGCACAGGGCTGCCTCGATGCAGAAAGATTCGGCATGCATTCCCGGCGACCCTGACGTCGTCGTGGCTAAGGGCAACCTTTTCGGCTTCGTGGGCTGAACACCCCATAGCTGGAGTTTGGCCCATTCATTTTAGGCCGCCACAGCCAAAGCGGGAGCGTTTTGGTTGGAAGCTTCGGTTCGAACCTGGGCTTAGCCCACCCCAAAAATGGTTTTCTCGTCTTGGAAATTGACCTCAATATCCCAGCGCCATAGAAAATCCTCGAGAAAATCCTCCAGCGCCATTTGTGGATCGGTGCAGACCAGGAAGGCGGGGGTGCGATAGAGCAATTTGCCTCCCTTTTTGAGGCGGTAGCCCAGCGCCTTGATGACGAGGATCTGAACCGGTCGGGCCGCCCGGTCCAAACTCATCAACACCGGCCCCAGACGCTTGATTTGAAAATCATGAACTTTGCCGGCGGCAAAAGACCGCACCGTTTGGAAAGGCACTTGGTCGTCCGGAAGCAACTGTTCGAGAGTCGCCAGCAATTGGCCATATTTGCGTTTGCGCCCTAAGGCGGGGTGAACTTTCGGCAGTTCATGCAGCACGGCGTCTTTGCGAATGCGCCCGATGATCACCGTGCGTTGGGGCACCTGGGGCACCGGCATCGACATCGGCAACTGTCGGAAGAACTGTCAGAAATTTAGAGTGAAATACACCGTTTAACACGTGACAGAAACTGCTCGACGAGTGATGGAAGTCATTGTAAACACGTACTGAAAGCTCAACAAAATTGAGCGATAACAGCGCCGAGCCCTGCCTCTGGAGCCAGCTTATCGTGTGTGGTCAAATAATTCATCCGGACGAAAGTAGAGCAGGAGTATGGCAGAAGTTCATTGTTGAGAGACGCTTCGCCAAGCATGATTGCCGTGGGGCAGGGTAGAGGGGAGCTGAGTTAAAAGGCGTCGGTCATTTATTTCAGCCGAGCGGATCATGTCAGTTCAGCGCGGCGAATGGTGTTCACGGATGGCAGAGATCAAGCGGCGATGCGATGATAGAAGTTGAGCAGTCCGCCGAGCCTCTCGGATTTGCGGATGCTCCCGTCCCGACAGCTCATTTGCTGCTCCGGAAAGGGTATAACATTAGCGAGGCCTTGGTGGTTGCGTTCGTTCTGATGATGGGTGAGATACTCTTGGCGAATCGTTTGTTGCAAGTGGGATTGCTTTCATCCATCGCCAGCAGCCCTTTATCACCTGCGATCAGGGTTTTCGCGGTGTCTATTAGATTTCTCGTATTCATAAAGCCGTTACCTGCCATTTCCAATTGCGGATTTCCGGCAGGTCCTGGCCGTTTTTATCAATGTATTGCTTGTGTTCGACCAGCTTGTCTCTGAGCTGTTGTTTCAAGTAGATGCCCTTGGCGCCGGTCTGCGGCAGGCGGTCAACGGTGTCCATCACGAGATGGAAGCGGTCCAAGTCATTCAGCACCGTCATGTCGAAGGGCGTGGTGATGGTGCCCTCTTCCTTGTAGCCGCGGACGTGGATGTTGTCGTGGTTGGTGCGGCGGTAGGTCAGCCGGTGGATCAACCACGGATAGGCATGGAAGGCGAAGATGACCGGCTTGTCCTTGGTGAAAAGCTCGTCGAAATCCCTGTCGCACAACCCGTGCGGGTGCTCGGTTTGCGGCTCCAATTTGAACAGGTCCACGACGTTGACCACCCGGATTTTCAGGTCGGGCAGATGCTCGCGCAGGATGGAGACGGCGGCGAGCGTCTCCAATGTGGGCACGTCGCCGCAGCAGGCCATGACCACGTCGGGCGCAGCACCCTGGTCGTTGCTGGCCCACTGCCAGATGCCGATGCCTTCGGTGCAGTGCTTGACGGCGGCATCCATCGTCAGCCACTGCGGCGCGGGGTGCTTGCCCGCGACGACGACATTGACGTAATGGCGGCTGCGCAGGCAGTGGTCCATCACCGACAGCAGACAATTCGCATCGGGGGGCAGATAGACGCGCACGATCTCGGCCTTTTTGTTCACGACCACATCGAGGAAGCCGGGATCCTGGTGGGTGAAACCGTTATGATCCTGGCGCCAGACGTGCGAGGCCAGCAGGTAGTTCAACGAGGCGATTTTCCGCCGCCACGGCAGGCGCGACGTAACCTTCAGCCACTTGGCGTGCTGGTTGAACATCGAATCGACGATATGGATGAACGCCTCGTAGCAGTTGAAGAGTCCGTGGCGCCCGGTGAGCAGGTAGCCCTCAAGCCAGCCTTCGCATTGGTGCTCGCTGAGCATTTCCATCACACGTCCGGTGGGCGCGAGCCATTCGTCATTCGGCACGGTCGCAGCGTCCCATTGGCGTTCGGTCGTTTCAAAGAGAGCGGCCAGGCCGTTGGAGAGCGTTTCATCCGGACCGAAGACCCGAAAGTTTCGCTGCTCCTGGTTCAGCTTCGCGACGTCGCGCAAGAAAGGTCCGAGCACGCGCGTATCGCCGATGCCGCGCACTCCCGGCGACGGCACGGCCTCCGCGTAATCGCGGAAATCCGGCATGCGCAGGTCACGCAGCAGTTCGCCGCCGTTGGCGTGGGGATTCGCGCCCATGCGTCGTTCACCCTTGGGTGCCAGTTCGGCCACTTCCGGCTTCAGGCGGCCCTGCTCATCGAAAAGTTCCTCGGGCCGATAGCTCCGCAGCCAGTCTTCCAGCAGCTTAAGGTGTTCGGGATGGGCGGCCGGGTCGGAAAGCGGCACTTGATGTGAACGAAATGTTCCTTCAACTTGAAGTCCATCAACCACCTTCGGTCCGGTCCAGCCCTTGGGTGAATTGAGCACGATCATCGGCCAGCGCGGACGCGTGAGGTCGCCATGGACTCGGGCGTTCTGCTGGATTTTCTTGATCTGCTCCACCACCGTGTCCAGGGCCGTGGCCATGGCTTCATGCATCAGCGCTGGTTCGTGCCCTTCGACGAACATGGGCGTCCAACCGTAGCCGCAGAGCAACTGCTCCAATTCCTCGCGGGTGATGCGCGCAAGGAGGGTCGGGTTGGAAATCTTGTAGCCGTTGAGATGCAGGATCGGCAACACCGCGCCGTCGGTGGCCGGATTGAGAAACTTGTTGGAATGCCATGCCGTGGCCAGCGGTCCGGTTTCCGCCTCGCCATCGCCGACAACGCAGGCGACGATGAGATCGGGATTGTCGAACACCGCCCCGAACGAATGGCTGAGCGAATAGCCCAGTTCGCCACCTTCGTGAATGGAGCCTGGACACTCCGGTGATACATGGCTGGGAATTCCTCCGGGAAACGAAAACTGAACAAAGAGCTTCCGCAGCCCGGCTTCATCCTGGCTGATATCGGGATAGATTTCACTGTAAGTGCCTTCAAGATACGTATTGCCCACCACGGCCGGGCCGCCATGTCCGGGGCCGGAGACATAAATCATGTCGAGGTCGTATTTTTTAATGATCCGGTTCAGGTGGACGTAAATGAAGTTCTGCCCGGGAGTCGTGCCCCAGTGTCCCAGCAGCATGTGCTTCACATCCGCGAGCGTCAGCGGCCGCTTCAGTAGCGGATTGTCGAAGAGATAAATCTGGCCGACCGACAAATAGTTGGCGGCGCGCCAATAGGCGTCCATCTTGTGTAGCAGTTCCGGCGTGAGTGTGTTGGTTTTCATGGTTCAATCCTTTTGTTCACTGCCCCGGGTTCGAGAATGCGGCATACCGAGCGCGCAATCATCAGTTCTTCGTCCGTGCGAATGACGCGAACCGTGGCCCGGCTGCCTTCTGTGGAAATCACTGCCGCATTCTGCGTGTTGCGCGTCTTGTTCAATTCGATGCCCAGAAAACCAAGCCCGTCACAGATACGGGCACGAATGGCCGGACAGTTTTCTCCGATGCCAGCGGCGAAAACCAACGTATCCAATCCGCCGAGCGCCGCGGCGAAGGAGCCAATCCACTTTTTCGCCTGATAGCAAAACAGCGCCACGGCTTCGGCCGCCCGCACATCCTGCGTTTCATAGTCGAGCAAGTCTCGCATGTCGGAACTGGTATCAGAAACACCGAGCAGTCCGGACTTGTGATTCACCATTTCGTAAAACTGATTTGTGGTCATCTGCTCGGATCGCGCCAGATATGGTGCCAGGCCCGGATCCAGATCACCTGAGCGGGTGCTCATCACCAATCCTGCCGTCGGCGTGAAGCCCATGCTGGTGTCAATGCTTTTGCCGCTACGCACGGCGGCCAGGCTGGCACCGTTGCCGAGATGCGCGAGGATCACACAGCCTTTCGCTGCCGCCGGGTCGCCGAGGCGCCCGAGTTCTTCCATCAGATAGGCATAGGACAAACCGTGGAAACCGTAGCGTTGGACTCCCTTCGCGTCGAAACGCCGCGGAATCGGCAGCAGCTTGGCTACGCGCGGCATGGTCTGATGAAACGCCGTGTCGAAGCAGGCCACCTGAGGCAGTTTCGGATGACGCTGTCGGAACGCCTCAATCAGTTCAATCTCGCGGGGCAGATGATCCGGGTCGTACGGCCTGATGCGATGCAGTTCATCCAGCAATTCCTGGGTGACCACCTCGGGCTGGATGTGTTTCATCCCATGGACCACGCGGTGTCCCACCGCCCGGACTGATTCGAAACCATTCTGCTTTTCGAGCCAATCAATCAGGAAATTCGCCGCCGATTTGTGGTCGGAGACGGCGACACTGCGGCTGTCCTGCTGATTTCTGATCGGGTCTTTGAACACCAGATTCGTCCCGTTCAGGCCGATGCGGTCAATTTTTCCATCAAGCCATCGCTTCAGTGGTTCGCCAACCTGGTACAGTGCGAACTTGATGCTCGATGAGCCGCCATTGATCGTCAGGATGGATTGCATCATATCAGATTTCAGCTCCGGACCTCCAAGCTCAACGCCGCGGCCACATCCGGACAAATGGGGATGAAATGAGTTGGAGAATTCATATTTTTTTAGAGCATATCGTGGCCGTGGATGGGCGCCGGAAAGGTACCTCAAATGTTGGGCAGAATGTCAAAATATTCATCATCCTCGTTTTTGCCTCCTGCTCCCTTGCCCAGAGTCTTTTCCGTTTCGACGAATTCAATGCGTTCTATCCACTTAACCATTTTGTAGCCGAGTTGGTTTTCAACGCGCAGTCGAAGCGGAGCGCCATACACTTCAGGCAGTGGAGCCTGGTTCATCTCATAGGCAAGCAAACATCGCGCTTTGAGCGCGGTTTCGATGGTTTGCGTGTCGTAGTATTCTCCACCGTACAATGCTTCGCCGTAGGAATAAAAAGCCACGACTTTTGCTTCGGGCCTGGGTTTGACGATCTCGATCAAATGCTTGAACGGAAGCCCTCCCCACTGTGCGATTCCCGACCAGCCCTGGATGCAATGATGCATGGAGATGTATTCTTCCTTGCCGAGCGCACGAAGTTCCGCCAGAGAAAGCTCGACCGGATTTTCCACCAAACCACCAATCTTCAACTTGAAATCCTGGAATCCATTCGCCGCGAGTTGCTTCCATTTGTCGGAGACCGGCAGCTTTCCATTCGGCCAGAAGAATGGGGAAATGTCTTTTTGTGTATAATGTTCATCGGGCTTGAGATGGCTCAACACATTCCAGTGAAACAGCCCGGCGAGGGCTTCATAGGCATGTTGCATGGCACGAGGATATTTCCATGCGATAAAGTGAAAGAGGACCCAGGAAAACATTACGAGGCCAATGGCGATGAGACCGACAATCATGCCGATGGGGCGCCCGTCATCATGTCCCGTAACGATGTGGTTCATGTTTCTCGCAAATCCGGTGATTACGACCATTCCCACATGCCCCGCCAGAAAGCACAGGTAACCAATCAGCAAAATGAAATGGATGGATCGCGCTCCCTGCCTGCTCCCGAAGAGCCTTGGGAAAAAGGGGAACCGATTATCAACCGCCGGGGACATCGCTATTCCGGTCAACGCGGACAGCGGACACATGACGAAAATGACCGCGAAGTATGAAAGCTGTTGCAGTGGATTGAATTGATAGAAGCCGTTTGGTTCCGCCGGCATATGGAGGGTGGCGTAATAGACAAAAGTTTTCCAGGTGGCAGGCACGATTTCCCATGAGGTCGGAACCAGGCGCTTCCATTGATCAGTGAAAAGAAGCAACGCGACAAAGATGAATCCATTGAGAAGAAATCCGTAAACCGAGAGGAAATGCCATGCTCGCGCCATCCCCACGGTGTGCCGATACCCCGGCAATGCGACCATCGGGGAAATGTAACGGGCGTCGTCCTTTGCCGTCCACAAGCGGTCCATGGGCACTTCGAGCGGCGTAAACCGCATCCACTCCGAGTTCGGCGTGCAATCACGGTTCCAATAAAGTCGTGGGTGATCCATCAAAATGGAGAGTCCGCTGCGGACCAGCAGCATCAGAAAAAAGAAATTCACAAAATGGGTCAATCGCAGCCATGCGGGGAAACCATGCGGACTCGGAGGATTATTCAGATTGATTGGCGGCAGGAAAGTCGCCGTTGGAAGCCCGGCGATCAGATATTGTCCCCACGCAATCGCCACTGGAGCGAGAGCGACAACGGCAAACGCAAAAACGAACCAGGGATTGATCCGGACACGAAAACGGCGATCCGGTGGATAGTGGACAGCTTGATGGACTTCGTCGAATGCCTGCATAAGGAATCAGGTTCTAGGGTGAATCAGGTTTATTTGATTGGCGTGGTCCAGAGCGTTTGGCCGACGGCTTCTTTGGATTACTCCGTGAGACTTCGGTTGGATAGGTGATCGCGGTGCCTCGGACCTTCGCAAAGGGCGTGAGAGCATGAACCTGGCGGCGAGTTGGACTCATGATGTCCTCGATGCGGATTCCCCGAACCAGCAAGGCATCGGCGATGAGCGAGCGATGACAGCGCCAGGGCACCGCTTCGGCACACATCAAGGCAATGTGGTCCTGGTTCGTCAACCGGATCAATTTTTCGAGGCTCTGCTCAAACTCCGGCGTCTGCATGTAATCCGCATAACCCCGAAAGGAGGCATTTCGCCAGCCTAGGTTGATCGAATCGCGTTTCGCATGACGCAGGCCACCCAGTCTCGGCAGGTGAACGTATCCCAAGCCGGCTTTCTTCAATGCCCGGGGCAATGAAGTCTTGTTGAACTGTGGGTTGTGCCAGGAGCGCGGCACCGTCCGCACATCCACGACGCGAGATACAGCGTGTGCCTGAAGCAGACCGACGAATTCTTCGAACGTGCGTGTGGAATGGCCGATCGTCAGCACGATTGGTGAAGGTTCTGCGCTGGGCATCCGTCTTCTTCCCCGCTCGCCGGTCTTGGCATTATGTCCAGGCATACTCATTTTTGATGAATCTCCGCATTACCGGCGCACAATTACTTTGGTCCGTTGACCGCAACGGAATAATTCCTGCCTTCCCAGTGCCGGGCTTCTTTCCAGTAGAAAGTGAACTCGATCACGGAGCCATCCGGGCAGTCCTCCGTGGGAAGATCGGCGAACCACATATTCAGCGCACTGACAGAAGCAGCCTCAATTTTGTTGGTGGTTGCCCAGTCATCGGCGGTCCAGACGATGGTTGCGTCGGCCTCGACAATGAGCCGCAGGATTTGTCCCGGCGGCAGGCGGCGAATCGAATGGCGGACGCTCCACATTTCGTGCCGGCTTTTGACCGGCTTGACGACGTAGCGCTGGAAGGCCGGTTCGACCCGGTCAAAACACACGCCGTCATGGGCACTGCGCACGAGGGAGACATATTCCGCATGCGACCAGCACAGCGGCATGGCCGCACCCGTGGGCTGCCCGCGCTTCAATTCCTTCGCCGGCAGGTCGTCGGCGTCCCACAACTGCTCGCTGATCAGGCCGCCTTCGTTGGCGAATTCTTCCATCGCGGCAATAAACAGCTTGGGATCGTGCCCGGCCGCGAGTTCGTAATGCCCGCGCTCGCCCGTCAATATCGGCCAGCAGCGGCCGATGCCCGCGCCGTCGAAAGCACTGCCGTCGTCTTTCTGGCCGTAGCCATCGTGATTGTAGCGGTGCCAGCCCGGACCTTGCGGCAGTTCGCGTTGGAGCAGGTGATCAATGACGTTGATGGAATCGCGCACGAGGGGATCGTCGGCCGCGCGAATGCCGAGTCGCACAAGTTGAAGAAAATCGCCGCCGACCACGTTCCTTGCCGGATGGAGACCACCGCCGCTGGGGACGACGAGCATCGTCGTGTTCGGGTCGGCGTGCGGATCGGGTGCCTCCGGATCCGTGGGATTGATTCGAATATAGTGACGTCGGAGACCTTTGACCAATTCACCAGCCGTGGTGACGGTCCATTCTTCTATGTGCGCCGCCAACCAGTCGGCATACTGCAAAATGAAGTCCGCAGCGCCGGTTTCACCGTTCTGTTTGGCAAACTCCGCGGCACAAACCAGGCCGGCGATGACCGCGGCGAGCGTCGAAGGAGAATAGCCGGCGGCCTCCTCCCAGCGTTCCTGTGCGGTTACCGGTCCCTGTCGGATGAGGTAGGCCGCGGCACGCAAAATCATGACGTAAGGATTGAACCGGCCCAGCGTGACGCCTTCGCGATGCAAGCGCCACGCCAGCAGGATGGGAGCGGCAACTTCATCGAGTTGCACACCGGTCCAAAAAGCGTTCCCATCGATCCAGCTATTTTGTGGGAACCGGCCGTCTGTCCGCTGAATGGCGGCAAGCCAGATCAAAGCACGCAGGGGGGTCCCGGTCTGGCCGGTGGCCAGGAGTGCGGTCGCGCTCTGCACCAGGTCACGTGTCCAGACCAGATGATAACCGCCCAGATCCTCGTCGCTCTTGGTCTCGCCCCAAGGGATGCTCATCGACGCCACCAAGGCGCCTTGAAATGATTTGTCTTCGTGAGCGAGCAGGATACAGCGGCTCAGCCGGTACAGGTGACCGCCGTCTGCCGTGTTCCCGCTGAAATCGTACTTCGGATTGATCACCGTGCGCTGCCACTGACGAACATAGGCTTCGCGATGTACGTCGAACGGCTCCGCCAGCGATTGTAGTAATTTCGCCCCGGTGCTCTGACAACTCCTCCCCAGCGCAATGGCGATCGCGAACTCATCGCCGCCCTGAAGATCAATTTCGCCTGTCAGCGCGATGTTGCCATGCCCGGCGGCGCGGAATTCCCAGTCCATCTTGAAATGTTTCATCAAATCCTGCCAACCGTCGCTGGCACCGACATACCCGACGGAGCGCCGCGAAAACCCCCTGCTGCATCCCATGGCCAAATGCACATCCTTGCGAGAGGCCTGGAGCAGGTTATTGCCGCCGATCTCGGAACACCAACCGGAATTGCCCGCGCCCTGTCGCGCGAGGTGCGGAGCCAGCAACGCGTAGAGTCGCAACTTGCCACGCAGCGAGTCGTCGAGCACTTCGAGTTTCGTATGCACGAGCAGCACCGAACGGTGCGGATCGGCGAGGATGTGCTTGATGAGGCGGTAACGTCCGCCGCGTTCCGAATTGGTGAGGCGGTAGAAAAGACAATCTTTCTCCGGGTATTCGATCCGGTGATCGAGGTCGCGTTTTTCCTCGTGGCAAAACGATTCCCCGTCGCTGATCAAGAATTGGAAATCGCGCGTGTTCGGTTGGTCCACGGTCGGGTAGTAGATTTCGTTGACGATGCCGTGGCTGAGTGTGAACCAAAGCCGGCAGCTCGTATGATAAGCGGTACCCAAGCCTTCCTTCGCACTGGAAGTCCAGCGGGGTTCGATTCCGGGGGCGCCGAACGCGACGGGGTTTTCAGTTGGATTCATATCAAGATATCAAACGCTTACCCGATCAACCCGGGTGGCTCGCGGAACAAAGTTTTGCGGGTCATAGTTCAACAAATCGCCGATGCGCCCGATGGTCAGGTCAGCCGGCGCGCAGGTTGCCATAATTTTTGGATCTCGAGCGTAGTGCCCCTGCCGCACGAAGACGGTCGTCACCCGCCGGCCCCAGATTTTCTTGATGGCGGCAAGGATGCGCAGCTTGTCATCCACCATTACATAATGAACCGCCGGATACCGTGCTTCCACGTCGCCCAGCTCGCGCTCTTTATGCACGTAAATCAACGCGCGCCCATCAACCGCTTCGTAAAGTCCGGAGCGTTCCACTTTGCGCGGCTGAAAAACGACGTCGCCATCGGTAAGCAGGACGGCTGTTCCCCATTGCTTGACGCGTTCAATCACATCGAGCGAGTTCGGGAAGAGACGATTGGCAAAGGGATAGTTGATGAGGAAACGTGCGACGGCCAGCAGACCCAAATCGTGCGGATAGTCGCTTCGGTAACGCTGCAAGGCGCCCAAATAATCGGCGTAACCAAGCCGGGTTCGCAACTGCTCAAAAATGGTCCAGTAACACTGCGCCCGCTTGGGGCCGAACTCGCGCTGGAGATATTTGCTCAGGTCGGCGATGACCTGGTCGTTGTCGAGCAGCGTGTTGTCCACGTCGAACAGGAAAACGATTTTGGCGGGAACCGAACGCTTGGGAGTTTTTCTTTTCATGAGTCAATGGACGAACCGATTATGAACTGCGCCGCTGTAAAGTTTGTGCCAAAGGCGATATCCGCCTCGGAATGCGTTGGAATTATCTCCCAGGCGCGTGGCGGGCGGAAGTTTCTTGAGCAGTCTGGCATTACCTCCTCCGAGCACAACATAGTCAGCCTGCACCGCACTCTTGAGTTGCCGGATGACTGCCTTCACGTGATGACGCCATTTCGTTTTCCCCAGCCGCTCCAGGCCGGCCAGCCCGACATAATCTTCAAAGGTCCGGCCCTTCTTATAAGGCAAGTGGGCCAGTTCCATCGGCTCCAGCACATTTTCCGCGATCAGCGCTGAACCAAGCCCCGTGCCCAAACCGAGAAACAGCATCCGCCCGCCTTGATAACTGCCGAGTGCCTGCATCGCCGCGTCATTGACAATTTTTACCGGCCGGTCGAACGCCCTTTTAAAATCAAATCCAACCCAGCCGGGTCCAAGATGGCGGGGTTCGATGATGGGACGACCGTGAACCACAGCCCCAGGATAGCCGATCGAGACGGCGTCATATTTCCAGCCGGCTGTGGCGGTCCGTACCGCGGCGACCATCTTCGCGGGCGTCATTTTCGGACCGGACGAAAATTCGACCCGCTGCTGGTGGCCCGTGGCGAGCAACTTCACATGCGTGCCACCGACATCAATGACCAGGACTGTCATGCGATTGGCCTCCCTTTGGTCGTTTGCCGGTCAGTTTGGCTGGATCGGCTTCGTCATTGCCTGGTACATCATTTCCTCGCTGAGGAACGGTGGACCATATAATTCGTACCCGCCGCTTAATTTTTCGTTAACGTTCCGCGCAAGCTCGTCATGGGTTGCGGCATCGGCGTGAAAAGGAACCGCGATGATTATATATTCGATCGGAGTTTTCATGTTATATTAAGTCAGGTATTCTTTCCCTTTTTTTTACACTGTTCCACCAGTTCGGTTGGCAACGGCCAGCTGTGTCCTTGAGCCAGCAGACCCTGGGCGTCCTCAGGTCCCCAGGTGCCAGCGGCGTAATTGGGGAAGTCACTGGGCGGAGCCACCGCCCAGACCTCGAGCACCGGCAGCAACAACCGCCAGGCCGCTTCGACCTGGTCAGCACGCATGAACAGCGTGGCGTCATTCTTCATGACGTCCCAAAGCAACGTTTCATAAGCGTCAGGCGACTGGGCGGCGAAGGCGTCCTGGTAATTGAACTGCATTTCCACGGAGCGCAGGTGCATCTTCGGCCCGGGGTGCTTGGCCTGAAAGCGCAGCACGATGCCTTCGTCGGGCTGGATGGACATGACCAGCCGGGACGATTGCCAATCGAGAGTGGACTCAACCGGAAACGACTGATGCGGCACTCCACGAAACTGGATCGTAATTTCCGAGGCCTGCCGGGATAGCCGCTTCCCGGTACGGAGATAGAACGGCACGCCCTGCCAGCGCCAATTGTCAATAAACAGCCGGAGCGCAACAAACGTCTCGGTTTGGGATTCCGGCGCCACGCCGTCTTCTTCGCGGTAACCGGGAACTTTTTTGCCGCCGACCCAACCCTGGCCGTATTGCCCGCGCACCACGCATTGGTGGACGGCGTCCCGTTCAATCGGACGAACGGCATGGAGAACATCTACTTTTTTGTTGCGAATCTCGTCGGCTTCGAAGGAGACCATCGGTTCCATCGCGACGAGACAAAGCAGTTGCATCAGGTGGTTCTGCACCATGTCGCGCAAGGCTCCGGCGTGGTCGTAATAGCCGCCGCGATGTTCGACCCCGACCGCTTCGACGGCGGTGATGGTGACACATTCGACATAGCGCCGGTTCCAGATCGGCTCGAAAAGAGGATTGGCAAATCGGAAGGCCAGAATGTTCTGCACCGTTTCCTTGCCCAGATAATGATCAATGCGGAAGACCTGAGATTCCTCGAAATTTGCGGCAAGGATGGCATTCAAGGCGCGGGCGGATGCCAGGTCATAGCCGATCGGTTTCTCGACCACAATCCGCGCCCATTGCCGGTCACGCGCCAGCTCGGCCTTGCCGAGGTATTTGGGGATTTCGCCGAACATGCTCGGTGGTGTGGCCATGTAAAAGACGCGGTGGACCCTGGCGCCCCATTCCTTTTCCAGCCTCGCGCATTGTTCGCCCAGGGCCGTATAAGTTTGCAGTTTCTTGAAATCGCCCTGCTCATAGCGGATGTGTTGCGCAAATTGGTTCCAGGCGGCGGACGGGGCTTTTCCGAAACGGGAGAATTGATTGACGCCATCGTGTAACCGACGGCGCAGAGCATCATCGCCGAGCTTGATGCGGTCCACCCCGATGATCGCAAACTGGGCGGGCAAGCTGCGGTCCTGGGAGAGGTCATACAGGGCCGGCAGGAGTTTCCGCCAGGTCAAGTCACCGGCTCCGCCAAAAATGACGAATACCGTCGGTTCGAGCTGGTCATTCGTTTTCATTGATTCTCACTCCTTCTCCCATTCGGTGTGAAACGTGCCCTTGGCATCGTTCCGCTCATAGGTGTGGGCTCCGAAATAGTCCCGCTGCGCCTGGATAAGGTTGGCGGGCAGCCAGTCGCTGCGATAAGCGTCAAGATAACCCAGCGAAACCATCAACCCCGGGGCCGGCACCCCCGACTCCGCCGCCTGGCACACCACCTGGCGCAAATCTTCCTGATGCTCCATGACTTTGCGCGACAAGTTGGGATCCAGCAGCAAATTCGGCGGCTCGCGCCGCGCGCGAAACGCACCGCAAATGTCTTCCAGCAATGCAGCGCGGATGATGCAACCGCCCCGCCAGATCCGCGCCACGGCTCCGAAATCGAGGTGATATTTGTATTTGTCCGAAGCAACCGCCAAAAGCGCCAGGCCCTGCGCATAGGTGATGATCATCGCGGCATAAAATGCGCGGGACAATTGCGCGAGGAACCTGTCGCGGTCGCGGTGGAAGCGCCGCAGGGATCGCCGATAAATCGCGCTGGCCTGCTCCCGCTCCTTCGCGAAAACGGACAAGTCCCGCATCGCGACTGCCAGGTCAATCGTCGGGATCGGCACTTGCAGTTCCATCGCGCTTTGTGAGGTCCACATGCCGGTGCCTTTCTGTTTGGCTACGTCGAGGATTTCATCGATCAATCGCATGCCGGTCTGCTCGTCCTGTTTGGAGAAAATATGGCTGGTGATCTCCACCAGATAGCCATTGAGTTCGTCCTTGTTCCATGAAGCATAGACCCCACACACTTCATCGTCGTTCAAGCCCCAACCACGTTTCATCAGGTCATAGGTCTCGGCGATCAGTTGCATGATCCCGTATTCGATGCCGTTGTGGACCATCTTCACGAAGTGCCCGGCCGAACCGGGGCCCAGCCAGGTCACGCATGGCTCGCCGTTGATCTTCGCGGCTGCGGCCTCAAAGATTGGACGGACCTGCTCGTAAGCTTCTTTCGGCCCGCCGGGCATGATG